>JAFAZD010000159.1 GCA_019239955.1 Armatimonadota bacterium | reverse complement strand
CGGCGACTGGCGCAGGCACAGCTCGTCGAACTCGACCGCGTCGCCGTCGGGGGCGGCCAGGGGCGGGCGGGCCTGCTCGGTCAAGCGCCGCGCCCCCTTTTTCGCACCGCCCGCACTGTCTGTCGCCCGACCCGCAGGGCGCGGGCGGCGGCGTGTATGCCGTCGTTTTAGGGGGTGGATGAATACCCTTGATGAACTTCGGTCTAGCACGGCGCATTGTTGGAGTGACCCGACTGGACAGACGCAGACAAGTCACCATTTCCGCAGTGCGGAAGTTGGTTTCGGTAGGTTCGCCTACTGGAAGGTGGGCGGGGGCACCGCCTTCAGGCGCTAACGTAAGGCATCGGCCTATGCGTAGCCTGAGAACCCCACAGGCTTTAGCCGTGGGAGATGTCAGCATTTTCCCTAACATCGGCGCATAAGGGCCTGGTCTCTCAATCTGAGGGTCGGGCTTGTTTTTTGCAAACGGTGGTCTGCATGGTTACACCCGGCAACAAATAGCGTGGGAAAGGGGCAGAGGCCGAAGCCTCTGCCCTTCGCCGTTTCAAGACTGGTAAACGGCAGGCCACTCGGCGACGGCGCTCACCGAATGATAGATATGCACCAGCGCGGCCTTGTCGTAGCGCGACAGGCCCCCGATGCCGACCTGTTTGGCGTCCACGGCCCGGTCCGTCTGGAAACAATCCAGGGCACGCCCCGCAGCCCACGCCCACGCCCGATGCCACTTTTTTCGGCAGTCCTTGACTCCGGGGGAGATGGGCTGTATAATGTCCTCAATCAAACTCGCACCAGACGCGAGTTTGGGACAGCCTCAAATCGTGGCCGCCGACGCCCCGGAGGACGCCCCCAATGAGCCTGTACCTGGACCACTTTGGCCTGCGCGCCTCGCCCTTCTCGACCTCGCCCGACCCCGAATTCGCCTACCAGACCCAGGAACACCAACTGGCCGTCACCAAGGTCGCCTACTCCGTGGACGAGCAGCGCGGCCTGTTCCTGCTGACCGGGCCGATCGGCTCCGGGAAGACCACCGTGGCCGAACTGCTGGTGAGCACCTGGGAGGAGCACCCCGACCGCTACGCCGTCGCCCACCTCACCGACCCGTCGGCGGCCACCCCCGCCGCCTTCCTGCGGGTCGTGCTGGCCTCGTTCGGCCAGGCCACCGCGCGCAACCTGCAGGACCTCAAGGACGCCCTGCGCCTGTTCCTGGTCGAGTGCTACCAGAGCCGCAAGATCGCCGTGCTGCTGCTCGACGAGGCGCAGACGATCTCCCGCGCCAACCTCGACCTGCTCCAGATGCTCTCCAACGAGGCCACCGCCAAGGCCAAGCTGCTCCAGATCGTCCTCTTCGCCCAGGACAACTTCCAGAACAAGCTGACCCAGAAGCCGGCGCTGCGCTCGCGCATCACCGGCGGCGCGCACCTGGACCCGCTCACGATCGAGGACTCCCTGGAGATGCTGCGCTTCCGCGCCTCGGTCGCCGGGGGCGACTTCGACGCCATGTTCCTGCCCGAGGTGCATAAGCCGCTCTACAACGCGGCCGCGGGCATCCCGCGCGAGCTGTGCGTGCTCTGCGACGCCGCCCTGGTCAACGCCTTCGCCCTGCGCCGCCCGGCCGTGGACATGGCCTGCCTCGCGGCGGCGGCGGACGACCTGCGCTTCAAGGGCTTCCGGCTCCAGCCGGTCGAATAAAAATAAAAATGAAGGAGATCTCGAGATGCCCGATACGGACGAGCCCAAGCGGCTGAGCGTGCCGGTCAACCCGGCGCGGGCGCTGCGCGACCTGAGCCGCCAGCAGGCGTCGGCCCCCGCGCCCCCGGACGGCGAGGCAAATAATACTATACTACAAACCGACAAACAAACAGACAAACCGACAAACAAACAAGACGACCTACAAACAAACCAACAGACCGACCGACGGGCCGAGGCGGAGCGCCCGCCGCGCGCGGACGGCCGGACCCTGCGGGCGCGGCTGGACACGGCCGACCGGACCATGGTGACCTCGCTGCGGCTGGCCGTCTCGACGGTGGAGCGGCTCGACGAGTACTGCTGGCGGCGCCGCCGGCGCAAGCAGGACGTGGTGCAGGCCGCCCTCGACCTGTACTTCGCCGCGGCGGACGCCGAGGAACCCTAGAGGAATCCTAGAGGAATCCTAGAGGAATCCTGAGGGACGAACGGGAGCGGGAGGAGACAGGCATGGCCAGAACCGGCAGCATCCGCCACCCCAGGCGCAGCTACGTCGCTGTCCTGCGGGAAGATTACGTCCGCATCTGCGACGGCAACCTCTGCGCCGCCATGATCCTGTCACAGATGGAGTACTGGCACGACGTCAAGTTGGAGGCGGTGGCCCAGGCCGAGGCGCACAACGAGGCGGCCCGCCGGGCGGGGGAGGAGCCGGACCAGGACACGGAGCTGTGGGTCTACAAGTCGCTGCCGGAGATGAAGGACGAGCTGATGGGGCTGTTCGGCGATAAGGCGATCGCGGCGGGCTACGCCTACCTGGCCGGCCGGCAGTACCTGGAGTCGCGCACCAACCCGCGCTTCACCTGGGACCGCACCCGCCAGTACCTCTTCAACGTCCCCGCCGTGCAGGCGGCGGTCGATCAGCTCGGGCCGTCCGACGAGACGGACGGTGGTGCGCCGGACGCCCCCCCGCCTCCCGATGCCGGAGGGGTGCCGGCGCAAGGCGCAGAATTGCCGTCATGCAAGCCGCAAATTTGCGGCTTGGAAGGCGCAGAAATGCCGCTTGCAAGCCGCAAGAATGCGGCTGCAATACCAGAGACTACTCCAAAGAAAACAAACAAAGAGATTCAAACGTTGAACGTTGGGAGGCCCCTCGACTTCGTCGGCAATTCTGCGGAAGTCGGCGCCCCGCCTCGCTCCCCACAGCCGCACAGCCGTCAGGCGCAGTGGCTGGACAAGCGGGCCGGCGAACTGGCCGCCCAACTGCACGACCTCGGCAGCCAGAGGCGTCACCGCCAGCTGCTTTCCGTCTGCGAGCAGCACGGCCTCTGGGACCTGCCCGCCCAGGCCCTGGACGCCACCCGCAGGCGTCTGGACGCCGAGGGGAGCCACGGGCCGCTGGAGAAGCCGGGGGCCTACTACCAGCGGGTGCTGGTGGCGCTGCTGAACGAGCACCAGGTGTTCGTGCCGACGCTGGCCGAGCAGGCCGAGGACGACCCC
>JAFAZD010000140.1 GCA_019239955.1 Armatimonadota bacterium | reverse complement strand
CGCCGGGGACGGCACACAGGGCGTCATGGACTACAACGCCGTCGCCGCCATCGCGGGCGAGGTCGTCAGCCTGCACCGGCTCGGCGTCCAGGTCGCCATCGTGGTCGGCGGCGGCAACATCATGCGCGGCCAGCTCGCCCAGGCGGCAGGCATGAACCGCGTCACCGCCGACCACAGCGGGATGCTGGGCACGGTCATCAACGCACTGGCTCTGCAAGACTCGCTGGAGCAGCAGGGGGTGGACACCCGGGTGCTGACCGCCATCCCCATCCAGGCGGTCGCCGAACCGTACATCACCCGTCGCGCCCTGCGGCACCTGGAGAAGAACCGCGTCATCATCCTGGCGGGCGGGACGGGCAACCCGTACTTCACCACCGACACCGCCGCCGCCCTGCGCGCCTCCGAGATGCGCGCGCAGGCGATCCTGATGGCGAAAAACGGCACTGACGGCGTGTACGACAAGGACCCGCGCCGTCACCCCGACGCCGAGCGATTCGACCGCATCACCTACGCCGAGGCGATCAGCCGGCAGCTCAAGGTGATGGATTTGACCGCGCTGGCCTTCTGCATGGAGAACAACCTGCCCATCGTCGTCTTCGACATCAATGTCCCCGGCAACGTCCGCCGCGTCGCCCAGGGCGTGCCCATCGGAACCCTGGTCAGCCGGGATGCGTAGTGGATTATGAGATGCGAGGCACCGGTTGAGAAGTTCAGAGATTACATTTTCAAGCCTGGTGCCATGCACGGTAAGGACACTGTATTCCTTGCGCTGGGATATGGCCGCGAGAATTCGGAAGAACTCGCGGCCATCTATCAGCAACAGGCAGCAGTGAAGTATTCCAACGGCAACTTCACGTTGGGGCGGCGGGATGAACACGGCCAACGCACCAATGGTAAAGTGAGTTACCTTGTTTCTGGGTGCGGGAGAGCAGCCATGATTGACAATTACTCGCGTGTGCGCCTGTTGACGGACAAATATCGGAAAGAGGGTGCCGCCACCGGAGCCGTCGGCTATGTCATCGAGGTGTACGATAACGGCGACTGCGAGGTCGAGTTTTCCGACAGGGATGGCATCACCTTCGCCCAGATCGTCGCTCGCGCCGATGAACTCGCGGTTGACGAGCCGGCACAGGAGCGTCACCGGAATGGCGTTGGGCCGGCCATCCCTTCCTCGGCTTCCACCGTTCAGTCATGAAGAATTCGTTTTCAGGAGTAATGATGCCATGAGCCTTGCAGACCTCGCCAAAGATGCCGAGCACAAGATGAAGAAGACGGTGGAGGCGACCCAGCACGACTTCTCGACCATCCGCACCGGGCGCGCCACGCCGGCGTTGCTCGACGGCATCACCGCCGACTACTACGGCTCGCCGACGCCCATCAACCAGCTCGCCAATCTCAGCATCCCGGAGCCGCGTCAGCTGCTCATCACCCCGTATGATCGCAGCGTCCTGGGGGCCGTTGAGAAGGCGATCAAGAACTCCGACATCAACATCAACCCGGTCAATACCGGCACGGCGCTGCGACTGAGCATCCCGCCGCTGACGGAGGAGCGGCGCAAGGAATTCGTCAAGGTGCTGCACAAGAAGGCCGAGGAGGGCCGCGTCGCCGTCCGCAACATCCGGCGCGACGCAAACGACCACGCCAGGGCACTGGTGAAAAAGGGCGAGGTCTCCGAAGATGACTCCAAGCGGGCGCAGGACAGCCTGCAAAAGTTGACCGACCGCTACATCGCCGAGATCGACCAGATTTCCCGGGCCAAAGAGGCCGAGCTGCTGGAAGTCTGACGGCGGGGCCAATCACACGCATGACCATCGTTGCGCCACGGCCCTCCGCGCACACGCCGGAGGCCGAACTGGAAGCCTTCCGAGCGCGCCTGGACCCGCTGCGGATGCCCCGGCACGTCGCCATCATCATGGACGGCAACGGGCGCTGGGCGCGCAAAAACCACCTGCCCTCCCGCCTGCTCGGGCACCGCGAGGGCTACAGGACCGTCCGCCGGATCGTGCGCGACGCCGCCGAGTTGGGCATCCCCGTCCTGACTCTTTATGTCTTCTCCAATGAGAACTGGCGTCGGCCCAAGCACGAGACCGATGGCCTGATGGCGTTGATCGAGCAGGCGGCCCGCAACGAGCTGCGGGAACTGCACGAGAACGGCGTCCGCATCCGCTTCGTCGGGCGGCGCGATGGCCTGTCCGAGTCGCTGCTGCGCGAGATGGATCGGGACATGGCGGTGACGGCCCATAATTCTCGCATCACGCTGAACCTGGCGATCAACTACGGCGGGCGGGTGGAGATCGCCGATGCCGCGCGGCGGCTGGCCGAGGCGGCGGCGCGCGGGGAAATCAACCCGGCGGATATCACGGAGGATCATCTTTCCGCCTGTATGTACGCGCCCGATCTGCCCGATCCCGACCTGCTGATCCGCACCGCGGGCGAGCTGCGCATCTCCAACTTCCTGCTCTGGGGCGTCGCCTACGCCGAGATGTGGGTGACGCCAACTCTGTGGCCGGATTTCACCACGGCGCATCTGGTCGAGGCCCTGGAGGACTACCAGCGCCGCGTGCGCAAGTTCGGCGCGGTGGTGAATGCGTAGGATGGCCCCCGCCCCGGCTCGTCCCTCGCCACCCCTCCCCCGCAGGGCCGGGAGAGGGGCCACTCATTACGGCGCTGTGCCGCTTGTCAAGACGCACCTGACCATTGCCACTGGCCCCTCTCCCATTCCGATGGGGGAGGGGTGGCGAGGGACGAGCCGGGGCGGGGGCGGGGGCCACCCATGAAACGCATCGTCATCTTGGGCGCGACGGGCAGTATCGGGACACAGACGCTGGACGTGGCGCGGCGGCTGCCGGAGCGCCTGCGGATCGTGGGGCTGTCGGCACGTCACAATGAAGAGCTGCTGCGGCGGCAGGCGCATGAGTTCGATGTGCCCCCGGCGGGGCTGGAATGCGGCGAGGAGGCCGATCTGGTCCGTCTGGCGCGGCTGGACGGCGCGGACGCGGTGGTCGTCGCCGTCGCCGGGGCGGTCGGGATACGGGCGACGCTGGCGGCGCTGGAGGCGGGCAAGGACGTGGCGCTGGCGACCAAGGAGGTGCTGGTCGCGGCGGGCGAGCTGGTGATGGCGGCGGCACGGACCAACGGAGTCCGGGTGCTGCCGATCGACAGCGAGCACTCCGCCGTCTTTCAGTGCGTGCAGGGCAGCCCGGCGGACAGCGTGGAGAAGGTCTGGCTGACCGCGTCGGGGGGGCCGTTCCGGGAGTGGGGCCGGGACCGCATGGCGGCGGCAATGCCGGCCGACGCACTCAATCATCCGACTTGGCCGGCGATGGGGCGGAAGATCACGATTGACAGCGCGACCCTGATGAACAAGGGGCTGGAGACAATCGAGGCGCGCTGGCTGTTCGACCTGCCGATGGAACGAATCGGGATCGTCATTCATCCGCAGAGCGTGATACATTCGCTGGTGGTTTTCCATGACGGGTCGGTGCTGGCCCAGCTCGGCCTGCCGGACATGCGGTTGCCGATCGAGTACGCGCTGCTCCACCCGGAGCGGGTGGACGCCGGGCTGCCCCGCCTGGACATCGCGCGGCTCGGGACGCCGCTGACGTTTGACCCGCCGGATGAGGCCCGCTTCCCGTGCCTGGCGCTCGCGCGGCGCGCGGCCCAGTCCGGCGGCACGATGCCCGCCGTGCTCAACGCCGCCAATGAGGCCGCGGTCGGCTTGTTCCTGGAGGAGAAGATCACGTTCCCGGCCATCCCGGAATGGATAGAACGCGCGATGGACGCGCACGCGCCGCAGCCGCGCCCAACGCTGACGCAGATACTGAACGCCGACGCCTGGGCGCGTCGCCAGGTCACGCAAGACTTTTAGGAGCAGGGCTTTATGGCCGTTCTGCACAGCCTTCAGACAATCATCACCTTTCTGATCGTCCTGAGCATCCTGGTCGTCGCGCACGAGTGGGGGCACTTCATCGTCGCCCGCCTGTTCGGCATCCGGGTGGACGACTTCTCCATCGGCTTCGGCAAGCGGCTGGTGCGGCTGGGCAAGCGGGGCGACACGGAATACAACATCCGCGCGCTGCCGCTGGGCGGCTTCGTCCGCATCGCCGGCATGGAGGCCGATGAAGCGCCGCTGATTCAGGCGAAGGAGAGGGTGCTGAGCAAGGGCGCGCAGGATGACCCGGATGCGGGCCAGATTCCCCTGCTCGCCGAGAACACCGCGGAAGCGGAGCCGTACACCGCGCCGGACGGGTTCAACAGCAAGCCGCTCTGGCAGCGGTCGCTGGTCATCCTGGCCGGCCCCGTGATGTCGTTCATCACGGGCTACGTCATCTTCTGCCTGATGGGCTGCACCGTCGGGCTGCCGATGGGCAAGATGCTCAATCGAGTCGGCGAGGTGGAGCCCGGCGGCGAGGGCCAGCGGATGGGGCTGCACGCCGGCGACGTCATTGAGGCCATCAACGGGCAGCGCATTACCGATGGCGCGCAGATGGTCGGCCTGATTCACAACAGCCTGGGACACCCGATCACCCTGACCGTGCGGCGCGGAGACCAAGTATTGACGAAGACCGGGACGCCGCGCCCCTGGACGGACGACAGCGGCAAGCCCATCCTGATGGTGGACGTGACCGCGCCCGGCCCCGCCGGATCGGCCCTGGGCCTCCGCCCCGGCGACACACTCGATGCAATCAATGGTACGGCCGTGACGGACGCAAATCAAGCGCTGTCTCTGCTGCGCGCCAGTGCCGGGCGCCCTGTAGATGCGGAGGTCGTGCGGGATGGCCGGGGCGTGCCGCTGCGCGGCACACTGCCGAAGGCGCTCGGAAACGACATGCCGCAGCTCAATGCCCATGAGGTAGGCATCCTGAAGTTCAGCCCCGTCGCGGCCACCGAGCGGACGGGCTTTGTCGAGTCGATCCGTCAGGGGAACGCTGTGATCGGCGGCCTATTCGCCCGGCTCGCCGCGCTGGTCCAGCAGGGACAACTGCACAAGCAGGTCGGCGGCGTGATCGTCATGTACACGGCAACGGACATTGCCGTCAAGAACGGCCCGGTGGAGGTGCTGTCGCTGATGGCGCAACTTTCCATCAGTCTCGCCATCTTCAACCTGCTGCCCATCCCGATCCTGGACGGCGGGCACCTGCTGACCTTCTTCATCGAGTGGGTGCGCGGCGGCCGAAAGATGACGGAGGAGTGGCAGCAGCGCTTCATGCTGACGGGACTGGCGATCATCGGGGCACTGTTCATCTGGATCATGACGAAAAACATCTGGCAATTGATCTCTCACCAACTACCCCAATGAGACTTCCGTAAGGAGACCCATGCGCGCGACACAACTGTTTGCCCCCACCCTGCGGGAAGCCCCGAAGGATGCCGAGCTGGTCAGCCACCGGCTGCTGCTGCGGGGCGGATTCATCCGCCCCCTGGCGAGCGGCGTCTATTCTTACCTGCCGCTCGGCCTCAAGGTGCTGGGCAAAATCTCCCAGATACTGCGCGAGGAGATGGAGCGAATCGGCGGCAACGAGTTCCTGCTGCCGGCGCTGTTCCCGCGCGAGCTGCTGGAGGAGTCGGGGCGGGACAAGGTGGACGTGCTGTTCCACGTCAAGGAGCACGACTACTTCCTCGGCTTCACGCACGAGGAGGTCCTGACCGACATCGTGCGCGCCGACGTGCAGTCCTACAAACAGCTCCCCCTGCTGGCCTACCAGATCCAGACCAAGTTCCGCAACGAGCCGCGCCCGCGCGGCGGCCTGATCCGGGGCCGCGAATTTCTCATGCTGGACGCCTACTCGTTCGACCGGGATGCAGCGAGCGCCGAGCGGGCCTACGCCAAGGTGCGCGGGGCCTTTCAGCGCATGTTCGACCGTTGCGGGCTGGCGTCCTTGTCGGTGCAGGCCGACTCCGGGGCCATCGGCGGCTCACAGTCCGAGGAGTTCATGGTGCTGTCCGACGACGGCGAGGACACGGTGCTGCGCTGCGACGTGACCGGCTACGCGGCCAACGCCGAGCGCTGCGAGGCCATCCCCGCCCCGGCGGAAGATCCGAACGCCCCAGTCCCGCCGATGGAACAGGTGGCGACGCCGGGCGTCACGACCATTGAGGATGTGTCCCGGTTTCTCAGCGTCCCCCCCACCCGCCTGATCAAGACGCTGGTGGTGGTCGCGCCGGACGGCGAGCCGACAGTCGTGCTGGTGCGCGGGGATCGGGAGCTGAATGACGCGAAACTGGCGCGCCATCTCGGCGGGCCGTCGCCGCTGGCCGACGCGGCGACGGTGGCGCGCGTCACCCGTGCGCCGGTCGGCTTCGCCGGGCCGGTGGGATTGGCCCAGGGGACGCGGGTGATCGCCGACCGGGAGGTGGCGACGGTGCGCGACGGCGTGACGGGCGCGAACGCTACCGACGCGCACTTGGTCCACGTCCTGCCGGGCCGGGACTTCCCGACGCCGGAGTTGACCGACCTGCGCACCGCCGTCGCCGGGGACGTCAGCCCCGCCGACCCGGACGGGCGGCTGTACGAGCAGCACGGCATCGAGGTCGGCCACGTCTTCAACTTCGGCACCAAGTACACGCAGGCGATGGGGGCGACGTTCAACGACGAGGACGGGGCCATCCGGCCCATCTTCGGCGGCTCCTACGGCGTCGGCGTCTCCCGCACGATGGCGGCCGCCGTTGAACAGCACCATGATGCGGACGGAATCATCTGGCCCGTCGCGCTGGCCCCGTTCGAGGCCGTCGTCATCCTGACCGGCATCAGAGACGAGGCGCAGCCCCAGGCCGCCGAGTCGCTGTACGCCGGCCTCAGAGCGGCGGGCGTGGACGCGCTGCTGGATGACCGCGACGAGCGGCCCGGCGTCAAGTTCAAGGACTGGGACCTGATCGGCATCCCCGTTCAAATCGTGGTCGGCAAGTCACTGGCCGAGGGCAACGTTGAGGTCAGCCTGCGCCGGGACAAGAAGCAGCGAGAGGCCGTGCCGCGCGGCGACGCGGCGGCGCACGTCGCCGCGCTGGTGCGCCAGTTGAAGGCGGAGGTTTAATTCGCATTTCGCCCATGTCCGTCCATTTCCTCCTCCACACGCCGCTGGCACACATGACCGGACTGCTGTTGCTGGCGGCGGCATTGGGCGGCCTGATCGGCTGGGAACGTGAGCGGCACGACCATCCCGCCGGGCTGCGGACTCACATCCTCGTCTGCGTCGGCGCGGCGCTGATCACGCTGGTGGACAAGAACTCGCCGGGGGTCGGCGGGCGGATCGCGGCGCAGATCGTGACGGGCGTGGGGTTCCTCGGCGCGGGCACGATCATCCGCGCGGGCCAGGGCCTCGCGGTACGCGGGCTGACTACGGCGGCGAGCGTCTGGGCCATCGCGGGCGTCGGCATCGCGGTCGGCTACGGCGGCCTCTCCGCGCAGGTGGCCGCCGTCGCCACCCTGATCATCCTATTCACGCTCACCACCGTCAACCATTTTGAAGACGCGCTGCTGCGCCGCCGACGGCGGCAGAAATTGAGCGTCATCTTCGCGGCGGCCTGTGACCCGCTGGCGAACGTGCAGCGCATCCTGGAGATGCTCAAGGCGCGTGAGATCAAGGCGCGCGATTTCCAGATGCAGAAAATGGGTGACAGTGAGGTGGCCCGCTTCTGGCTGCACCTGCCCCACGAGGTCAGTCGGGACACAGTGGATCAGCTGCTTTCCGGCAACAAGGACATCGTCCACTATGACTGGGACGAGTGACACGAAAAGGCCCGCCGGCTATGCCGGCGGGCCTTTTCGGATGGGTTAATGTGACCGGTAGTAGCGATGGCCGTTCCGGTAGTAATAGTGGCGGCGATGGTAGCGGGCGTTGTTGCGGGACTGCGCCTTGCGATTGTCCTCGTACATCTTCGCGCCGGCAACCC
>JAFAZD010000053.1 GCA_019239955.1 Armatimonadota bacterium | reverse complement strand
AGTTCATTCAAGCCAGCCTCATTACAGGAGCCGTTTACACCGCCATGTCAGAGACCCCTTCCACAACCTTTGAGTCCCAGCGGCCGCCCGTATCCAATCGCCGCTTCACGTCGCGTGCGGTCGAGGAGACAATCGCCGCTGTCAAGGGGCAGATCGCCGACCCGGAGATCGCCTGGCTGTTCGAGAACTGCTTCCCCAACACGCTGGACACGACGGTGCATTACCGCGAGGAGGGCGGCAGGCCGGACACGTTCGTGATCACGGGCGACATTGACGCCATGTGGCTGCGCGACTCCTCCGCCCAGGTCTGGCCCTACCTGCCGCTGGCGAAGGGTGATGAGGCCCTGGCGCGCCTGATTCGGGGCGTTATCCGCCGGCAGGCGCGGTGCATCCTGCTGGACCCCTACGCCAACGCCTTCCTACCCGACGGCGGCAGGACCGAGTGGACGAGAGACCATACGGACATGAAGCCGGGCGTCCACGAGCGCAAGTGGGAGGTGGACTCGCTCTGTTATCCGATCCGTCTGGCGCACGGCTACTGGAAACAGACGGGCGACGCGCAGGCGTTCGACGCCGAGTGGGAGCGGGCGATGGACCGGATCGTGCAGACATTCCGTGAGCAGCAGCGCCGCGACGGCCCCGGCCCGTATCACTTCCAGCGGGAAAACATCAACCCCCAGGAGTCGCAGTTCCTCGGCGGCTACGGCTGGCCGACCCGCCCCAACGGCCTGATCTCCTCCCTGTTCCGCCCCTCGGACGACGCGACCATTTTCCCGCAGCTCATCCCCTCCAACTTCTTCGCCGCCGTCTCATTGCGGCATCTGGCGGATATCTATGGGGCGCTGCGCAAGCCCGCAAAGGCCGAGCAGGCGGCATCGTTCGCGGAGGAGGTGGAGCGGGCGCTGCACGACCATGCCCGCCAGACGCCGCCCGGCTTCGGGACGATTTACGCCTACGAGGTGAACGGCTACGGGAGCGTGTCCCTGATGGACGACGCCAACGTGCCCAGCCTGCTGTCGCTGCCGTACCTGGGGGCGGTGGCCTCGACGGACCCGACGTACCAGGCCACGCGCCGTTGGGTCTGGGGCGAGTCCAACCCGTTCTTTTTCGCGGGAAAGTTCTCCGGCGTCGGCAGCCCCCACACGGGCCGGGACATGATCTGGCCGATGAGCCTGCTGATGCGCGGCCTGACCAGCGACTCGCAGTCCGAGGTGGCGGACTGCCTGAAGACGCTGAAGGCGACTCACGCCGGCACGGGCTTCATGCACGAGTCCTTTCATAAGGATGACCCGTCCCGGTTCACGCGCTCCTGGTTCGCCTGGGCCAACACCCTGTTCGGGGAACTCGTCCTGCACACGGCTCATACGTTCCCGCAGGTCCTGAAGGCGCCGCTATGAAGTTCCGCCTGGTCTCGTTTCTTGCCTACTGGGCGGCCCGTCTGGTCGCCCGGACCCTGCGCCTGCGGGTGGTCGGGGAGGAGCGCGTCCACGCCCTGCAGGGGGCGGGGAAGGGCGTGATCCTCGTCACCTGGCACGGGCGGACCCTGATTCCCGTCGCCCGCTTTCGTGGGCGCGGCTACTGGGCCGTGATCTCCACGTCGCGCGACGGCGAGTACCAGAACTGCATCTTCCGGCGCTTCGGGTGGCAGACCGTGCGCGGCTCGACCTCGGCGCGCGGCGCGGTCCAGGCGGCGCTCACGATGGTCCGTCACCTCAAGGGGGGCACGACCCTGGCCTTCACGCCCGACGGCCCGCGTGGCCCGTCACATCAGGTCCAGCCCGGTGCCATCTTCCTGGCCCAGAAGTCCGGCTGTCCCATCATCCCCGCCGGCATCAGTGCGCGGCCCCGGAAGCTGACCCACGCCTGGGACCACTACCTCATCCCGCTGCCCTTCGCCCGTGCCGCCCTGATCTACGGCGAGCCGATCACGATCCCGATGGATGCGGACGCCGACGAGCAGCGTCGCTGGGCCGAGCGGGTCGGCGCGGCCATTGACGCCCTGGAGTCGGAGGCCGAGCGTATGGTCGGGATCGCCGTGATGGGGGAGGGGGCGCGACAGGACAGCACGGAATGGCGTCGGGCCTGACGGATTACTGGCAGCGCGCGGTCATGGCTGGCGACGCGCGGGGGATGACGCCCGCCGCCCTGCGCGCCCTCGCCGCCAGCTGCGCCCGGCTCTACGAGGCGGGCCTGGAGGCCTATCTGGGCCTGGAGCGCGTCGGCCTGCGGCGGCGCGAGCGTTTGCCGGTCCCGGTCGTCAGCGTCGGCAACCTCACCGTCGGCGGCACGGGCAAGACTCCGATGACCCGGCTGCTCTGCCGCCGCCTGACCGATGGGGGCCGGCGGGTCGCCGTCCTGAGCCGGGGGCACGGCGGCCGGGGGCGAGGCGTCCGCCTGGTGTCGGACGCGCATGGCAACATCGCCCGCAGCGCCGCCGACGCGGGCGACGAGCCGCTGCTGCTGGCGCAGACCCTGCCCGGCGTCCCCGTGCTGGTCGGCAAGGACCGCCGCCAGGCGGGCCGGGAGGCGCTGCGCCGCTTCGCCCTGGACGCCCTCGTGCTGGACGATGGCTTTCAGTTCTGGCAGTTGGCCCGCGACCTGGACATCGTGCTGCTCGACGCCCGCCGCCCGTTCGATAACGGCCATGCGCTCCCGCGCGGCCTGCTGCGCGAGCCGGCGCGTCACCTGTCCCGCGCCGGGGTGGCGGTCGTCACCCGTGCCGACGCGCTGGATGACACGGGACGGGAGGCGCTGCGCGCCCGCGTCGCCGCCCTCGCGCCCGTAGCTGACCTGTACTGGGCGCGCCATGCCGCCACGGGATTGGTCCCGGTCGGCGAATTCAACGCCCCGACCCTGCCGCTGGACGCGCTCCGGGGCCGGCGCGTCCTCGCCTGGTCGGCCATCGCCCGCCCGGACTCCTTCGCCGGGACGCTGGCGGCGACCGGGGCGGAGATCGTCGCCCACATCGCCCAGCCCGACCATTACGCGCCCGCCGTGCCCGACGTGGAGCGCGTGCGGAGGCGGATGCAGGAGGAACACGCGGACGCACTGGTGATGACCGAGAAAGATGCCGTGAAGTGGCCGGACGTCCCGGGCGTCCCGGTGTACGCCCTGCGCGTGGAGATGCAGGTGGAGGACGAGGTGCGGTTCTTGGCAGTGGTGCTGCGCCGCCTATTTGGGGGATGATGAAACGGGCCTGGCAATCCATCGTGCGCGTCCTGTTCCGGGCGCTGCTGCGTGTGCTGCGCGTCGTGCCCTGGCGCGTCGCCGGGGCATGGGGCGCGGCCGTCGGCGCGCTCGGCTACCATGTCGCCGTGCGCTACCGGCGCGTCGCCAACGCCAACCTGCGCCACGCCTACGGCGATGCGCTCTCGGATCGGGAGCGTCAGGCGCTCATCAAGCGCGTCTTCCAGAGCTTCGGGCGCGCCCTGATGGAATTTCTCAAGGCCCCCTCCATGTCCCCGTCCCAGATCAAAAAGATCGTGAAGGCCGACTCCTACGCGCGCGTCGAGGCCGTGCTGGCGCGCGGCAAGGGCATGATTTTGCTGGCCGCCCATTTCGGCAACTGGGAGTTACTCGCCCGCCGCGCCGCGCTGGAAGGCTACGAATTTGCCGTGGTCGCCCGCCAGAGCCACGACCCGGAGTTCAACCAGATCACGGACTCCCTCCGGGCCAACGGTGGCTACACCGTGCTACCGCGCGGCGGCTCGCCCCGCGCCATCCTGCAGCGGCTGCGCCGGAACGGAATCGTCGCCATCCTGCCCGACCAGAAATCCGAGGACGTCTTCGTGCCCTTCTTCGGGCGTCTCGCCGGAACCGTCGCCGGCCCCGCCGTGTTAAGCTTAAAGACCGGCGCGGGCATCATCCCGATGTTCTGCCCGCGCCAGCCGGATGGCAGTTACAGGGTGGAGATTCTCCCGGAGATCGACACCACACCCAGCGGCGACACAGACGCCGACATCCACCGGATCATGGCCGACATTACCCATGTGATTGAGGAGATGGTGCGCCGCTACCCGGACCAGTGGCTCTGGCTGCACGACCGCTGGCGCGTCCCGCCCCCCGCCGGGCTGGACCCTGCGACCGGCCGGCCCGCCGCGCCGGACACCCGTTATGAAGCCTCTTCCGCTGCTCGCGGAGATTGAGCGGCTGCTCATCGTCAAGACCAGCAGCCTCGGCGACGTGATCCACGCCCTGCCGGTCGCGCAGGCGCTCCAGGCCGCCCGCCCCGGCCTGACGCTCGGCTGGGTCGTCCGCCGCCGCTGCGCGGACATCCTGCGCAGCAACCCGGCCATTGACCGCCTGTACGTCATGGAAAACAGGCCGAAGTTGGGCGAGCTTCGCCGACTGCGGCGGACGTTGCGTGCCGAGGACTATCAGATGGCGCTCGACATGCAGGGCCTGCTCCTGAGCGGCCTCATCACCGGCCTTTCGGGCGCGCCTGTGCGCGTCGGCTGGGACCGTAATCGGGAAGCCAACGCCCTGTTCCTGACGCACCCTATCGTGCCCGGCAGGCTGTCGCAGGTCGGTGTCCGTCACGAGGTAGACCTGCTCTGCGGCTTCGCCCGCGCCCTGGGCGTCAACACTGAGCTGGACGAGTTCCCGCCGCAGCCTTATCTCGCCGCCGAAGGCCGCGACAAGGCGGAGGACTGGTTGTGCGGCCTCAGGCGCCCGTGCCTCGCCCTGAACATCGGGGCCGCCCGCGCCTACAAGCGCTGGCCCGCCGAGCATTGGGTCGAACTGGGCCGGGCACTGGCCGAGAGGCGTTGCGGCCTCGTCTTCGTCGGCGACGAGAGCGACGCGGCCCTCGCCGCCGGAATCAAGGCGCAACTGCCGCCCGCCACGAACGTCGTTGACGTCGCCGGCCGGACGACTCTGCGCGAGCTGGCCGCCGTACTCGCCGAGTGCGATCTGGTCATCAGCGGTGACACCGGCCCGATGCACCTGGCCGTCGCCGTCGGCACTCCCGTCGTCGCCCTGTTCGGCGCGACCGACCCGCGCCGCCACGGCCCCTACGGCCGTCGCAACACCGTCCTGTCCGACGCCGCCTCCGTCACGGCGGGTCGGCCGATGGAGGCGGAGGGGACCGCCGCCATGCGCGCCATCGCGCCGGCGACCGTGCTGGCGGCGGCGCAGGCGCGGCTGCACGACCGAGGACCAGCGATTGAAGCCGCCGGTGGGTAGCCTCCATCTGAATGTCCGCGCACGCGGACATGAATTACTGTCCGCGCAGGCGGACACTAGCGCGAAGTGCCCGCGAGCGGCGAATTGATTCGCTGACTCCTTTTCTTTCATATCTTCATATCTAATGCGTAAGTTTCTCGTCGTCAACATGAACTACATGGGGGACGCGCTGCTGACCACGCCGGCGCTGGCGGCGCTGCGGCGGGCGCATCCTGACGCGCAGATCGACACGGTGGTCGGTGCGGGCGCGGCGGCGCAGGTGCTGGAAAGCAACCCCGACCTCGACAACATCATCGCCCGCACGGCGCGCGGGAGCTGGGGCCGCTGTTCGCAGATTTACCGGCTGCTGCGCGAGGGGCGCTACACAGACGCCATCATCCTGCCGCCGTTGCCCGCCTACGCCGCCGCCGCCTTCTTCGCCCGGACGCCCGCCCGCATCGGGCAGGCCGACCGGGGCATGAACCGCTTCCTGACCGACCGGCGCCCCACGCGGGCCGTCCACATGGCCGACGCCATGCTCGACACCATGCCCATCGCGCCCGATGCTCGGCCCGAGCGCCGCCGCCTCTGGGTGACGGTGGGGAGGGATGAGATGGAGGCCGCCGAGCGGCTCCTATCGGAAGCCGGCGTTGACCTGAGCAGGCCGCTCCTCGCTGTCAACGTCGGTGCGACCCGTCCCCAGAAGCGTTGGTTCGCCGAATCCTTCGCCGCCGCGCTGGACTCGCTGGGCGATGTGCCGTGTGTCCTGGTCGGATCGGGCGAACATGATGCCGCCGTCGCCGCTGAGGTCCTGCGGTGCGTCCGACGCGCCCGGCCCGTCAGCCTGGTGGGCCGCACCAACGTCAAGCAGCTTGCGGCCGTGTTGTCCCGGTGCGACGTGCTCCTCAGCGCCGACTCCGGTCCGATGCACCTCGCCACCGCCGTCGGCACCCCGACCGTCGCCCTGTTCGGCTCGACCGACCCCGCCGCCACCGGCCCCTACGACGGCGTGTCGCGCGTCCTTTATAAGTCATTGCCCTGCGCCCCCTGCGGCAACCACCCCACCTGCGGGGGCCGTTTTGACTGCATGCGCGCCATCACGCCGGACGAAGTCGCCTTCGCCGTGCGCGCCCTGCTGCGTGAGCGCCGCCCGGCACTGGCCGCCGTGCTGCCGATGGCCGTTCTCGCCCGCCCCCAAGTTCGGCTTTATGATAGGGTAGGGGAGCAGCATGCTGCGCCCCTACGGGAGCCAAGCGAGGCGGCCAAGACCGACATCCGGCGCATCCTGATCGCCACCAAGTTTCGCTTCATCGGCGACACCCTGCTCGCTATCCCCATCTTCCGCGCCGCCCGCGCGCAGTGGCCGCATGCCCATATCGCCCTGCTGACGGGCAAAAATGCGCGTCTGCTGCTGCAAAACAACCCGTACCTCGACGAAATCATCGAGTTCGACCCGTACAAAAAGGAAAAGGGCCCGCGCGCCTACCTGCGGCTGGTTCGCCGACTGCGCCGGGGCCACTTCGACCTGTGCCTGGCCCTCAACCGCTCCTTCCACTCCGCCCTGACCCCCTGGCTCGGCGGGGCGCGAGTCCGGGCCGGCTTCAAGTCCGAGGGGCGTGGGCCGTTGCTCAACAGACGGGTGGATTATGACCGCGAGAAGAGCGAGATCGCCTGCTACTTCGATGTCCTGCGTGCCGTCGCGCCCGACGCGCCGGTCAACCCCGCCCTGGAACTGTGGGTCAGCGACGCGGAGCGGCAGTCGGCAACGGCGCGCCTGCGCGCGGCGCTCGGCGAGGACTTCTCGCGCCTGCGCCTAATCGGCATCCAGCCTGGGGCAAGCCTGCCGGGCAAGCGCTGGCCGCCGGAGCGTTTCGCCTCCGTCGCCGATGCTCTTGTGGATGACGACGCCTGGGCGCGCCTCGTGGTGGTGGGCGGACCGGATGAGGCCGAGGCCGCCCGGACCATGCTGGATTGTTGCGCCCCGGAGACGCGGGCGCGCGCGGTGGACTTCGCGGGCGCGTTTGACCTGCGCGGCTCGCTGGCGGTGGTCTCCCGCCTGCGGCTGTTCGTGGGCAATGACACGGCGGTGATGCACTCGGCGGTCGCCCTCGGCGTCCCGACCGTCGCCCTGTTCGGCCCCACCAACCCGCGCAAGTGGGGCAACTACGGCCCCTGCCATCGGGTGCTGGAGTCCCCGGACGGCACGATGGGGGCGCTGGAGGCGGATCGGGTCATCGCGGCGGCGCGGGAGCTCTGGCGTGCCACCACTCCCGTTGAAGATTGCGGCCCGGTAAAACATCGGGTATAATGGTGGGCACACAATGACCTTTCGACGTGCCCTGTTCATCCGCTTCGGGGGGCTGGGCGACATTCTGCTGGCGACCCCGACCGTGCGCGCCGTCGCGCAGGCGTTTTCCGGCATCGAGGTGGATTTTGTGGTGGGCGGGGGCATGGCCGACGCCCTCGCCGGCAACGCCTTACTGCGGCGGGTCCTGTGCTTCGACAAGCGCGGCGTCGACTCCCGGCTGGACCATTTTCTGCCCTTCCTCCGGGACCTGCGCCGGCAACGCTACGACCTGGTGGTCAACCTGCATCCCAGCGCCAAGTCGTTTTTGATGGCCCGGGCCAGCCGCGCGAGCACTGTGCTGACCTTTCAGAAGCGCATGGAGGTCCGCCCCGACACAGGGCGCGTCGCCCATGCCGTGGACGACTTTGCCAAAGAGGTGCGCCCGCTGGGCGTCGAAGTGACCGACCGGCGGCTGGACTTCGTCGTCCCGGAGGGCGCGCGCCGGCGCGTGGACGGCCTTCTGGCGGAATACGGCGTCGCGCCCGAGGCGTCGGTGCTGGTCATCAACCCGGCAGCCTCGCGCCCGCTCAACCGATGGCCGCTGGAGCGTTTTCAGTCCGTGGCCGCCCACTTCGCGGGTCGCCCCGGCGTCGCCGTCATCGTCACCGGCGCGCCGCCCGCGTTCCGCACCGTCATGGACGGCCTCGACGAAGTGGCGCTCGCCGGGGAGGTCGCGCGGGCCGATTCGCGCATTCTGAACCTGGCCGGGCGGCTCACCGTCAAGGAGTTCGGGGCCTTGCTGGCCCGCGCGGACTCGCTGCTGACCTGCGACACGGGGCCGATGCACATCGGCGCGGCGCTGGAGACGCCCCTGATCGTGCTTTCCGGCGCGGCGGACCCGGACCGCACGGGGCCGCTGACCGACAACAGCACCGTCCTGATCGACCGGACGCTGCCCTGCGTCCCCTGCCGCGACCGCCTCTGCGCGCGGGGCGACATGATGTGCATGCAGAACCTGACCGTCCCCGCCGTGATCGCGGCGACGGAGCAGCGCCTGGCGCACGCGCGGAGGAGTCGTCTCGGTTATGCCCTTCCCGTCATTGCGTGATCGTCCCTCGGCCCCTAATTCTGGGGGAGGAAGAGAAGAAGGGGCACGTCCGGCTCCCCCAGAATTGGGGGGCGGGGGGACGAAAGTGGTGGGTCCTGATACGCTGGCCGAGATCGTCAGCCGGCGGCAGGCGGCGGGCGGGCGTCTTGTGTTCACCAACGGCGTCTTCGACCTGCTGCACGTCGGCCACGCCCGCTATCTGGCCGAGGCCCGCGCCCTCGGCGATGCGCTGATCGTGGCGGTCAACACTGACGCCTCCGTACGCGGCCTGAAGGGGCCGCTGCGGCCCATCGTACCGGAGGACGAGCGCATGGAGATGCTGGCGGCGCTGGCCGCCGTGGACTATGTGACCCCGTTCGGCACGCAGACGCCGGTGCCTCTTCTGGAACAGATCCGTCCCTCCGTCTACGTCAAGGGCGGCGATTACAGGATCGAGGATCTGCCGGAAGCGCCCGTCGTCCTCGGCTACGGCGGCCATGTCCAGATACTCTCGCTGGTGGCGGGCCGCTCCAGCACCGACATCATCGCCCGAATCCGCGCCGCGTATTGTCAGGATCAACAAGGAACAATCGAGTCATGCCCCTGAACGTGCTGCAAGTCGCCACCGGCTTCCCCAACTGGGGCGGGACGGAGCTGCACATCCTGAACCTGTCCGAGCAGCTCATGCGGCGCGGCCACAACGTCACCGTCGCCTGCCGCCCGGGCCGCTGGGTGGAGGAGCGGGCGCGGCAGATGGGGCTGTCCACGCTCCCGATTCGCGTCATGAAGCAGCACGACTGGCGGGACTTCGGCAAGCTGCGCGCCTTCATCCGCGAACAGAAGATCGACGTGCTCCACGTCCACTGGTCCCTGGACGTGATCGTCCCCGGCTTCGCCGCGCTGTTCGAGCATGTGCCGGTGCGAATCCTCTCCCGTCACATGCCCTATCCCTTCAAGAACCGCCTGGGTACCCTGCTCTACAGCCGGCTGCTGTATACGCGCCTGGTGCCGGTCTCCCACTCCGTCCGGGACACGCTGGTCGGGTGCGGCGTGGCCGCCGACAAGATCGAGGTCATCCACCACGGCACCGACGTGGAGGCGTTCGCCCGCACCACGCTCCCGCCGCGCGAGGTTCGCCACGAACTGGGAGTCCCGGACGACTGCGTCGCCGTCGGCATCGTGGGCCGCATCGCCCCGGAGAAGGGCCATCGCGTGCTCCTGGAGGCGGCCCGGATGCTGGGCGACCGCTACCCCCTGCGTTGCGTCGTCATCGGCGACGGCCCTGACGAGGCGTTCATCAAAAAACAAGCATCGGAGATGGGTCTGGGCGACAAAGTGATCTTCGCGGGATTCCGCGACGACGTCAACAACGCCATCGCCGCAATGGACGTGATCGCCGTGCCGTCCACCTGGGACGAGCCGTGTTCGGCGGTGGTGCAGCAGGCGATGGCGCTGTGCAAGCCGGTGATCGGCACGCGCGCCGGGGGGACGCCGGAGATGATCGTGGAGGGCCAGACCGGCCTGCTGGTGC
>JAFAZD010000025.1 GCA_019239955.1 Armatimonadota bacterium | reverse complement strand
CCGAGAACGGGGCCGACACGCCGCCGCAGGACCCCCATGATCTGGTCGCTCTGGGCTTCGTCGGCATCAGCGACCCCCTGCGGGCGACCGTGCCCGCTGCCCTGCGCCGCTGCCGCGAGGCGGGTGTGCGTGTCATCATGATCACCGGCGACCACCCCGCCACTGCCCGCGCCATTGCGACTCAGGCCGGGCTATTGCAGGGCGGCGAGGAGGTCGTCACCAGCGCCGAGATCGCCGAGCTCCAGAACGGCGACCTTGCTAAACGCCTGGAGAACGCCGCCGTAATCGCCCGCGCGACGCCGCTGGATAAATTGCGCATCATTGAGAGCCTGCAAGGCCACGGCCACACGGTCGCCATGACCGGCGACGGCGTCAACGACGCGCCCGCCCTGCGCCTGGCCGACGTCGGCGTGGCGATGGGCGCGGCGGGCACCGAGGTCGCCCGGCAGGCCGCCGACGTCGTGCTGGCCGACGACGACTTTGCGACCCTGGTGGAGACGTTCGTGGAGGGCCGGGGCTTCTGGCGCAACATGCGCCGCGCCCTAGGCCTGTTGCTCGGCGGCAACATCGGGGAATTGGGCCTGGTGGTCGGCGCGAGCGCGCTGGGACTAGCGACCCCGCTCAACACGCGCCAGATACTGGCGATGAATCTCATCACGGACGCCCTGCCGGCCCTGTCGGTCGCCGTCCAGCGGCCCGAACACCGGGACCTGTCCGCGCTGGCCCGTGAGGGCACGGCGGCGTTGGACGCGCCGCTGCGGCGCGACGTGCTGCGGCGCGGCGGCTCGACCATGCTGCCGTCGCTGGTCAACTTCGCCCTGGCCCTGCCGATGGGCTTGCCGCAGGCGCGCACCGTCGCCTTCTCCAGCGTGGTCGCCACTCAACTGGCGCAGACCCTGGACGCCGGGCGGGCCGAGGGGACGCTGACTCCCGGCGTCGCGGGCGCCGTCGCCAGCTCGGCGGCCCTATTGCTGGCGTCACTGACGATCCCGCCGCTGCGCGACGTGCTGACGCTGACGACGCCGACGCCGCTGGGGTGGGGGATGATCGCCCTGAGCACCCTCGCCGCGCTCGGCCTGGCCCGCCTGTTCCCCAACGGCGACCTGCCCACGCGCGCCCCTCGAACCCCTGTGGCCCTGCCGCTACCGCCGCGCCCCCGGGCGCTGCTGCCCGCGCCCGCCCTGCATGACCGAACAGGCCCGCCTGTCCGACGCGCAGACCGGGGGCGGCCTCCCCACCTACGGTGACGCCCTCTGGTTCACCGCCATGCTGATGACCGCCATCGGCCCGGCTACTCCCCCTTCACGACGCCGGGCCGCATCCTCTGCTGGCTCCTGTCCGTCTTCAGCATCACCGTGGCCGGCTACCTGACCGCCTCCGTCGCCAGTTTCTTCGTCGGCGAGGACCGCTCCGCCAAGGAGGGACAGGGGGACGATCAGGCCAGCCGGGGTGCCACGCAGGAAGGGGCCTGAGAGGCGCGGCGACGCCCCGGTGCTGAAGTCCCGGCGTTGAAAGCCGGGTTACAGCCAGGAGAAGCCCCATGAATGGGGCTAAGAAGCGTAGGCCAGCGTGTCTAAGCCGGCTTCAGCCGGCTTCTTTTGGCCCTAGCCCGGCGTTGAAACGCCGGGTCTGCCCGCCGCGTGGACTAACCCTGCTCGTAGATGTAGAAATGCTTGGGCCGTTGCATGTTGCGTAACTCCGGCCTCAGGTTGAGACACCACCTGCTCTTTGTCCTGCTTCTCGTCCGCTCTACAACGAACTGATCAGGAAAATGCCCGTTCCGTATGGCCTCATAGGCCCGTAAGGTCGGATCAAAACGGGTGTCGCCATGCACTACCCACACATGGTCCTGGTATCGGAACCGTCCGACGACCTCCCGATTGCCGCCTGCGTCCCAGCCATCCAGCCGGTGCCATGTCGGGTGAGACTTCCGCAGGCGAAGCACACACGCCTCCACCCAGTCTGAGAACGAGTCATGGATCACGCCTCGGCTCCTCCCGCCACCCGCGACCGTTCGGCTACAGCGATTGTGGCTTGGGTGACGCACTCATCCGTGCAATCAAACCCTCCAGCACCGGCCCTAACTCCTGGGGGGAACGCAACTCATGGTGTACTGGATGGAACTGCTCGTCGGCGAGGCAGACGAAGTCGGTGTCAATGAGCGCACAACCGTCTTCGTACTCCCACAGAGACACGTCGCCCAAGCAGGCGGCGGTCTCCAACTCGGCGTGGGCGATGCTGTCTCTGTCATCCTGGAATTGGCGCAGAGCCGTGACACGGACGTTGCTCTGCGACAGGATGGTCCCGCTCTCGTCGAACCACTGGCGGAATGCCCTCAGGTAATTGTCGGCCATCGCATCGAACCTGCCCCCGCGCGACGCGGTCTGCCAGGCATTATACCGCATTCTCCGGCCTGACGGTCGAGCGCTTCGGTCGGAGGAATGCCGGGCAGGAAAACTCCCGAATCGCGCGGAACAGCCAGCCATGGCATCCCCGATTCCCGCGATCATGCGGCAGATCGTCGCCCCCGTCCCTGGCGGACCGGAGGCGCTGACGGTGGCGGAAGGCCCCGTCCCCCGGCCCGGCGACGGCGAGGTCCTGATCCGCGTGGCCGCGGCGGGCGTGAACCGCCCCGATGTGGCGCAGCGGCAGGGCAAGTACCCGCCCCCGCCGGGCGCATCGCCCGTTTTAGGCCTGGAGGTGGCGGGCACAGTCGCCGCCGTCGGCCCCGGTGTACAACAGTGGCGCGAGGGCGAGGCCGTCTGCGCGCTGGTCAGCGGCGGCGGCTACGCCGAATGGTGCGTCGCGCCCGCCCCCCAGTGCCTCCCCGTCCCCGCGCCGCTCTCCATGACCGAGGCCGCCGCCCTCCCGGAAACGTTCTTCACCGTCTGGACCAATGTGTTCCAGCGCGGTCGGCTGGCGGCGGGCGAGAACGTGCTTGTTCACGGCGGCTCCAGCGGTATCGGCACGACCGCCATTCAACTGGCCTCGGCCTTCGGCGCGCGAGTCTTCGTGACCGCCGGCAGCGACGCCAAGTGCGACGCCTGCCGCCGCCTGGGTGCGGAGGCTGCAATCAACTACCGGACTCAGGACTTCGTCGCGGAGGCCAAGCGGTTGACGGACGGGCGCGGCGTGGACGTGATTCTGGACATGGTCGGCGGGCCGTACCTGCCGCGCAACATGGAGGCCCTGGCGCGGGACGGGCGGCTGGTGCAGATCGCCTTCCTACAGGGCAGCCGCATGGAAGTGGACTTGCAGCCCCTGATGACCAAGCGCCTGACGCTGACCGGGTCCACCCTGCGCCCGCGCTCCGTCGCCGAGAAGGGTCAAATCGCCGCCGAGTTGCGCGCGCAGGTCTGGCCCCTGCTGGAGTCGGGCCGGGTGAAACCCGTCATGGACCGTGTCTTCCCCTTGTCCGAGGCCGCCGCCGCCCACGCCCGTATGGAGGCCGGCGAGCACGTCGGCAAGATCGTCCTGACGGTCTCGGACTGATAGATCACCGGGGCCACACTGCGAGGACATCAGCCGCCGCGAGCGGCGATCAGCACCACGCCGTGAACGCCGAGGCTCGTTAGGCGCTCCGCGCCGAGCGTCCAGGGGACGCAAGAACATGACGCCGTCGCCTCTGCTCGTCCGCCGGACGATTGGCCGCAGGCCTGCCGAGCCTCGGCCTTCAGGCCGTGGCGAACCTCGCCGCGCTTCATTGGCGAGCCCATCCCGCATTCCCTGTGTGGTATACTGAGGCAACATTGCCACAACGCAAACCAATCTCCCATTCCTCCCAGAAAAGAGACTCCGATGTCATCGTCATCCGAACACGAACAAGACCTGCCAGTGCCTGAGCCTGCCCGCAATGAGGAGGGCTTGACCCGGCGTGCGTTTCTGCGAGGTACGCTGGTCGTAGCCGCCGGGGCGACGGCGACCGGGCTGGGGCTGCTTCCGCTGTACGCCGCCGATGCCCAGGCCGCCGCGCCCGACGCTGTCAAGCCGACCATCTATCTCGTTGCCACCGCCCACAACGACACGCAATGGAACTGGACCGTCCAGCACACCATCCGCGACTGCATCCCCGCCACCATGCGGCCCAACTGGGAACTGTTCCAGAAGTACCCCGACTACAACTTCAACTATGAGGGCGTCATCCACTACATGTTCTTCAAGGAGTACCACCCGGACGAGTGGCCGGAACTCCAAGAGTGGGTGCGTAAGGGGCGCTGGAAACTGTCCGGGTCGTGGATCAACGCCGTGGACGTGTGCAACCCCAGCGCCGAGTCGCTGTTCCGTCAGGCGCTGTATGGCCAGCAGTTCTTCCGCCGCGAGTTCGGGCAGGTCAGCCGCGACATCTACCTGCCGGACTGCTTCGGCTTCCCTTACTCGCTGCCGACCATCGGCCGCCATTCGGGGCTGATCGCCTTCTCCACCCAAAAACTCTCCTGGGGCGGCTGGATCGACGCGCCGTTCGCGGTCGGGCGCTGGGAGGGCCCCGACGGCTCGGAACTGGTCTCCGCGTTGCGCCCCGGCGCCTACACCACCCGAATTCGCGCCGACGTCGCCACCGCCCCCAACTGGAACAACGACTTCTCGCAGGCCGGCGACCGGCTGGTGGACCTGCGCTACTTCGGCACCGGCGACCAGGGCGGGACTCCCGATGAGCAGTCCGTCTCCTGGGCGCAGAGGTCGGTGGAGGATAAAACCGGCCAGTCCCGCGTCGTGAATACCAGCGCCGACCAACTGGCGAAGGACCTGACCCCCGCCGAGATCGCCGGCCTGCCGCACTACAAGGGCGAGCTGGTGATGAAGACGCACGGAGTCGGCTCCTACACGTCCCAGGCGGCCCGCAAGAAGTGGAACCGCCAGAACGAGCAGATGGCCGACGCCGCCGAGCGCGCCTCCCTCGCCGCCGCCTGGCTGGGGGGTCCCACTTACCCCCAGGAGATGCTCCACGCCGCCTGGATTCGCACCCTCTGGCACCAGTTCCACGACGACCTGCCGGGGACGTGCATCCCGCAGGCCTACACGTTCTCCTGGAACGACGACCTCCTCAGCCTGAGCCAGTTCTCGCAGATCGTCGCCACGGGAGTCGGGGCCATCGCGCAGCACCTGGACACGCAGACGCAGGGTGTGCCGCTGGTAGTCTATAACCCGCTGGATCAGCCGCGCCGGGACGCGGTGGAGGCGACGGTGACGCTGCCCGCCGCCGCTCCGGCCGTCCGCATCTACGATGCGGCGACCGGGGCCGAGGTCCCCAGCCAGGTTCTCTCCCGCAGCGGCCGGAGCGTCCAACTGGTCTTCCTCGCCAGCGCCCCCTCTGTCGGCTGCCGCGTCTACGACGTGCGCCCGTCCCAGGCTCCCTGCGCGCTCAAGACCGGCCTGAATGTGACGGCAAGCGGCCTGAAAAACGACCGCTACCGAGTCAGTGTCAATGCGGCCGGCGACATCAGCGGCGTCTACGACAAGCAGGCCCGGACCGAGCTTCTGAGCGCCCCGTCGCAGATGCAGACGTTCCACGACTTCTCCCCCGACTGGGCGGCCTGGGAGATCAAGTGGGACGCGATTCGCGTGCCCCCGCAGGGGACGGTCAGCGAGAACCCGCGCATTAAAATCACCGAACACGGCCCCGCCCGTGTCGCATTGGAAGTGACGCGCAGCCTCGGCGACTCTGTCTTTGTCCAGCACATCCGCCTGACGCCCGGCGGCGACTGGGTGGAGGTGCATAACGACGTGGACTGGAGGACGCCGGGCACGCTGGTCAAGGCCGCCTTCCCGATGACCGCCACGAACCCCAGGGCGACCTTTGACGTCGGCCTGGGCACGATGGAGCGCCCCAATGCCATGCCCAATCTCTATGAGGTCAACGGCCAGCAGTGGGCCGGCATCACCGACGCCGGGGGCGGCCACGGCCTCGCCGTCCTCACCAATTACAAATACGGCTGGGACAAGCCCGACGACAACACCCTGCGCCTGACCGTGATCCGCACCCCGGACGGCAACGGCAACTGGCACCACCAGGAGACCAACGACATCGGCCATCACCACTACGACTACGCCCTCGCCGGCCACGCGGGCGACTGGCGCCGGGGCGGCGTTCCGCAGCGCGCCGCCCGCTTCAACCAGCCCCTGCGCGCCTTCCAGACCGCGCCCCACGCCGGGCCGGGGGGCCGGGAGTTCTCCCTGCTCCGGGTCAGCACCCCGCAGGTCGCTGTCCGCGCGTTGAAGAAGGCGGAGGAGTCGGACGAGTGGGTCATTAGATTACAGGAGTTGCACGGCCAGCCCGCCCGCCGCGTCGCCGTCTCCTTCGCCGCGCCGGTCGTGAGCGTCCGGGAGATCAACGCCGCCGAGGAGTCTGTCGGCGCGTACCAGGCACAGGGCGGCAGCCTGGTCGTGGACATGACCCCGTACCAGCCCCGCACCTTCGCCGTCAAACTGGCGTCCGCGCCGCAGCGAATCTCGCCGGTTGCCGCGACGCCCCTCGCGCTGCCCTATGATTTGGACGGCGTCTCCCTCCACGCCGATCTGAAGGACGGCGCTTTTGACCAGGCCGGCCAGACCTACCCGGGCGAGCTGTGGCCGGCGAGCCTGATCGCCGACGGCATCCCCTTCCGCCTCGGCAGCAGCGCGCCCGGCGCGAAGAACATGGTGGCCTGCCATGGGCAGTCGATCCGGCTGCCGGCCGGCGATCACACCCGCCTGTACCTGCTGGCCGCGTCCGCCAATGGGGACAAGTCAGGAGCCTTCACCCTCCAAACTCGCTCCGGCCACGCCGTCTCCTATGCTCTGAAAGTGCAGGACTGGGCGCAGCACATCGGCCAGTGGGACAGCCGCCTGGCGCACTATTCCGTCGGCGACGGCGGCGCGCAGATCGTCAGCGAGATTCGGGACGGCAAGGTGGTGGGCATCGAGCGGATCAAGCCCGGCTACGTCAAGCGCGCCAACATCGCCTGGGTCGGCTCGCACCGGCACGGCACGGACGGCGACCAGGCATACCTGTTCTGCTACCTGTTCAAGTACCGCCTGGACCTGCCGCCGGGCGCCACGGCCGTCACGCTGCCGAACGACCCCGACATCCGGGTGATGGCGATGACCGCTGCCCATAATACTCTGGACGACACCCGCCCCGCCGGGACGATGGTCGCGCCGGAGTTGGCCTCCGCGCCCGTGGTCCCGCCCCCGCCGCCGCGCCCGACCGGCCCGCCCGTCGCCGTGTTCCGGCATGACGCACCGCAGACCTTCACGGCGACCGACCAGGGCTTCGCCCAGTCGGACGTCGCCGGCCTGCCGACGGACGCGAGCGTGCCCTGGACGATCAACATGTTCGTCTACACGGACGCACCCGCCGAAGGCTGGACGATCCTCGGCGGCTTCGGGAACATGAGGGGCATGGGCGGCGCGCAGCGATACCTGGTCAACTCCCCGGACGGCCTCCGTTTCCTGGGCAGCAACGCGGACGTGGCGGCCGGCCAGCCGCTCGACCGGGGCAAGTGGCAGATGCTCACCGTCACCTACGACGGCGACACCGTCCGCCTGTACAAGAACGGCCAACCGCTCAGGTCCGAGGCGGCGGAGTTCAGTGACGCCGCGCCGGTCGTGCGGATCGCCCCCGCCAGCCCCCGGGCCGGCGCCCACCGCTTCACGGGCCGCATCGCCGGCTTCACCATCTGGAATGGAGCCTTGGACCAGGACGGCATCAACGCCCTGTTAGCCTCCATGCCGAGGGAATGAGGGCCAAATCACGGGGGGCGCGGCAGATGTCGCGCCCCCTCCTGCTCATGCGGGCAAGGCGGGCAGAACGCTGTAGGCGAGGCGGCTGTGGCGGGCGGTGATGATGTCCGACACATCCCCCGCCAACTCCGACGGCAGCGGCTCGTGCCGGGGGTGCTTGACTACGACGCGCCGCCGGGCGACCCGGCGGGCCTCCCCGACCGAGGCCGCGTCCAGCGGCGCGGGGTTGCCGAAGTGGGCGAGGGGGCTGACGGAGTTCTCCGCGCCGGGCAGACGCTCCGGGAAGAATGGGTCAAAGCAGACCACGTCGAACGCGCCGGACGCGCAGCGCGGCAGATAGTCACGATAGTCGGTGGTGATGACCGTGACGCGGCGCATGGCAGCGGCCAGGGCAGGTTGGGGCATTGGGAACGTCCGCAATCCTTCGCGCGTCACGGCGGCCAGTTCGGGCACGCTCTCCAGTCCCACCACCAGCCCCGTCTCCCCGACCAGCAGTGCGCCCAGCGTCGCCTCCGCCGCGAACCCCAGCGTACAGTCCAGCAGCCGGTCGCCCGGCCCCAGCCCCGTCGCCTCCGCGAACGGGTCCCGCCCGCCGTGCAGCAATTTGGCCGCCCGCACCGGGGTCATGTTCGGGTGGAAGGCGTACTCGATCTCGTTCGATACATCACGCAAGGCGACACGTTCGACCCCGACCAGCAGCAGCCGCGACGCCCCCGTTTCCGCCACCAGATGTGCCGTGCTCTTATCCTGGCGGGGTGCGTAAGGCACTTGCAGGTCAGCGGCGATCCGGCGCGCCCGCGCGTCCAGTCCGGAGCCAGGCCGCAGGGAGGTGGTGACGACGAGGGAGTCCCCCTCCGGCTCGCCTACCATGCCCGGATCGCGTCCTTGACATCGGGGACGGCGGCGGCGGGGACGAGCAGGCGGGAAGACCCGAGCGACAGGGCCGTCGGCAGTTCGGAGGGCCAGTCATCGCCGAGCGCGAGCAGCAGGGGCTTGCGGGCGCGCTCCGCCAGGCCGGCAATCAGCAGGAGACGCTCGGTGCGCGCCTCCGAGAGCGCCTCCGCCGCGAAGACGCCGGCGAAGCCGTCCAGCGTCTCCGGCAGCGGCGCGTCGGTGTCGGCGGACGGCAGGGCCAGCTCGAACTGCGGCGTGCCGAACCGCACGTCTTCCTCCTCGTACACGGCCTCGATCTCCGTGAGCCGATCCGCGATCTCGGCGCGCGTCGCCGCGTCCCCCACAAAGAGGTGAATGGGGCCGTCGGCGGAGGCGCGGGCGAGGGCGGTCAGGGCGAGTCGCTCGGGCGGGACATGGAGCAGCAGGGGCAGGCCGCCGATAGCCGCTACGATCCTCTGCAGCGCGGCCGTCTGCTCCGACGCCGTCATCGGGGCGGCCTCATTGCCCAGCAGGGAGTTCTCGACGTACAGGAACAGACCGTCCGCCCCGGCCCCCATCGCGCGCTCCACGTCGCCCGGTGAGACGGCGGGCGCGAACACGGAGACCGTGCGGCCATCGGAGGCCGTGCGCGCGGGCAGGTGTTCGCCGTCCAGAAAGATGCGGCGTGCGCGGAGGCCGGGGGACTGGTAGCGTGCGATGGTCTCGGCGTCGGGCGAGAGATAGACCCGCCCCCGGCTGCCGTCCACGATCACGATCTCGTCCTCGGCGACGGAGGCAAAGAACTCGTCGCCAAGTTCGATGACGGCGGGCACGTCCGGCGCGGGGATGAGCGGCGCGTCCGAGCCGGCTGCGACGCCGACGACCTCCAGGCCCGCCGCGGCGGGAGTGAAGCCGGGCGGGACCGTGTCGGCCACCAGGATGACCTGTTCGGGCTCGGGCGACTCGACGCCGAAGGCGCGCAGGCGCGTGGCGATCCGCCGCAGGCGCTCCGGGTCCAGGGAGGCGACGCCATATTCCACGCGCAGACGGGCCGCCGCCGCGAGAGCGACTCCGGGCCGCGCGCCAACTCCGGTGAAGAGGGTCATTGCGCCGCGTCCCCCCCGCCTGAGTCAGTCCCGCCGGAATTGGGGGCGGGAGGGGCCTGAGGGGGCGCGGCGGGGGACTGCCCTGCTCCCCCAGGATTGGGGGCCGGGGAGGTCGTCGGCGCGGGCGGTACGCCGGGGCCGCCGTTCTTG
>JAFAZD010000320.1 GCA_019239955.1 Armatimonadota bacterium | reverse complement strand
CAAGCCCAAGGAGATCTATCACATCCTGTCCCAGTACGTCGTCGGCCAGGAGGCGGCCAAGCGCTCCCTGTCCGTCGCCGTCTACAACCACTTCAAACGCATCAACGTCAAGTCGCCGGACGTCGAGCTACAGAAGAGCAACATCCTGCTGATCGGCCCCACCGGCAGCGGCAAGACGCTGCTGGCGCAGACGCTGGCGAAAATTCTGAACGTTCCCTTCGCCATCGCCGACGCCACCTCGCTCACCGAGGCCGGCTACGTCGGCGAGGACGTGGAGAACATCCTGCTGAAACTCATGCAGGCGGCGGACAACGGCGAGCCGATCCAGACGGTCATCAAGAACGCCCAGCGCGGCATCATCTACATTGACGAGATCGACAAGATCACGCGCAAGTCGGACAGCCCCTCCATCACACGCGACGTCAGTGGCGAGGGCGTCCAGCAGGCCCTGCTGAAGATATTGGAGGGCACGGTCGCCAACGTCCCGCCGCAGGGGGGGCGCAAGCACCCGCAGCAGGACTACGTGCCGATAGACACCAAGGACATTCTCTTTATCTGCGGCGGCGCGTTCGAGGGCATCGAGGAGAGCATCGAGCGCCGCCTGACCCATAAGTCGCTCGGCTTTCGGGCCAGTGCCCAGAGCCGGCGCGACCGGCGCTCCGGCGACATGCTGGAACATATCCTGCCGGAAGACCTTCTGAAATACGGCCTGATCCCCGAATTCATCGGCCGCCTGCCGGTCGTCACGACGCTGCGCGCTTTGGACCACGACGCCCTGGTGCAGATTCTGACCCAGCCGAAAAATGCGCTGGTCAGACAGTACGCCAAGTTCTTCGAGTACGACGGCGTGGACCTGCAGTTCACCGAGGACGCCCTGCACGCCATCGCCGAGGAGGCGATCAAGCGCTCCACCGGCGCGCGCGCCCTGCGGACGATCATCGAGGAAGTGATGCGCGACATCATGTACGAGATTCCCTCGCAGAGCGACGTCAAGAAGGTCATCATCACCGAGCAGACCGTCCGCAAGCGCACGGCCCCGATCGTGATGCCCACTCCGCTGCGGCCCGCCGCCTGAACACGCCCCCGGCCCCCAATTCTGGGGGAGGAAGAGTCCCCCTCCGGTTCCCCCAGGATTGGGGGCGAGGGGGCCAGGTTTTTTCACCATGCCACGAAGCGCCACATCCCGCACGAAAAAAACGCCCGAAAAGGCCCGCGCGGCGGACACTGCCAGCCACCTCCCGACGACACTGCCGCTGTTGCCCATCCGCGACAACGTCCACTTCCCGCACGTCTTCTTCCCACTCATGGTCGGGCGCGAGAGGTCCGTCAGCGCCCTGGATGAGGCGATGTCCGGCAGCCAGCACATCCTGCTCATGGCCCAGCGCCAGATCTCCGTGGAGGACCCGGAGCCTGACGACCTGTACGAAGTCGGCGTCATCGCCGAGGTGATGCAGATATTGAAAGTGCCGGACGGCACCGTGCGCGTCATGCTGGAAGGCCTGGAGCGGGCGCGCGTCCTGTCTTACCGGCAGACCGAGCCGTTTTTTGAGGTGGAAGTCGAGCGCCTCCCCGACGGCCCGGCCCGGGGGCTGAAGGCGGAGGCGCTGATGCGCTCGGTGACGACCCAGTTCGAGCAGATCGTCAGCACCGGCAAGAACGTCCCCCCGGAGGCCGTCGTCTCCATTCTTAACATCGAGGAGCCGGGGGAGATGGCCGACCAGATCGCCTGGCACCTGCCCTCCCTGCGCGTGGAGACCAAGCAGGAGATACTGGAGACGCTGGACCCGCAGGCGCGCCTGGAGACGCTCAGCCTGCTGCTGAAAAAGGAATTCGAGATTCTCGAGATCCAGAAAGATATCCGCAACCGGGTCGAGAAGGAGATGGGCGAGACCCAGCGCGAGTTCATCCTGCGCGAACAGATGAAGGCGATCCAGCAGGAATTGGGCGAGCGCGACGAGCGCCAGGGCGAGGTGGACGAGTACCGCGCCAAGGTGGCCGAGGCGGGGATGCCGGACTCCGTCGCCGAGCGTGCGCACAAGGAGATCGAGCGGCTGGAGCGGATGCCCTACGCCGCGCCCGAAGGCACGGTCATCCGCACTTATCTGGACATGCTGATTGCCCTGCCCTGGTCGGTGACGACGCCGGAGACGCTGGACATCGCCGAGGCCGAGGCCATTCTGGATGAGGACCATTACGGCCTGCCCAAAGTCAAGGAGCGCATTCTGGAGTTCCTGGCGGTCCGCAAGCTGACAGGGACGCTGAAAGGCCCCATCCTCTGCTTCGTCGGCCCGCCCGGCGTCGGCAAGACCAGCCTGGGCAAGTCCATCGCCCGCGCGCTGGGCCGCAAGTTCCTGCGCATCTCGCTGGGCGGCGTCCGCGACGAGGCGGAGATTCGGGGCCACCGGCGCACCTACATCGGCGCGCTGCCGGGCCGCATCATCCAGGGGCTCAAGCAGACCGGGGTGCGCAACCCCGTGTTCATGCTGGACGAGATCGACAAGATGGGGTCCGATTTTCGTGGCGACCCCTCCTCGGCGCTCTTGGAGGCCCTGGACCCGGAGCAGAACTCGGAGTTCTCCGACCATTACCTGGAGGTGCCGTTTGACCTGCGGGACGTGATGTTCATCACGACGGCAAATCTCCTGGACCCGATCCCGCCGGCCCTGCGCGACCGCATGGAGGTGATCTACTTCTCCGGCTACATCGAGGACGAAAAATCGGAGATCGCGCGCCAGTTCCTGATCCCCAAGCAGATCCGGGAGAACGGGCTGACGGAGCAGCAGCTGGCCCTCCCCGATGAGACCGTCCGCCGCATCATCCGCGAGCACACGCGCGAGGCGGGCGTGCGCAACTTCGAGCGCGAGTTGGCCGCGGTCTGCCGCAAGGTCGCCCGCCGGGTCGCGCAGGGCGAGGCGGGGCCGTTCCGCATCGGCGACGGCGACCTGCGCGCCTATCTGGGGCCGCGCAAGTTCCACTACGGGGTGATGGAGGAGCAGGACGAGGTCGGCGCGGCGACGGGGCTGGTCTACACGGAGGCGGGCGGCGACGTGATCACCATCGAGGTCTCCCCCATCCGGGGCAAGGAGGGCCGGCTGATGCTGACGGGCCAACTCGGGGACGTGATGAAGGAGTCCGCGCAGGCGGCCCTCTCCTACGTCCGCTCCCGCGCCCGGATGCTGGACATTGACGAGGACTTCTCCGAGCGGACGGAGCTGCACGTCCACGTCCCGGCGGGCGCGATCCCCAAGGACGGCCCCTCGGCGGGCATCACGATGGCGACCGCGCTGGCGTCGGCGCTGACGGGCCGTCCGGTCCGCAAGGACGTGGCGATGACCGGCGAGATCACCCTGCGTGGCCGCGTCCTGCCCATCGGCGGGCTCAAGGAGAAGGTGCTGGCCGCCCACCGCGCCGGCATCCGAACCGTCCTGATGCCGCTGGAGAACGAGAAGGACCTGGAAGACATCCCCGAGAACGTCCGCCAGGAGATGGCCTTCCGGCAGGTCTCCCACACCGACGAGGTGCTGAGGCTCGCCCTGCTGGACAAGTCCTACCCCGTCCCCAGCGCCGTCAGCCCCATGCCCATCGAGAAGGCCGTCGCGGAAGCTGCGTGACGGACTTGTCCATGCGTCTCCCCCGCCTCCTCGCGCCTGCTGCCGGAGCAGTATCCAGGCTTCGGCTACGTCCACTGGGCCGCCGCTGACCCCGCCCGCACCGGAAGACGCCTGGGCTACGTCATCACCCTGGGCGAGCTGCACGAACTGGCCCACCTCGGATGCCGCGACGCCGTGCTGGAGACGCTGGAAAGCACCCACGCCGATGGCCGAAGAACAACAGCCCCCCCGCTGCTCCGTCCTGATGGCGGACGCTCGACCCCGCGCCATTGAGATAATAGGGTCTTCGGTAGTTTTTGAGGAAGCCATTCCTCTGGAGGAACCATGCGCATCCGCTGTTGTATCTGCACTTGCCTACTCCTGGCCGCGGCGGTCGGCCTCCCGCGGGCCGCCGGCGCCGCCGGGGTGACCGCCGCCCGGGCGACGGATTTCCTTGATTCCCTCGGGGCGAATTCCGCGATCGCGGCGCGTGGGGAAACCCTCCCAAAGACCATCGCCTGCGCCAAGTACCTTGGGATTCGCTGGTTTCGAGCTGGCATCGAGGGCGACGTTCCCTTGCAGGACTTCGTCGAACTTCATAAGCGGGCCGGCGTCCGGTTCAGCTGGGGCCTGGGGAGCGGCGGCACGGACATCGCCAAACTCACCCAGACGGCCAGGCCGGTGGCGGCGGCCGGCGCCCTGCTGTCCTTTGAGGGACCCAACGAGCCGAACAACTGGGGCTTCACCTATCAGGGCCAAGCCGGCGGACGGGATCGGAGCTGGCTGCCGGTGGCGAAACTGCAGAGGGACCTCTACACGGCCGTAAAAAGCGATCCCGTGCTGAAGAAATATCCGGTCTGGTCCATCTCCGAGAACGGCGCCGAGACGGACAACGTCGGCTTGCAGTTCCTGACCATCCCGAACGGCGCCGGAACCCTGATGCCGGCCGGCACGAAATATGCCGACTATGCCAACGTTCACAATTACATTTATCACCCGAATTCACCCGCCCCGGCGGACGACAAGACGTGGAATGCCGCTGACCCGACGCCGGCCTGCAAGGTGGACGGGCTCTATGGCGAGTACGGCCTCACGTGGGCGCGCCACTACCCGGGTTATTCGGAAGAGGACCTCTTGACGCTGCCCCGCGTGACCACGGAGACGGGCTGTACCATTGACGGACCGGTGACGGAGGAACGACACGCCTTGAATCTCCTGAGCATGTATCTGGATCAGTTCAAGCGGGGCTGGAGTTACACCGCCGTCTACCTGCTGAGGGACCGTGTGGACGAGGCCGGCAACCAACAGTTCGGGTTTTTCAGGCCCGACTATGCGCCGCGAAAGGCCGCCGTCTACCTCCACAATCTGACGACGATACTGGCTGACGGCGGCTCCCTGCGGAGGCCGGGCAAGCTGAACTACTCCATTCCGGGGGAACCAGCGACCGTGCATGACATGCTCCTACAGAAGAGCGACGGCACGTTCGATCTGGTCGTGTGGAGTGAGCTGGTCAAGGGCACGAACTCTGTCACCGTCCACCTGGGCGGCCCGTACGCCGCGGTGAAGGTTTACGACCCGACGATCGGGACGGCCCCGGTCCAGACCCCGCACAGGGTCAATTCGCTCACGCTGACCTTGAGCGACCATCCCGTGATCATCGCCATTCCGGCACACTCGGCGGCGCACCATCAGACACAGCGCGGGCAGGGCCAGGCCGAGTAGGGCGAGCGAGGACGGCTCCGGGACGACGGGCGCCGCGTTCAAGACAGCCCGCCCGCGCCACTCCTGGGGGTACAATCAGTGGGGGAGCGGGGACGTTATCAAGGAGCGGGGCGTGCTACGGAGGCGGAAAGAAGAGGGGAAGCGGAATATGGCAGCAACGGTGCAGGAACGACTGAGCGCGCTGGAAGCGCAGGTGGCGCAACTGCTGGCGGAGAAAAAGACGGGGAAAACCGACGTTCCTTGGTACGAGCATTGGAAGGGGGCGTTTCAGGATGATGAGATGTACGACGAGGCGATGCGGCTAGGCGCGGAATATCGGCGCTCACAGCCGACGGCGGAGGAGGAAATTGAGGCATTGGAGAAGGCAGGCGTCCATGTACCCCTACCTGATGGACAGTGACCATGTTTCCTTGATTGGTCGGGGCGGCGAACTGAGCGAGCGAATCACAGCCCGGATCGCCGCCCTTCCGCCGGACAGCGTCGCCGTGAGCCTGGTCAGTTACGAGGAGCAGATGCGGGGATGGATAGCGGAGATCGCGCGGACGGGGAGTGTGGAGCGCCAGATGGCGGCCTACGCGCGACTGAACAGGATGCGCGATTATTACTGCTCCACGCCGGTGGTGCCCTTTGACGAGGGAGCCTTGGCGCAGTTTCAGCGCCTCTGGCTGTTACGGCTCCGAGTCGGCACGATGGACCTGAAGATCGCCGCGACGGCGCTGGCCTGCGATGCCACTCTGATCACCCGCAACAGCACGGATTTCGCTAAAGTCCCTTGGCCTCAAGATTGAGGATTGGAGTGTCTGATGCGCTTCACCTCGACCTTTTTTGGCCGGCCCACCTGCCCACGCTGGGGTACAATGGCGACAGGAGAACCGTCCATGAGTGACCGAGAGGATGCCCATTTCCGCGCGACCAGCGGGTCATTTCAGGGATTTGGGGCGACGCCGCAGGAAGCCCTCGCCGCCCTCATGCGGAGGCTGCCTTCGGATGCCCCCCAGCCCATCGTCATCTGGCCCTACAACCGGGGCGATGCCTTCTTCACGGACGCGCAGCAGGCACGGCTCCAAGAATTGAAGGGGCGGCGGGACACCCTCACACCGGAGGAGCGCGCCGAGATGGAGGGCCTGATCGCGGCGGCGCTCGATGCCACCGTCGCCCGTACCCGCGCCCTGCCAGTGATAAAGACTTGAACCCACGCTATCCCAGGGTCGCGGAGCGAGCGGGGGAGCGTTGCGAATACTGTCATGCCCCGGAACAGGTGTTCAACTTTGCCTTTGAAGTCGAACACATCCTGCCCCGCGCCGCTGGCGGTGATGATGCGCTGGATAACCTCGCCCTCGCCTGCGAGTCCTGCAACCTATGCAAATCGGATGCGGTGACCGGACGGGATGAAGCGACGGGGGCAGACGTGCCGCTCTTTCACCCGCGCCGCGACCGCTGGCACGAGCATTTCCTCTACGATGGTGACACCGGCACGATTCAGGGTCTGACCGCCGCTGGACGGGCCACCGTGACCCGCCTGCGACTCAACTCTGACGCCCAGTGCCGTGACCGCCGGCACTGGGAACAGCTCGGTCTGTATCCGTGACCGGCTCCCCTTGAACGCCGCTTGCGGAATGTGGTACAATCTCCTCAGCCGATTGCGGCTCCGTTTTCGCTTCCGGAAGGCACCCACACCGATGGCCGAACAACCACAAAACCCCTACCGCGTCAAGGTCCCCGACATTGACTACTGGCGCGGCAAGATCGGCTGCCAGACCGGCTGCCCGGTCAAGACCGACGCGCGCGGCTACGTCATCGCCACCGCCGAGGGGCGCTACAAGGACGCCTACGCCATCGCCCGCGCCCCCAACCCCTTCGCCTCCATGTGCGGGCGCATCTGCGGCGCGCCCTGCGAGGTCAAATGCACGCGCGGCAACATCGAGACCGACACATCCGGCCCCGTCGCCATCCGCGCCCTCAAGCGGTTCGCCACCGAGCAGTACGGCGTGGAGAACCTGCGGGACCTGCGTAAGTCCTTGGAGTATTCCAACGCGCGCGGGTCGGCCTACCCGGTGCCGGACAAGGACAAGATCGCCGTCGTCGGCGCGGGCGTGGCCGGCATGACCGCCGCGCACGACCTGGCGCGGCTGGGCTACCGCGTCACCGTGTTTGAGGAGCTGGAGATCCCCGGCGGACAGATGGCGACCGGCGTGCCCATCTACCGCCTCTCGCGCGAATTGATGAAGCTGGAGATCGACGCCATCTGCGCGCTGGGCGTGGACTTGCAGCTCGGCGTCAGCGTCGGCAAGGACGTCACCATCCCGCAGCTGCGCGAGCAGGGCTACAAGGCGTTCATCATCGCCGCCGGCTTCATGCTGGGCCGCCCGCTCGCCATCCCCGGCGCGGACAAGAAGGGCGTCCACATCGGCATCGAGCTGCTCAAGCAGGTCAACATGGGCAAGCCGTACTTTGTCGGCGAGCGCTGCGTGGTGGTCGGCGGCGGCAACGTGGCGATGGACGTGGTCCGCACCACCGTCCGCACCCCGGTCATGCCCGGCCTCTCCAATCTTGCCCGGCCCAAGAACTACGCCATGACTGACATCGCCCGGACGCTGGCCTCCACAGCGAAGACCATTGACTGCATCTTCGGCGAGTCGCGCGCCCAGATGAACGCCGACGAGTACGAGATCGAGGAGGCCGTCCTGGAAGGGGTACGACTGTACCCGCAGACGATGCCCATCGAGATTCTGGGCGACGACCAGGTGACCGGCATCCTGACCCGCAAGGTCTCGTCGCTGATGGACGCGCAGGGCCGCTTCAACCCGCAGTACATCGAGGGCACGGACAGGGTCTTCGAGTGCGACTCGGTGATCATCTCCATCGGCCAGATGGTCAACTGGAACTTCCTGACCGGCATTGAAGACCTGAAGAAGAGTCCGCGCGGCACCATTGACGTGGACCCGGAGACGCTGCAATCGACGTCTCACCCGGACATCTTCGCCGTCGGCGACATCGCCCTGGGCGCGCGCCTGTTCATTGACGGCATCGCCAGCGCCCAGAAGTGTGCGGTCGGCGTGGATGAATATCTCAGCGGCCAGAGTCTGAAGCTGGTCAAGCGCGGCTACATGCGGCCATTGCCCATCGTCAACTACGAGATGCCGTCCAAGTACGAGGCGTTTATCCGCCAGGAACCGCCGGAGATGGAGGTCGCCAACCGCTCCAAGGGCTTCGACCTGGTGGAATTCAATTACACGGAGAAGGCCGCGCGGGAACAGGGGATGCGCTGCCTGCGTTGTCATGTCAACGTCGTGTTCGACGCCGAGAAGTGCATCCTCTGCGGCCTGTGCATCAACATCTGCCCGGAGAGCATTCTGAAGATGGTCCCCGTCACCGACGTGGTCGGCGACGAGGAGGTGGCGCAGCTCATCGAGGCCAAGTACGGCGTGCCGCAAGAAGATCTGCGGCCCGACGACGGCACGATCATGCTGATGGACGGAACCAAATGCATCCGCTGCGCGTTATGTGCCAAGATCTGCCCGATGGATTGCATCTCCATGGAGGCCTTCGAGTACGAGGAGGAGCTGGTGCCGATGGACACCATCACCCGCACCGCCGTCCCGCCCGCCCCCACGGCGGCGGGGTACAAGAGCTGACCCGAAAGAACCCCACCCGGCCTCCCCTTCGCAAGGGGAGGGGTTCAGAGGGCCGGTGAGTCTCCATGCGCCCTCTGAACTCCCCTCCTTACGAAGGAGGGGCCGGGGGAGGTTTCGGGTATACTGACCACGCAATACGTTCGCACCATCACCGGCGGGCCTTGAACCCGCTCAGGAGGAAATCAACATCATGACCACCACCCTGGAACAGCCGGCCACCGCCGTGCAGACTCCATTAACACTCACCGAGGCGGCCGCGTCCGAGGTCAAGTCCCTGGTCGCCGAGCAGGAGCGCGACGACCTCTACCTGCGCGTCTACGTCGCGGGCGGCGGGTGCAGCGGCCTGCAATACGGCATGGCCCTGGACGAGAACATCGAGCCGGGCGATGAAGTCTTCGAGCACTCCGGCGTCCGCATGGTCGTGGACTCGACCAGCCTGCGCTACGTCACCGGCTCCGTCGTGGACTACATCACCACCGACATGGGCGGCGGCTTCAAGATCGAGAACCCCAACGCCGTCAAGTCCTGCGGCTGCGGCTCCTCCTTCAGCGCCGGCGACGAGGAGGCCGCGGGCCTCGACACCCGCGCCGGCGGCGGCTGCGGCTCCTGCGGCTGCCACTGACTTCTGAACATTCTTCTGAACGTTGAGGGAGGCGGTACAAACCGCCTCCCTCATCTTGATTCTGGACCCTGGCTCCGGCTGCCGGCAGGCACTTCCTGGGCCTTCAGACATGGATGTCCACGATGGCGCTGACTCCCACACCTTTGACGCGGGTGAGGGTCTTGCCGCTGGGGCGCTCGGTGTTGATCGGCACGAGCGCCTTCAGGCGGAACGTCCTGCCCTGCACGCTGCCCTCCAACTGGCCGACCGCCTGCACCTGGTCCACCTGCACGCCGGGGCCGGAGACCTGGGCCGCGCCGACATAGCCGCCCTGGCCGATGCTGACAATCGGCACGACCTTGGTGGCCTGCGTCTGGGGCGCGCCCGCGTCGCCGGTCAGCTTGTTGATGCCGTCGTTGAGCGGCCGCTGGAACTGCTTGACCAGGAACGCGATGCCCGCGCCCTTGAGGACGGAGCCGAGCAGGTCCGCATGGACGACGCCCGCCGTGAGGCCCGCACCAAAGACGGTTCCCGCCAGTGCGGCGGCCACGACGGGACTGGCTTTTCGCATGATCTTTCTACTCCCTTCACACTGTGCGTTGCGCTATGCTAGAGACGCGAAGCGGGAGCGTTTTGTTTCCGCTCCATCAGCGCGGGTTATGGCCTGGACGCGGAATCAGGGATGGCGACCCGCCGGGGCGGTCTGTTCGCAACGCTGAGTAGGGGCCGTTGCCGGACCAGATAACGACGCGCGTTCGGGGGTCGGTGCGGCCGATCACCTTCCCGCGCGTATCCGCATACAAGGTCTGCCCGCTCTGCGTCAGGTGGTACGCGGCGACGAGGTGGCTCTGCGGGAGGATCGACATCCGAGGGAAGGCTGAATGAGGCATGACCTCCATGACCTCAATAGCCGGCGTCGGGGCGGCATGGACATTGCCGGGCATGGAGACGACAAACGAAAGCGCCGTTGCCATAGCGGCTGTGGGAACAGCGTTTTTGTTCCTCATGGCGTAGCCTCCTGGCGTGATCTTGTCGTATTATACCCGGCCATGTGCGCCTCCGGTTTCCTCCTGAGCGTACCTCGGTTCTGTCATGCAAAACAAGGGCCGGAGGCATCTGCCCCCGGCCCCTCTTCACTCCGCGTCAGGACTGGCTCAGAAGCCGCCCATGCCGCCCATGCCGGGCATGCCGCCGCCACCGCCCATCGGGGCGGGCGGGTTCTTCTCCGGGCGCTCGGCAACGAGCGCCTCCGTCGTCAGCACGAGGCCGGCGATGCTGGCGGCGTTCTGCAAGGCCGAGCGCGTCACCTTGGCCGGGTCCACGATGCCCTGGGCGACCAGATCGGCGAACTCGCCGGTCGTGGCGTTGTAGCCCTGGCCGGTCTGCTTGATCCGCTCCACGACGACCGAGCCTTCCTGGCCCGCGTTGTTGGCGATCTGGCGGGCCGGCTCATCGAGGGCGCGGCGGATGATGTTCACGCCGACCTTCTCGTCGCCCTCGGCCTGGATGTTATCCAGCGCCTTGATGGCGTTGATCAGGGTCGTGCCGCCGCCGGGGACGATGCCCTCCTCGACCGCCGCGCGGGTGGCCGAGAGCGCGTCCTCGATCCGGTGCTTCTTCTCCTTCAGCTCGGTCTCCGTGGCCGCGCCGACCTGAATGACGGCCACGCCGCCGGACAGCTTGGCCAGGCGCTCCTGGAGCTTCTCCTTGTCATAGTCGGAGTCCGACTTCTCGATCTGGGCCTTGATCTGGGCGATGCGACCCTGGATCCCTGCCGCTGTCCCCTTGCCCTCGACGATGGTGGTCTCGTCCTTGGTGATGGTGACGCGCTTGGCCGAGCCGAGGAACGACTCGTCCACGTTCTTGAGCTGGATGCCCAGGTCCTCGGTGATGAACTTGCCCGCCGTCAGCACGGCGATGTCCTCCATCATGGCCTTGCGGCGGTCGCCGAAGCCGGGGGCCTTCACCGCGACCACGTTCAGCGTGCCGCGTAATTTGTTGACCACGAGAGTCGCCAGCGCCTCGCCGTCCACGTCCTCGGCGATGATCAGCAGGGGCTTGCCGGAGCGCACCACGGTCTCCAGCACCGGGAGCATGTCCTGGATGCTGCTGATCTTCTTCTCGAAGAGCAGGATGTACGGCTCCTCCAGCACGGCCTCCAGCCGCTCCGGGTCGGTGACGAAGTAGGGGGAGATGTAACCCTTGTCGAACTGCATCCCTTCCACCAGCTCCAGCGTGGTCTGTGTGCCCTTGCTCTCCTCGACGGTGATGACGCCGTCCTTGCCGACCTTGTCCATCGCATCGGCGATCAGGTCGCCGATGACGGTGTTCTTGGCCGAGTTGGTCGCCACCTGCGTGATGCTCTCCTTGCTGTTGACCGGCGTGGCCAGGCCCTTGATCTCGGCGACCACGGACTCGACGGCCTTGTCAATGCCGCGCTTGACGGCCATCGGGTTGGAGCCGGCGGCGACGTTCTTGAGGCCCTCGCGGACGATGGCCTGGGCGAGCACGGTGGCGGTGGTGGTTCCGTCCCCGGCCACGTCGTTGGTCTTGGAGGCCACCTCGCGCACCAGCTGCGCGCCCATGTTCTCGAACTTGTCCTCGACCTCGATCTCCTTGGCGATGGTCACGCCGTCGTCCACGAGCGAGGGCGAGCCGAACTTCTTTTCCAGCACGACGTAGCGCCCGCGCGGGCCGAGCGTGACTTTGACGGCGTCCGCCAGCGTGTTGACGCCACGCTCCAGCGCGCGCCGCGCCGACTCATCAAACAGCAAATCTTTGGCTGCCATTGTGTCATTATCTCCTTACGAATTCAAAACGCCCAGCACGTCGTCGGCGCGCAGGATGATGACCTCCTCGCCGCCGACCTTGATCTCCGTGCCGCCGTACTTGGAGTAGACGACCTTATCGCCCACCTTCACGTCCACCGTGCTTATCTTGCCGTTGTCCAGGGTCTTGCCCGGACCCACGGCCAGCACCTCGCCCTGCTGCGGCTTCTCCTTGGCCGTATCGGGCAGGACGATGCCGCCCGCCGACATCTGCTCGGCCTCGAGCGCCTTGACCACGATTCGGTCGCCCAACGGTTTCAACATTGACTCCGACCTCCTTTAATGAACTTGGTTTATTTCTCTGGTAGGGATTCTGGAAAGCTTCCGGGGATTATTATACTCGCCGTTAGCACTCGTGTCAAGAGAGTGCTAACGGCGAGTCGAAAATCCGCAGGGCGTCTGTTGCAGAAATGGAATCGCCTTATTCTATGGGCTACCCTTACCCGAAGTAGCGCATCTGTTCGAGGTCGGCGATCAGACCCGGACCCGTCGGGTGCCACCCCAGCCGTTCCTGCGTCAGCGCACTGGACGCGGGCATGTCCATCCCCACGAACATGCCGAGCCAGCCGAAATGGGCCGGCGCCTCCTCTGGAGACAGGGCGACCACCGGCACCTTCAGGCCGCGGCCGATGACCTCCGCGATGTCCCGCGCGGGTATCCCCTCCTCGGCGACCGCGTGATACCGGGCACCCGCCTCCCGTCTCTCCAGCGCCAGCCTGTATAGGCGGGCGGTGTCGAGGACGTGCGCCGCCGGCCAGCGGTTCGCGCCGTCGCCGACATATGCGGAGACGCCCTTCTCGCGGGCCACGGCAATCAGGGGGGCGATGAGGCCCTGCTTGACCGTGTCGTGGACCTGGGGCAGCCGCACCACCGACACGTTGACGCCCCTCGCCGCCACGGAGGCCGCCGCCAGCTCCGAGGCGACACGGGGGTGGGGGCTGTGGGAGTCGAAGTGGTCCTCGGTCGCGGGACAGCCAGGCGCGGCGCTCCCCAGGCCGGTCCCAGAGGTGACGAGCAGGGGGCGGTCGGAGCCGGCGAGCGCGGAGCCGAGGGCCCCGATGGCCCGCTGGTCCAGCGCGCAGTTCTCTACGAAACGGGAGAAGTCGTGGTTGAAGGCCAGGTGGATGACCCCCTCCGAGGCCGCCGCGCCGCTGCGGAGGCTGTCCGGATCGTCCAGGTCGCCCCGGTGCGCCTGGGCGCCGGCGGCGCGGAGGGCCTCCACGCCCGCGTCGGAGCGCGTCAGGCCGAGGACCTGATGGCCCGCGCCGAGGAGCTCCCGGATGACGGCCGTGCCGATGAAGCCTGTGGCTCCGGTAACAAAGACTCGCATTCTGTGCCTTCCTTTCGGGTGAATGCTCACCCCCCGAAATACGACGCGCTGTCTACATCGGCCAGCAACCCCGGCCCGGTCGGCGTCCAGCCCAGGCGCTCCTGCGTTAAGGCGCTCGACGCCGCGCAATCCAGCGCGAAGAAGGTGGCGAGAAAGTCGAAATGCGCGCCTGCCTCCTCCGGGGAAATGGACCGCACTGGTACGCCCAAGCGGTGCCCGATCACCTCGGCGATCTCCCGCGTCGGTACACCTTCCTCGGCCGTTGCATGAAAAACGTTGGGAGACCACGCCCCCGCCTCGACGCTTTTCTCCAACGCCAGCCGGTACACGCGCGCCGCGTCCAAACGATGCACCCCCGGCCAGCGGTTCGCGCCGTCGCCGATGTACGCCGACACGCCCGCCTTCCGCGCGATGCCGATCAGCATCGGCACAAAGCCGTGGTCCCCCGGCCCATGCACCGACGGGGCCAGTCGCACACTCGCCGCGCGCACGCCGCGCGCCGCCAGGGCGTTGGCCGCCGCTTCCGACTTGCGCGGAAATGTGTCCGGCGCGGGCGTGTTCTCGGTCACCACGCGCCCTGGGGCGAGCATCGCCAGGCCCGATGTCGTCAGCAGCGGGCGCTCCGACCCGACCAGCGCCTCACCCATCACGTTGATCGCCGCCTGGTCCACCGCGCAGACTTCGGCAAAGCGCGAAAAGTCGTGGATGAAGCCCAGGTGCGCCACGCCGTCACATGACGCCGCGCCCCGCCGCAAAATGTCCGCGTCTTCCAGCGTCCCTCGCAGCACGTCGGCCCCGGCGGCCGCCAGCGCCGCCGCGCCCTCCTCCGACCGTGCCAAGCCCAACACCTGATGCCCCGCGCCGATCAGCTCATCCACCACCGCCGACCCGACAAACCCCGTCGCTCCCGTCACAAAGACTCGCATTCTGTGCCTCCCTTTACGAAGTTCAATGTAAACTATACCGTTTCGTTTACAATGTTGTCAAGCAAAAACGCCCCGAATGGCGTATAATATCTCAATGTCGAGACGAGGCAGTGAACTGCGGGAACACATCCTGTACGCCGCCAAGAACGTGTTCCTGGAAGTGGGATTCGAGCGCGCCTCCATGGACGTGATCGCGGCGCGCGCCCAGACCTCGAAGCGCAGCCTTTACGCGCACTTTGAGAGCAAAGAAAATCTGTACCTGGCGATCATAGAACTCGTCCGCGAGATGTCCCTCAGCAAACTCAAGACGCCGGGCGAGTACTCGGACGACCCCGCCGAGGCCCTGGTCCTGTTCTGCGGCCGGTTTCTGGAGGGCCTGCTGTTCGCCTGGACGATTCGGATGTGCCGCATGAGCATCGCCGAGGCGGAACGATTCCCGGAAGGAGCCGCCGAGTACTTCGACGCGATCTTTTCTGTACCCCATGAACGGCTGGGCGCATACCTACGGGGGACGTTCGGGCTGTCCGAGGCGGCAAGTGCGGAGGCGGCGCGGAAACTCCTCGGACGCATCCTTTACCCGTGCTTCCCGCGCGCCTTGTTTGGCCTCGACACGCTGTCCGAGCAGTCGGATGAACATACGATCAGTCTAGACTTCGATCTCGGACCCGTTCGCAGCGCGGTCGCGGAATTGCTTGAATCGCTGGGGGACCCGCTTCCGGGGCTGCGCCCCGATGCATGATCTGCCCTTTCCCAGCCGCAGCCGGATGCAGGAAAACTCTGTCCTGGCCGCGAACAGGGACGCATCCATCACAGCGAGAGGACTTGCCCATGCCCACGCGCGAAATCCCCCGCGACCGCTGGCCCGCGTTCTTTGACGAGTTCAGCCGCACCCGCGCGGGGGCGCTGGTAACGGTCGAGATCATCGGCAGCCCCCAGGCCGACCCCTGGTTCCCGGCGCGCCGGCTGCCGCTGACGGGCCTCTCCTTTGACCCCAGCGGCAGCGGCGCGGGCCATATCGAGATCAGGGCCGGCGATGGCGAGGGTCACATCACGCACGTCATCGTCCAGCCTGTCCACATCTATCATAAGGATGGGGCGGGCCTGATCAGTGACGAGGTGAACGAGGACGAGATACTGGAGATCACGTCGGCCGCCGCACCGCCCATCACCTCCCTGCGCTTCCAGCACCGGACCCCTTGACAGGGCCATGAGTCAGCGGCCATAATAGCCGCACCAACTTCATATCGTGCCCCGCCGTCGGTGCGTCGCGGTCAACGCGCGCTCAAATGGGGAAGTCCGGTGCGCCCTCTTCGGAGGGCAACTCCGGCGCTGTGCCGCAACTGTGATAGGAGTCCTCCTCCCCAGAATTGGGGGCCGGGGGCGATCCTTCAGCCAGAATGCCAGCCGACGACGCCGGAGCCTTGCGCTCTGGACCCGATGCCTGCGCGCGACAGGCAGAGAGGACCTTCCCCATGCCCCGCCGGGCGTTCACGCTGATCGAGCTGCTGGTGGTCATCGCCATCATCTCGGTCCTCGCCGCCATTCTGTTCCCCGTCTTCGCCTCCGCCCGCGAGAAGGCCCGCCAGACCGCCTGCGCCTCCAACCTCAAGCAGCTCGGCCTCGCCGCCCTGCAATACGTCCAGGACAACGACGAGACCTGGCCCGTCGCCCAGTACGGCAATGCCGACGGCACGATTCAGTACTGGGCCTGCCTGAAGAACACCTCGGGTGCCTTCGACCTGACTCAAGGCCTGCTCCAGCCCTACGAGAAGAGTACCCAGGTCGGCCGCTGCCCCTCGTGGACGGGTGCGCCTCGGTACGGCGACGGCAACGGCTACGGCTACAACTGGGGGATGCTGGGGTCCGACCTCTACGTGGACCCGACCAGCCCCGATTACGACAACTACAGCAACTGGCCGAACGCGCCCGCCATGACCCATCCGGCCCTGGACGGGTCGCTCGCCCACCCCGCCGCCACCGTCGCCTTCGCCGACGCCGGTTTCTATGCCGGTGGGCAGATGGTGGAGACCATCTACATTGACCCGCCCGGCCAGACCGGCGGCAACCCGACGGTCAACTTCCGCCACGTGGACCACTCGCTCTCCTACAACCCCAACACCTATACGACGACCGAACACGGCTACGCCAACATCCTCTTCTGCGACGGCCACGTCAAGGCCTACAAGCAGGAGCAGGTGACGGACGCCCTATTCACCCGAAATTGACCCCAATCAGGAGAAACCATGAAACGCACTCTGTTGACGACCCTCTCGTGCCTGTCCGCCCTCGCCGTCGGCCCCGTGCTGGCGCAGACCCCGCCGTTCCCGCTCGTCCAGACGATCGGCAGCGGCAGCAACGAGTCCTTCTTCGTGCTGGACTTTGAGGACGGATCATCGAGCCCGTCCTATGCCTTCGGCTATCTCTACAACGAGCCCGCGACGGGGCCCCAACTCACCGGGTATGATTTGATCAATGCCCTGGTGAATGCGAATATCGGCCTCACGGACACCGTCACCCAGTATTCCTTTGGGCCGGCCATTGACTCCTTCAGCTATGCCGGACACAGCCAAGGGGGCTTCCAGAACAACGGCTACTGGAGCTACTGGCTCAGCAACGATGGGCAGAACTGGACGGCTTCCAACTTCGGCCCGGCAGACCCACACAGCACCTTGACCAACGGCTCCTACGACGGCTGGGCCTATGACGTGAACTCGCAGGTGACGAACGGCCCGGTGACGCCGCGCATCAGCCCCGCCGTGCCGGAACCGGACGCGGCCTGGCTGCTGTTGGCGGGCCTCCCCGTGTTGCTGGCCGCGCGCCGGAGACGCGCCCGCGTCGGGTAAAATCCAGGCATGATGACGCCCTCCTTCACCCGTGTCTGCGTCGGCACCCTAGTCAACGACTGGGGCAACGGGCAGATGAACACGTTCCTGACGGTCGGCGACGTGGACGGCGACGGGCGGCTCGACATCGTGCTGTCGGGGCGCAACGGGCGGATGGTCTGGTTCCAGAACCCCGGCCCCGGCGGCGCGAGCCGCTGGGAGGCCCATCCCGTCGCCGACATCCAAAATCTGGAATGCGGCGGCCTGCTGTACGACCTGACCGGCAGCGGCCTGCCCGACATCATTGACGGCGGCGACTGGCGCTCCGACGCGCTGTGCTGGTGGGAGAATCCCGGACGACTGGGCCGGCCCTGGACGCGCCATCGCATCGTCCAGACCGGCCACACGCAGTTCCACGACGAGGCCATTGGCGACGTGACGGGTGACGGCCGCCCCAGCCTGGTCTTCTGGAACGAGGGCGCGGCCACGCTGTCTTGGTGCCCCCTGCCCGCCGACCCGCGCCGGAGTCCCTGGCCCGGCGTCCAGCCCATCGCCACAGATCGGCGCGTCGATGGCCTGCCGGAAGAAGGGCTGGCGCTGGCTGACCTCGACGGCGACGGCGTGACGGAGATCATCGCCGGAACCCGCTGGTATAAACACCTCGGCCCGCCCAACGAGTGGGAGTCACACGCCTTCGCGCCCGACGGCCCCGGCGGGTACGTCACGACGGTGATCGCCGTCGGCGATCTGAACGGCGACGGTCGGCCTGAGATCGTCCTCTCCGAAGGCGACCCCTGCATCTACGGGCGGCCCGAGGGCGGGCGCGTCGCCTGGTTCGCCCCCAGCGGCGACATCCGCGCGCCCTGGCTGGAGCACATCCTGGAGGAGCGCCTGCTGGACCCTCACTCGCTGCAACTCGGCGACCTCTCCGGCGAAGGCTGGCTCGATCTGGTGGTCGGCGAGATCGGCGTCAAGGATCGGCTGGACACCGCTCCGCCCCGCCTGCTGCTGTTCCAAAATGATGGCCAAGGCCGTTTCACCCGCCATGTCATTGACGAGGGCTTCGGCACGCACCACGCCCGCCTCGCCGACATCCGGGGCCGAGGCGTTCTGGACGTCGTCTCCCGGCCCTTGCATGGCCCGGACAAGTGGAACGTCTACGTCTGGTACAACAACCGCGCTGACAGATAAGCCCCTGCGGGGCTGAAGATCGCCCCCGCCCCCCAATTCTTTGGGGAGGCGGACAGGCTTGCCTCAGCCCCGCAGGGGCTTTCCTTATTTCAATGCCGGGGCGCACCGGGCTTGCCTGGCTTGACCGCGGGACGTTCTCTCACACGGGGCCGAGGCACGGACCGTGCCACGGGCCGCGCGGCCAGCCTCGGTGCGGGCTTCGGCATGGGCTTGAACGCCGGGCGGGGCCTTGATACCAGGTGCGGCCTCGCTTCCGGCCGGGGATGGACCATCGGCCGGGGATAGACCACCGGTTGCGTTCGAACGACCTCGCGGCGCGGCGGTGGTGAAGGACGCAGGCGGCGAACCGGGGGCGGCAACGGTCTCGCGTCGGCGACGGGCCGGATGAGGGGACGCCGAGGGATTGGCGGCGCGACCACCCGCGCCGGACGGGAGACCGGGCGCGCCTCCACATGGCTGGGCGCGGGGCGGGACCGGACGAAGTGCGCCGCGAGGCGCGGGCGCTCCATGCGATAAGCCGGGTGTGACGCCGCTCGCTGCGCCGGCACGATGACCGCCGGGCGCGGGTGGATCACGGGGCGCGGGCGGTGGAAGGCCATTGCATGAGTTTGTCGGTTGGTCATGACGTGCGGATGCGTCAGGGCCAACGGGCGGGCTGCCGGCAGCGGATGGGCGACCGGATGAATCGCGGACGCCTTGCGGAGAGCGATCGCGGCAGGGACGGCGGCCATTGGGGCCAGCGGGGCGCGGAAGGTCGTCGCCGGGCGCACCCGGGGAGCCAAAGGGCGGGGCGGCGGCGGCTCGCCTCTGCCGTAACCCGGCACAAACACACTCGATGAGGACGAGTTGATGATCGTATTACGCTGCTGGACGATCACGGTGGTCGAGCGCACGGGCGGCGGCGAGTAGTGGTGCGGGCGCAGCAGCAGGTATGCGCCGATGATCACCGGGATCGCCCACAGCCAGTTGTCGTTGTGGTGACTGCCGTAGTGGGCGGGGGGCACGACATAGGGGTAAGGCGGCGGAGGAAAGTACGTGCCCTCGGTGACATTGTAGCCCCGAGGGTACGGGTAGCCGGGGCCGTAGTTGTAAATGTTTTCGTTGTACGTGTTGTACGAATTGCTGACGACGGGCCGCCCCCCCGCCGTCACCCGCTCGTAATCCCAGTCGTCTCGGTAGAAGCGGTTGGCGGGGTCGTCCACATATCCGCGATAGAAATGCCCGTCGTCGCTGCGCGCCAGGCGGTAGAGGCGATCCCGGGCCGAGTCGTAATACAGCGGGTACACGGCATGGGTCGCGGGGTCCGTGTAGGTCGGAAAGATGCGCCCCCGGCGGTCGCGGCCGACGTGGTAGTAGTGCCCGTCACTATCGGCGAGATAGACCTGACGGCCGCGCCGCGTCAGGTGCAGGACGCGATGCCGGTGCGTCACGACCGGCGGCTTCGGCGGGGGCTGATTGACCAGCGCATAGGGCTGGAACGGTGTCGTAGTCGGGGCCGCGGCGGGCGGAAGCGCCGGCGACCCGGCCACCAGCGGCGTCGCCGACAGCGGCGACGAAGAGGGCGACTGATGTTGGCCGCATCCCGCCAGGCCCAGCGGGACGCTCGCCAGCGACAAGAGTGCAATGATCGCTTTCCATCCTCGGGACATGGTCTTGCTCCTTTTCCGCCAACAGCGTCGCGCCGTCGGCAAAGGTTCCGCCGGCCCCGCCGCCATGAATAATCCCGGCAAAAAATAGGTCTTTTGGCCCATGCGGACGCCGAGCGGAGTGCGCTATACTGGGGTTTGATCCATGCATTCGATGGACGAGTTTTCCGTCGCGGCTTGCATTTTTAACGGTTATATTTTATAATACATGGCAACGCCGACAGGCGACGCAGGAAATTCACAACAGCCAAAGCAATACACGTTGAGACAGACGGAAGATTCATTGACACCCAACATTCACGAAGTCACCGCCGAGATCGAACAGGATCGGCCGCGCGTCGCCCCCGGGATCCTCAGCCGTGCGGAGCGCACCCGGCTGGCCGAGCGCGCCTTCCTGGGCCTCTACCGCTGGTACACCGAGCGCTCGCAGACCCTGCGCAACTGGAGCCCCGACCGCGACATCGAGTGGCGCAGCGCCCGCCGTGATCCCTCGCCGGAGGTCGTCGCCATCCTGCAAGGGTTCTTCGCCGTCGAGCAGTACACGCCCGACTACGTCGGCCAGATCATGAAGCTGGTACGCCCCAGCCACGGGCGCTCCCAGTACCTGCTGCGCTGGGGCGCGGAGGAGGAGAAGCACTCGGACCTGTGGCGCAATGCGCTGCTGTTCACCCGCGCCCGCAGCCGCGAGTGGCTGGAAGAGTACATGGGGTCCCTGCGCAACAGCGAGTGGACCGTGGGGTGGGAGGACCCCCTGCGGATGCTCTTCTACCAGATCATCCAGGAGCGCGCCACGCAGGTCAACTACCTCAACTTCGGCCTGCTCGTCAAGGGCGAGACGGTCACGGACGGCGACGTCACCCGCCCCAACCCGCACCACGACCCCGTGTTGCAGCACGCCGCCCGTACCATCGCCATTGACGAGGGCGCGCACTACGACTTCTTCCTGGAGACCGCTCGCGTCTTCCTCTACTACTTCCCGGTCGAGTCGCTGGAGGCGCTGGCCGACGTGCTCAAGCACTTCGCCATGCCGGCGATGGACATCATCCCGGACTACGACCGGTTCGGCGAGGCCATCTACAGGACCGCCATTTACGGCCCCCGCGAGTATTCCAAGGACGTCGTCCAGGTCGCCCTGGGCAAATTGGGCATTGAAGGCCGCAAGGCGCTGGAGAACGGCGTCCGCCTCTCCCGCCAGGTCCCGGAGGCCGACGGTCGGATGCGCGACACGGCCCTCTTCGGCTCACTGGACTACGGGTACATCGAGGACGCCGTCACGCGCCTCTTCACGCGCATCCACCGCTACGAGGCCAAATACGGCCTGGACCAAGTGGCCCCGACGGAGTTCGTCCGCACCTGCCCGCCGCTCGGCCCGGACAGGGCTTGACTTTGCCGCCTGCTTTGTGCTAGACTATCTTCCGTCACACAGCGGCCGCATTTATCGGGGCGTGGCGCAGTTTGGTAGCGCGTTCGGTTCGGGACTGAAAGGCCGCAGGTTCAAATCCTGTCGCCCCGATTACAAAATAGCCCAGGAACGTCCTGGGCTATGATTCTGACTCCCACGAGGAGGAAACATGCGCGCTTCACTTCTGGCCCTCTGCCTGCTCGCCATTGGTCCTTCGGCCCTTTCTGACTCCCCCAGGATTGGGGGCGGGGGGACCGTTCTCCTCCGTATCGGCCTGGAAAAGCGGTTCGCGCACGCTCAGACCCTGCTCCTCTCCAGCGACACCAGTTTCATCGTCCAGGACACGATGACGGGCCGCCCCTTGCTGCACGGCGTCCCCGGCGGGGTCTACCGCGTCACCGCCCTTCCCGATGGCTTGCGGCTGATCCGCGACCTCAATGGCGCGGCGGGCGCGCTGGATCGTGCCGTCCCCGTCTCCGCCCTGGCCGACCATGACGGCCTCCTCAAGATCGCCCGCGTCGATTCTTTCCCTCCCCTGCACGGGACACGGATCGTTTGGAACCACTATCGCGGCACCCTGACCGTCCGGCGCGAGGACGACGGCACGCTGCGCGTCATCAACACGGTGCCGCTCGAAGAGTATCTGTACGGCGTGATTCCCGCCGAAATCGGCACGCACGTTCCAATGGAGGCCATGAAGGCGCAGGCGGTCGCCGCCCGCACCTATGCCCTGAAGAATCGCGGCAAGTTCGCGTCCGAGGGCTTTGACCTGGACGACACTACCCGCAGCGAGGGCTACGACGGCTGGGACGGCGAGACCGCCGCCTCCAACGCTGCTGTGGACGCCACGCGCGGCCTCGTGCTGACCTGGCACGGGACGCTGATTGACGCCCCCTACTCCACCGACAGCGGCGGCATGACGGCCGTTGACCCGGCCAGCCCTTATCTCCAGGCCGTTCTGGATGCTCCCGGGCCGAATGCCCCGGACTACGCCGCCGACGCCAAGTACCACACCTGGACGCAGACGTTTACCCCCGCCCAGCTGCAGGCCGCCCTCGCCCGCGACCCCCTCACCCAAGTGGACGACTTCGCCTCGCTGACCCTGGACGGCTTTGACGCCTCCGGCCGCATCACCACGGCCACTGTCATCAGCACGGACGGCACAACGAAGACGGTGACGGGGACGCAGCTGCGCCGCATCCTGGGCTACGACGTGCTGCGGAGTACGCGGGTGACGCTGACGATCCTGCCGGACGGGGATTATCAGTTCCGGGGAAAGGGCTGGGGGCACGGGCTGGGGATGTCACAGGAAGGGGCGGTCGCTATGGCATCGCCCCCTTACCGCAAGACCTACGCGGACATCCTGCGCCACTACTATGTCGGCACCACGCTGGCCCCCGCCGCGTCCTTCACCTCCCCTCTCCCCCGTGAGGGAGAGGGGCCGGGGGCGAGGGCGGGCCGGGGGGCAGTCGCTACGCGCCCTCGGCGCGGCGCTTGATGGCGTCCAGTATCCGCTGCGTGTTCTCCCGCATCAGTTTCGCCACCAGCGACTTGAGCAGCGGCCCGATGAGCGGGATGTCCAGTTCATAGTCAATGGCCGAGGCGAACCTGGTCCGCCCCCCCGCTTCTTGGGTAAACGTCCACGTCCCGCCGTACTGCTGGTAGTCGCCTTTGACCTGGGAAAAGCGGCAGGTGTGCGCGGCGTCGTCCCAGAGGTCCTCCTCCGTCCAGCGCACCTTCAGCTTGAAGTCGGACGCCACCCCCACCCAGTCGGTGACGGTCCGCTGTCCATCGGCGCTGCGCTCGGCGATGTGAATGCTTTCCACATCCGGCATGAACTGCGGGAACGACTCGACATCCTTTGCCAGCGCGTACACCTTCTCCAGCGGCGCGTTCACCAGCACCTCATTCTCAATGTGCGGCATATCCTATTGTCCTACCCTCGCCGCCGTGGGGGAGAGGGTGGCGCGCTTGCGCGCCGGGTGAGGGGATCGGGGGCCGTGGAGGGCCGTCCTACGCCATGCGGCGCACGAGGCCGACGACCTTGCCGGCGATCTGCACGTCCGTGAAGTGCATCGGCTTCATGCGCTTGTTGGCCGGCTGCAGACGGATGCGCGCACGCTCCTTGAAGAAGCGCTTCACGGTGGCCTCCACCGTCCCGCTGGCCTCGTCATAGACCATCGCTACGACCGTCTCGCCGTTGTCGGCGGTCGGCTGGCGGCGCACGACCACGTAATCGCCCTCGTGGATGCCGTCCTCGATCATGCTGTCGCCTTTGACCTCGAGCATGAAGCTTTCGCCCGAGGCAAAGTCCTGCGGCAGCGGGAATACGTCCTCGATGTCCTCCATCGCCAGGCGCGGCTTGCCGGCGGCGACGGTCCCGATGATGGGGACGTGGACGACGGCCTTGGCCGGCGGGCGGGCGACGTTGGCGGGCGCGGACACGACCTTGATCGCCCGCGTCAGCACCGCGTCGCGCTGGATCAGTCCCTGCTCTTCCAGAGCCTTCAGGTGCGCGTGGACGGTGGAAGACGATGATAGGTTCACAGCAGTCCCGATCTCGCGCACGGTCGGCGGGTAGCCGTGCGCCTCGACGTGCTGCTGGATATAGTGTAAAATTTGTCTCTGGCGTGTGGACAGCGGCTTCGGCATGGTATCACCTCTTCAGGCACAGGTGTTCGGCAACGTATGTTCGCCTCTGAACGGCATTATAGCACGTTACGGAGCAAATGACAACCCCGACCACGAAATTTTCCGGGCGAGCGCCTCTGAACCGGGCTGATCGCTGGGTTCGGGAACAGCGCATCGCCGCCATCGCCAACGACGCCCATGATGCTGTGCCTGTGCAAGTCCCCGGCGGTCCGCATTCATGAAATTTCACAAGATCCCGCTGAAGGCTTGCTTTTTTCGGGGCGTGCGTGTATAATACTTCTCGTCCCGTGGGGGATTAGCTCAGCTGGGAGAGCGCTTCAATGGCATTGAAGAGGTCAGCGGTTCGATCCCGCTATCCTCCACCAATCAAGATAAGCGCCTTACGGACTTAGAACCGTAAGGCGCTTTTTGAGTCTGCGGTTCATGGGGAATACTGAGGCGCTAACCATGCCGGTCTTCGGCCGGGGCGCGTTTCGCTGCGGGAAAATCTGGGTATCTTCCCTCTCCTCCTGCTCGCCGAGGGGACTCATCAGCATGCTCTTACAAAACCCGGAGTCGCCCGCCGCGTCGCCGCGTGGGGGGATGGACGCCCGCACGCAGCCGCCGCGTCTACGCCTGGAATTCCTGGACGGCATTCGCGCGCTGGCGGCGCTTTGGGTCGTCCTGGCCCACGTGCTCATCCGCCTGTTCCAGTCTTACCCGCGCGACGTGCCCGCGTGGTCCTTCACCTGGCTGTTCTACGTGCATCTGGCCGTGGACACCTTCATCGTGCTGTCCGGCTTCTGCCTGATCCTGCCGGTCGCCCGGCGCGGGAATCTGGAAGGCGGCGCCCGTGCCTTCTACGCCCGCCGCGCGCGCCGCATCCTGCCGCCCTACTACGCGGCGCTGGCAATCACCACCCTCATCGGCCTGCTCTTTCACGGCCTCAGCCCGCGGGGGGGACTTGTCTCGCTCAAGAGCCTCGCCATCAACGTCCTGCTGGTGCAGGACATCTTCCACTGGGGGCCCGAGTTCAACCTGCCCACTTGGACGGTGGCCCTTGAATGGAAGATTTACTTTCTTCTGCCCGTCATGGTCTGGCTGCTGCACCGTTACCATGCGGCGGTCATGCTGGCGCTGGCGGCGGCGCTGGGGGCGGTCCTCACCGTCGCTTACAGTCTCCTCCTCCCGCCCTCGCCGCTGGGGCTGAGCTTAAATTGTCCCTGGTACGTCTTCCTGTTCGCCACGGGAGTCTGCGGCGGCGCTGTCGCCGCGCGCACCGAGCGGCCCGCCGGCCCGGCCTCGGCCTGGCTGATCGGCGCGCTGGGGCTGGCGGGGACGATCCGGCTGTACACGCATCCGCTCAACGCAGTGGCAACCATGCCGCTTTGCGACGCCGCGTTCGGCGTCTTCATGGCCGCCGCCCTGGTCCTGCTCGGCAGCCGGCGCCCGGCGAGCGCGGTCATGCCGGTGCTGCGCTTGTTCTCCTGGCGTCCGTTGGTCTTCCTCGGCACCTTCTCCTACTCCCTGTACCTGGTCCACTACCCCCTGATCACAATCATGTACTGGGTGCTGACGCCCACGCATTTCCTCAGCAACACGCTCGCCCCACTGCGGCAGGCCGCATCGCATTTCAGCTTCATGTTCGGCTTTTGGGTACTGATCGGCATTCCTGTCATCATCGGCACTGCTTATTTGTTCTTCCTCGTCTTTGAGCGCCCCTACCTCAGCACCCGTAAGAGGGAGACCATGACCGATCTGGCGCGCGACGCCGCCCTGTCCCCGGCCCCGTAGATCGCCCGCCGTCCGCCGTTCATGAACATATCCTCGCCCGTCGCCATCTCGCACACGCGGGCCGCCTATCGTCCCAAGCCGTTCACCGTCCGCTTCCCCGCCACGGCCAGAAGCAGACTTTGATCGCCTGCTGCGTTTCCAGCAGGTCAATGCCCTCGGCGTAACGCTCCAGGGGCAGGTGGTGGGTGACAAGCGGAGCGAGGTGGAGTTGGCCCTGCTCAATCAATCCTACCGCGTACTCGGCGGCCGCGCGCGAATGACCGGGATAGCCGCACAGGCGCAGGTTCCGCCAATGCCGGGGCGCGAAGGTGTAGTCCTCCCGCTGAACGCCAAATAAGGCCACCACGTCGGCGGTCCGGTCCATCAGGAATTCCACCGACGTTCTCGCGCCCACACAGTCCACGGCGCAGCCCAGCGCGGGGGCATCGGGCCGGGTGGGAAGCCGCGTCTCCAGGCCGGCGCGCGGGTCGAACGCGGAGTCCACCAGCCCCTGCGAGAGTGCGTAAGAGGCGCGGTCGGCGGACAGGTCAAAACCGACCACCTCGGACGCGCCCTCGGCGCGCGCCATTTGGGCCGCGATCAGCCCCGCCGGGCCTAGGCCGGCGACGGCGAACCGGCGCTCCCGCACCGCGTCCATGCCCCGGAGCATCAGGAACGTCGCGCCGACGCACATCGCCAGTTCTACGGGCGCTGTCTCCTCCGGCGGCAGCGAGGGCGGAACGCGGATTACGTCCGCGCACTTGCGGAGGACGTATTGCGCGTAACAGCCCGGCACGTCATGGCCCGAGTCGCGCCAGGCGCTGACGCAGTCGCCGACGCACACCTCACTGACTCCCTCACCCACCGCCACGACCTCGCCGGTGGCCTCATGCCCCGGCTGGCCGGGCGTGTACGGATAGCGGAAGCGGTGTCCCGGGAACATCGGCTCGTTGTGGCGCAGGTGCAGATCCCACTGCGGGCAGGTCGTGACCGCCTCCACGCGCATCACCACCTCTCCGGGTCCCGGACGCGGCGTCGGCACCTCTTGGATGGTGAACGCGCGTCCCTCCCCCACCTGGAGAATCTTCAAGTTCCCCTCCTTTCCAACTCAGATGTCCCCCCAATCAAGAATGACCCCCAGGACCGGCTCCCGGCGCGCGAGGATCAGGTCATAGGCCGCCGGTGCCAGCGCCGCCGGAAGGCGGTGCGTGATCAGGGGCAGGGTTTGGAAGACGCCCCGCGCCAGCAGGTCCAGTGTGGTGTCCATGCGCTCCCGCGTCCAGCCGGCGGGCGCGTGGAGCGTGATCTCCCGGTCGCGCATCCGCTGGATGTCCATGCGCCCGTTCGGCCCGTAAAATCCGGCGGAGACGAGGTGGCCGTCCCTGCGCAGCAGGGGCATCAGCGACTCCAGGACGGGGATGGACCCGACGGTGTCGGCGACGACCTGGAGTCCTTCGGGCGCCCAGGCCCGCCCGGCCCGTGGCAGGTCTTCGCACGCGGCGTTGACGACACCGTCCCCCGGACCCGCCTCGAAGCGGGCGAGCCGCTCGTCATGCCGACCCGCCAGCAGCACACGCGCCCCGCGGTGCTGGAACGTCTGGGCCGCCCAGTGGCCGACGAGGCCGTCGCCGACCACAAGCACGGCGTCCCCCGCACTCACCGCCGGCCTCGCCCCGACGTTATAGCCGACCTGGGTGAGAACAAGACCGCCCGCCGCGATGGGGTCCAATCCGGGCGGGAGCTTCCAGACCTGCGAGCGATGCGTCACGGCCGGCGAGACGTGGCCGCCGGACGGATAGAACATGTCCTCGACCCCGGAGACGCTCGCAAACACGGTGTCGCCCACGCGGAAGCCGGTCACGTTCTTCCCGACCCACTCCGCCACCCCGACCTTCTGATAGCCCGGAACGTGGGGGAAGGGCAGCGGGTCCGACGGCCCGCGCGGAGTGTCCCCGGCGATGCGCTCACCGCGGAGGAAGGAGCCTTCGGTCCCGTTGCTGATCCACGAATGGGTCACGCGCACCACCACGTCATCCGCGGTCGGCTCAGGTGCCCGCACCTCGGCGAACTCCACCTGACGCGGCGCGGTGGCGATGACGGCGTGTGCTCTCATTTTCTGCCCCTCCCTGCCCGCGCAAACGAGGAAAGGCGCTTCGACCTCACGAAGCGCCTTTCCCTGGATTGATCCGTTCCGTCAAGAAACATTGAAGCAGACTACTGGTTCTGGTCGTCCGTTCCGTCAAGAGCGGGGTCGCCGTACGGATCCTGCGAGGCGGGGAGGACCCCGGCCTGCTGGTCGGCGGCATAGGTGCCGCCCCCCTGGTCGGTGGGGTCGCCGTAGGGGTCCTGAGAGGCAGGCAGGATGCCCTGCTCATTGTCGTAGACCGGGTCCGCGTTGGTGTCCACAGAGGTGTTCTGGTCGGCGTCGTTGTCGCTGCTGTTGCCAGTCAGGGCGTCCTTGATGTCTTCAAAAATCTTGCCGAGTCCCATGCTCTTCTCCTCCATACCGTCTGTCTCATTGGCCCGCCGATCCGGCCAGGCTGGGGTCGTACTGGTTGAACGGCTGGACGCGATACCCCGGCGGGGCCGGGGGCACAGGCCGACCCTGATACTGCTGGTAGTTCGGGGCGTAACGCTGCACGTCGGCGGCGGGCACCTGCACCGGACGATTGGGGACGGTCAGCCAGACCGGACGGTGCTGGGCGTCCCGATAGTAGATGCCGCCGTTTCGGGAACGGTACAACTGCGGACGTCCCCCGGCGGCCGCGCCCTGCGCCTGTTGGGCGGCCTGGTGTTTGCGATACAGATAGTACAGCAGGGCGGCGCCGGCGAGGACGATCACGACTTTCTTGCCCGTGCTCATGCCGGCGATCTTCTGACGCACTCTCTGGCCGATCCCCTGCGCCCGCACCAGGCCGATGCCGAGGGGCAGCGCCACGCACAGTGCAAGAAGCGCGGCGGTCCCGCGGCCTACCCGTGTCCCAAAAGGCTTCATCCTTGTCTCCTTCGGTCGTTGACCTTTGTTCGTCACCGCGTTTCTACCCGGAATCGGGGCATCGCTAACCCGCAACATTACTATGCCTGCCGTGTTTACACGCCGGCGGATGGTGGTATTTTCCGACAGAACGCCGATGGTGCGTTGAATTAGAAGGGAACTTTGGGATGTTTGACAAGACAGTGGCGGCGGCGGGCGCGCTGGCCGTACTGGCGAGCCTGAGCGCGTTCGGCGCGGCCGGGATGACGTCGAAGATGAGCGGGGGGGCGAGTTCCATGGACCGCCGGTTTATGACCACACTGGCGCAGGGCAGCATGGCGGAAGTCAAGCTGGGCAAGCTGGCTCTACAGAAGACTCACAACGCGCAGGTCCGGCAGGTGGCGAACACCATCGTCACGGACCACAGCAAGGCCAACGCCTCGCTGAAGCAGGTCGCCGGGCAGGAGGGCGTCCGGCTCCCCAAGGACACAGACCCGGCGCACCGGGCCATGTAGGCCAAGTTGTCACGGCTGTCCGGGGCTACCTTCGACCGGACCTACATCGCCGGGCAGGTCAAGGATCACGACAAGACCGTGGCCCTGATCAACCACGAAGAGGGCGGCCTTCAGAAGAAGCCCAACCAGCCGCTGCAGCAGTTCCTGGATGTGACGTTCCCGAAGATCAAGATGCACACGCAGGAGCTGCACCAGATTCAGGCAGGCATGAGCGGCGGCAAGGGCGGCGCGAAGTCGGGCATGAGCTCATCCTCCGGCATGTAGTTCTCCTCCCCGTGACGGGAAACAGCGAGGAGTCGCAGGCGGGGCCATTGCGCCCCGCCTGTCCACATTGAAGGGGGCATCACTTTGGAAAGCAAGACGAAGATTTTCGGGCACGCGGCGCACCAGATCGCCATCGTGTTCCCGCTGGGGCTGCTGGCGACATCGGTGGTGTACGACGTGGCGGCGGCGCGGGGTGACGAAAAGGCGGGGCAGTCGGCGTTCGCCATGCTGGGATCGGGGCTGGTCGGCGGTGCGGTCTCGGCCCCGCTCGGTTATAACGATTGGCGCTACATCCCGGAGGGGACGCGGGCGCGCGAGGTCGGGCGCTGGCACGGGCTGGGCAACGCGGTTGTCATGGCGCTCTTCGGGGCCTCGTGGCTACTGCGCCGACCCAGGCCGGAGCGGCCGAGCAATCTAGCCGTGTCGCTTTCGGTGCTGGGCGCGGGCCTGGCGCTGGTGACTGGCTGGCTCGGCGGCGAGTTGGTGGACCGGCTGGGGGTCGGCGTGGATGAAGGGGCGCACCTGAACGCGCCCAGCTCGCTGACGGACCGGCCCACATCGGAGCCGGCATAGAGGTTCTCCGGCGTAGGAATAAAATCCGCACGGCACGGGTAATTCTATTTCGGCAAGCACTCTCACATAGAACAGGAGATCAAATCATGGCAGTGCATACACATAGCGCCTCCGTGACGGTGAACGCGCCGGTGCATCAGGTGTACCAGTTGTTCAGCCACTTCAACGACTTCCCGAAGTTCATGACGTTCGTGAAGGAGGTCACGTACAAAGATGACCAGACCAGCCATTGGGTGGCGCAGGTCCTGGGGAATCAGGAGTGGGACGCGGTCAACGAGAACTGGGTCCCCGACCAGCAGATCGGGTGGCGCTCGACCAGCGGCCTGGAGAACAACGGCAAAGTGACGTTCCAGTCGGCCGGGGCCAATCAGACGCAGGTGACGGTGGCAATCAACGTCAACCCGCCGGCCGGTGTGCTGGGCGACGCGGTCGAGAAACTGGGCGGCGGCAAGCTCTTCGAGAACAAGCTGCAGCACGACCTGGATCACTTCGCGCAGATGGTGGCGCAGGCGCCGCCGGGCGCACTCGACCCGGAGTCGTCCAACTACCTGTTCCACGGCGACAGCGCCGCCGCGCAGGGCAAAACGACCGGCGCGCAGGACGTAACGATGGATCAATCCAGCGTCAGCAACGCCAGCTAGACCACCCCTCACGCAAGAGCGGCCCGGCCATCGGTTGGCCGGGCCGCTCTTTCTGTCTCTGTGAGGGAACGTTGGTCCGAAGGGAATGCGGCAAAGTCCGCCCGCATCTCATGCCTCACCGCACCTCGACGATCTCCAGGATGGTGGGTCCGGCGGGGGTCTGGACCTGCACCTTGTCGCCGGCCTTGTGGCCGAGCAGGGCCTGGCCGACGGGGGAGGTGTTAGAGATCTTGTCGTTGGCCGGATCGGCCTCCATGACGCCGACGATGGTGTACTCGATGTCCTCATCGAACTCGGCGTCATGGACCTTGACGATGGAGCCCAGGGTGACGGTGTCGCTGCCGGAGACGTAGTCGGCGATCTTGGCCCGTTCCAAGGTCTGCTTGAGGCCGACTATCCTGCCCTCCAAGAACCCCTGCTGGCGCTTGGCGTCGTGGTAGTCGAAGTTCTCACTCAGATCACCCATCGCGCGCGCCTCCTTGATCCGATCAGCAATCTGGCGGCGCTCCACCGTCTGGAGGCGTTCTAGCTCGGCTTGCAGCTCTTCGTACTTGGCCGGAGAAAGAACAATGTCATCATCTTGCATCGGTATCGGCATCGCTTTCGTCTCCACACCGCGCCGCAGCCTCCAGGCCGGCGCAGGGCGGGTATTCAGGTATGGGGTAATAGGGAATCATACCACAGAGCGTCGTCCCTGTCAATCACATCGCCACTTTTTGCCCTCACTGCATCCAAAAGTGGCTAAAGCCTCTCTAAGTTTACGGCCTTGAGCTTGTTGCCTTTGTTTATCTTGTTCGGCCTTTTGCATCATAAACAATTCCACAGTGGCATCTTGAAGTTCAAGACGGAAATTGAGTCTGAGCGCCCTTCCAAATGATGTTGAGGCATTACCGCCACGAGCGGCAGCATGTGTACGGACCGATGGTTGAGAGCCGTCGCAGGATACCGGCATACTGATCGGACGTAGGTTAGTTTGGCTAAACATGGCCCGCGCCGTCGCCTTGACTTCCCTCCCCCCATTCGGGTAAACTATTCCGTTCGGTTTACGCGGCATCGTGTGCGGGACGCGGGGAAGCAACGGTTTTGACGACCAGAGTGGGTCTGGTGCAGCTCGGCTGCGCGAAAAATCAGGTGGACGGCGAGGAGATGCTGGGCGCGCTGGCCGGCGCGGACGGCGACGTGCAGTTCGTGACGGACAGGCAGGACGCCGACGTTCTCATCGTCAACACCTGCGGCTTCATCAACGCGGCCAAAGAGGAGAGCATTAACGCCATCCTGGATGCCGTCCGGCGCAAGGAGAAGGGCCAGGTCTCCAAAGTCGTCGTGACGGGTTGTTTGGCCCAGCGATACGGCGGCGAACTGGCCCGCGAGATTCCCGAAGTGGACGCCTTCCTGGGAATTGAGAGCGCGCCGCAGGTGGGCAATGTGGTCTTCGGCCCGCGCCTCGGACGCGCCAATCTGGTGCGGGACCGCGCCGACAAGTACCCGCTCGTCCCTCAGGCCCGCCTGCGTGCCACGGCGATGCCGTGGACGGCGTACCTGAAAATCTCGGAGGGCTGCGACCACGCCTGTACCTTCTGCGCCATCCCCGGCATCCGGGGCCGGCACCGCTCCAAGCCCATCGAGCGGCTGGTGCAGGAGGCGACGGAACTGGCCGCGGGCGGCGCGCGCGAGCTGAACCTGGTCGCCCAGGACACAACGGCCTACGGCATGGACCTGTACGGGCGGCTGGCCCTCCCCGAACTGCTGCGCGCGCTGGCCGCCGTCTCCGGCGTCGCCTGGATCCGGCTGCTCTACTGCTACCCGACCATGGTCCGCCAGCCCCTGCTCGACGCGATGCGCGCGCTGCCGCAGGTCATCCCCTACATAGACATGCCGCTCCAGCACGGCGACGACGCGGTGCTCAAGGCGATGAAGCGCGGCGGCAGCGCCGACCAGTACCGGCGCCTGTTCGCCCTGATGCTCGAGGCGTTGCCGAACCTGACCCTGCGGACGACGTTCCTGGTCGGCTTCCCCGGCGAGACCGACGCGCAGTTCGAGAATCTGCTGCGCTTCGTCGA
>JAFAZD010000373.1 GCA_019239955.1 Armatimonadota bacterium | reverse complement strand
GACCTGGCAGCCGCCCTGGGGCGTCGCGGGCGCACTCTGGCCGAGCGGGAGTACAGCTGGGAGTCGGTCGTCGCGGGTCTGGAGGCGTTCTACGGCCGGGTTCTGGCGCACGCGCCGCAGGCCCGCCGAGTGCCGGACGCCGTGCCGCCGGGAGTGCCCGCGACGTGACCTACCGTTTCGCCTTCATCCTGGACCAGCAGGTCGGCCTGCGCACGCAAGCGCTGAACTTTGAGCGCGTCGCCGGGGAGGACCCGTCCATTGACGCCGCCTGGGTCCCGGTGCGCTACGAGCGGGACGGCGGGCTGCTGTCACGCCTGCCCGGCGTCCCATCGGGCATCAAAGGGACGCTGCGCGGCGTGCGCGAGATCCGCGACGGCTGGCGGCAGGCGGGATGTCCCGACGCCGCTCTCTGGGCCACCTGGGCCGCCAAGAGCGTGCCTGACCTGGTCGCCGCCGCCCCTGCCTTTCTGGCCATGGACATGACGCCGACCCAGATGGAGGCCATGGGCGCCCTGTATGGCTATTCCCGCGCCCGTGCGCGCCTGGGCGGCGGCTGGAAGCGGCGCGCCACGGAGCGGCTCTACCGGCGGGCCGCGCACCTGTTCCCCTGGAACGACTGGGTCGCCGCCAGCCTCCGCGACGACTACGGCGTGCCGCCCGAAAAGATCACGCCGGTCTTCCCCGGCGTGGACCTCGCCCTGTTCCGCCCCGACCCTACTGTCCGCCCCGATGACGGGGTGGTGCGCCTGCTGTTCGTCGGCGGCGACTTCCACCGCAAGGGCGGCGACCTGCTGCTGCGCTGGGCGCGGGAGACGCGGGTGGGGACGCCCTGGGAGCTGCACCTGGTCACACGCGACCCTGTGCCGGAGACGCCGCGTGTCGTCGTCCACCGCAACGTCGCCAACAACAGCCCGGAGCTGGCGCGCCTGTACCAGCAGGCCGACCTGTTCGCGCTGCCGACCCGCGCCGACTGCTTCTCCCTGGTCGCCATGGAGGCGATGGCCTGCGGCCTGCCCGTCGTCATCTCCCGCCTGGGCGGCATCCCGGAGCTGGTCCGCGATGGCGAGACCGGCTTCCTGCTGGAGCCGGACGACTATGACGGGCTGGCGCAGCGTCTGGACCGGCTGGTGGCGGACGCCGCCCTGCGCCGCCGCCTCGGCGCAGGCGCGCTGGCCGAGGCCCAGGCCCGTTTCGACTGCCGCGCGAATCTGGCGCGCATCCTGAGCGCGATGAAAGAGGCAGTTGAGAGGAACTGCGGCGTATGCCCCCGACGCTGAATCGCTGGGCGCGACGGAACTGACCTGGCCCTGAACGGCCAGGCTAAACGGAACAAACCCCCTTCGGGGCTGGGAGGGCTGTCCTGTAGCCGCGAAGCGGGTTCCGTCCGTTTAGCCTGGGGGCTTGGCCCCAGGTGCTTCCCACCCGATAATGACGGCATGAACCTCGCCTTTGCACTGGAATACTCGCTCGGCCACACGACCCACGCGCAGAACCTGAAGCGCGTGCTGCAAGGCGACGGCACGGTCCGACCCACCTACGTGGACCTGCCGTTCCACGACACGCCGGGGCGTTGGGCGCGGCTGCCCGGCATCCGCTCCAACTGGTCGGCGCGGGCGTCGCTGGGGGCCTATCTGGGGCTGCGGGGGCAGGCCGGGCTGCTGGACGCGGCCCTGTTCCACACGCAGGTGACGTCACTGTTCTCGGCGGGGCTGATGCGCCGCCTGCCATCGGTGGTCTCGCTGGACGCCACGCCGCTGCAATACGATGCGCTGGGGGCGTTCTACGGCCACGCCCCCAGCGGCAGCGCCCGCCTGGAGGCCGTGAAGAAGCGGCTGAACGAGCGGGCGTTCCGCGCGGCGCGGCATCTCGTGACCTGGTCGCAGTGGGCCAAAAACTCGCTGGTGATGGACTATGCGGTTCCGGCGGACAAGGTCACGGTGATCCCGCCCGGCATTGACACCGCGTGCTGGGACTTCCCGGCCCGGCCCGCGCCGGGGAATCGGTCCGTCAACCTGCTGTTCGTC
>JAFAZD010000096.1 GCA_019239955.1 Armatimonadota bacterium | reverse complement strand
GACGCGGATGATCTCGGAGACGCGCTCGACGGGCAAGTCCATCGCCAGGGCGATCTCGTCCAGGCTCGGCTCACGGCCCAGGTCCTGCAGGAGCTGGCCGCTGGTCTTGACCAGGCGGTTGATCGTCTCGACCATGTGGACGGGAATGCGGATGGTGCGGCCCTGGTCGGCGATGGCGCGGGTGATGGCCTGGCGAATCCACCAGGTCGCATACGTGCTGAACTTGTAGCCCTTGCGGTAGTCGAACTTCTCCACCGCGCGGATCAGCCCGATGTTGCCCTCCTGGATCAGATCGGGGAAGGACATGCCGCGCAGGGTGTAGCGCTTGGCGATGGAGACGACCAGGCGCAGGTTTGCCTGCGTCAGAATCAGCTTCGCCTCCTGGTCGCCGCGCTCGATCCGCTTGGAGAGTCGAATCTCCTCCTCCAGCGAGAGCAGATGGGTGCGCCCGATCTCGCGCAGCCACATCCGGACGGAGTCGTCCAGCGGCAGGCCGGCGATCTCGGACAGGTCATCGCCCTCGCCGCCCTCGGCGTCCTGGCCGTCCCGTCCGGCATCGCGGGCGCGACCTTCCAGGGGCGTTCCGAAGGACGGGTCGGCGTAGCCGGCGGCACCCGGCACGGCGTTGTCGAGGAACTGCAAGACCTCCTCGACCGGGCCAAAGCCCAGGTCGGACGCCGGCGCCTCCGTGAACGTGTCACTGATCTCCTGGAATACCAGTGAGTTGTCCTGTCCGCGTTCCCCGTTGGACGCGGGCAAGGCTTTGATGGTGGCCACGTTGGTTTCTTCCTTTACCGGCGCAAGCCGCCCTTTACTCATCCCCGAAAAGTGCCAAAAAATTGCTCAAGGCGTTGCCGCCCCTTTGAGTTCTCGGAACATGCGCCGGTACTCTGTCAGCAGAGCGGCATCCGCCAGCCCCTGATCGATCCTATCCTTGTAGTGCAGCAGCAACTGCTCCTTGCCGCGACGCTTGAGGCGCGCCATGTCATCCGCCAGCATCCTCGGCTCCAGCGGCGCGCCGCCCTCGTTCATTAGCAAGTCGGTCAGCGCGTTCGCCAGGGCGACTTCCTCGGCCTCCAGCGCGGCCAGAACCTGGCGCATGTCCGGCTCGAAGTCGGCGGCATGGGCGGCGTAAAGGCGCTCGGCCAGCGCCCGCCCCAGAGGCGTCCAGAACTCATCTGGCGTGATTCCGTTCAGAACCTGCTCGGCCAGGGCGGAGTCGCCGCCGACAAGGGCGCGCAGCAGCTGGCGCTCGGCGCGTTCGCCCGCCCCGCGCGGCGCGGCGGGCGGCGCGACCGGCGCGGGCCTCGGAGCCGCCGGCGCGGAACCGTGACGGCCCGACCGGTAGCCGGCCACGTCCTGACGGATATGCTCCTCGGCGTAGGCCGCCCCCGCGCCTTACTGCGGATGATAGGGCGCGAGGCGCTTGACGTACTGCTCGCGCTCGATGACGCTGGGCACGGACGCCAGAACGGGCAGCGCCTTCTTGAACAGGGCGAGGCGCCCCCCCTCGGTGCCGGTGTCGCTCTTTCGGATCAGGCGCTCCAGGCGGTACTGGACGAGCGGCATCGCCTCGTCCATCGCACGCTCGAAGTCCGAACGGCGTCCGGCATGGAGCAGGCTGTCGGGGTCCTCGCCTTCCGGCAGGCCCAGAACGCGCACCTCCACGTCCTGGGCCTCGAAGATCTCGGCGGCCCGGAACGCGGCCTTCAGGCCGGCCGAATCGGCATCGAAGGCGAGAAGCACGACGGGGGCCAGACGGGCGAGTATCTTGACGTGCTCCTCCGTCAAGGCGGTCCCCAGCGTGGCGACGACGTTCTCAAAGCCGGCCTGGTGGGCGGCGACGACGTCGGTGTAGCCCTCCACGACGACGGCGCGGCCCTCGGAGGCGATGGCCTTGCGTGCGCGGCCCAGCCCGTACAGCGTCCGGCTCTTGGAGAAGACCGGCGTTTCCGGCGAGTTCCAGTATTTCGGGGCGCCCGGGCCGGCCGTCCCCAGCAGGCGGCCGCCGAAGGCGATGGGCCGATCCTGCACGTCGAAGATCGGGAAGACCAGCCGCCCGCGCATCTTGTCGAAGTGGCTGCCACGCTCGCTCTTGCCGACCAGGCCGGCCCGCTCGGCGTCGGCGAGGTCAACACCCTGTCGCGCCAGATGTGCGGCCAGCATGTCCCAGGCGTCCGGGGCGTATCCCAGGGCGAAGGCCTCGGCGGCGGCGTGGGCGATGCCGCGCCCGCGCAGGTATTCGAGGGCCGGGGGCGTCTTCGCCAGTATCCCCCGGTAGAAGCGCAGGGCGAGCGCATTAATGCGGTAGAGCCGTTCGCGCTCATCACCGGCGGGCCGCGCGGCCCCCCCCGCCCCCAATCCTGGGGGAGCCGGACGGGTCAGGGTGACGCCTGCGTGCAGGGCGAGGCGCTCCAGGGCTTCGGGGAAGGTCAGATTCTCGATCTTCTGGACGAACTTGAAGACGTCGCCGCTCTCGTTGCACTGGCCGAAACACTTCCAACGACCGATCTCCGGGCTGACATGGAACGACGGCGTCTTCTCCTGGTGGAACGGGCAAAGACCGGTGAGGCCCTTGCCCGCGCGCTTGAGCGTGACATACTTCTCCACGACGGACACCAAGTCCGTGCGCCGCCGTACCTCGTCAATGTCGCTGCGATCCGCCATAACGTCCGTGCTTTACTCGACCTGTGCGACTGTGATGCCAACCAGCCGCTGGTTGTAGAACTGGAACGAGACATGATTCCGGTTGATGTAGTCCGCGCTCAGGAAGGGCCCAGTGTAGTCCTGCTTCTCCGGGTTGCCGTAGGCCAGCAGGACGTTGCTGAACTTGACGCCCAGCGGGATGCCCCGGTTGGTATGCACGAAGCTCCGGTAGCCGGTGGCCCGAATCTGAATCACTCGTCCATCAGGCGAGAACGTGAATTCCAGTGAGCTGGAGTAGGCCTCATCGTAGATCCAGCGGAATTCCGGGTGATCCGGCTTGATGAGGCCGCCCCCACCCCCGCCGCCAGCGGCTCCGCCGCCACCGCCGCCGCCAGCGGCTCCGCCGCCACCGCCGCCGGGATAGCCGCCGCCACCGCCGGAGAACCCGCCGCCACCGCCGGGGTAGCCGCCACCCCCGCCACCCGGATAGCCGCCACCCCCGCCGCCGGGATAGCCACCGGGCGGGCCGCCGCCACCGGGGGGGCCGCCGCCGGGATAGCCGCCGCCAAAGTCCTGGAACAGCGCGCCCCCGCCCAGAGCGCCGGTG
>JAFAZD010000086.1 GCA_019239955.1 Armatimonadota bacterium | reverse complement strand
GAGATTGCCCGCGAGCTGGGCGTCTCCAACAACTACATCTCGCACATCCTGAAGAATTCCGCGCGCAAGCTCCAGCAGATGTTCCGCTCGGACGCCGTGCGGGAGGCGGCCCTCCAGCACGAGCAGCTCCGCCGCCGCATCGCGGCCCACGGCCCCGCCGCGCTGGCCGCCGAGCAGGAGTCCGCCGCCCCGCCTTCCGTCGTGGACCCCGTCACCGGCCTCTACACCGCCGAGTATTTTCAGGCCCGCCTGGACGAAGAACTCTCCCGCGCCTTGCGCCACCACCTGGAGCTGTCCCTGATCCGCGTCGCCGTCGGCGAGGACACCCCCGAAGCCGCCCTGTTCGTCCAAATCGCCCAGGCCATCCAGGGCTGTATGCGCCGCTCCGACCTGCTGGCCCGCGCCGGCGCCCGCGAGATCGCCGCGCTGCTGCCTTACACCGGCGCGACCCGCGAGGTCGTCGTCCGCCGCCTGCGCGAGCGCCTGTCCGCGCTGCAAAGCGGCCTGCCGCACCCCGTCACCCTCCGCCTGGGCGCGGCCTCCTTCCCCGCCCACCGCCAGCGCGCCGCCCTGCTCCAGGCCGCCGCGCCGACCACGCCCATTTAGCTTAGTCCCGTGACAACTGCCGGTGAATCTCATACAGCATCACCCCGGTCGCCACGGCCAGGTTGAGCGAGTCGCCCCGGCCCGTCATCGGGATGCGGGCCACCGCGTCACACAGCGCCTGCTGCCCCGCCGACAGGCCCTGCCGCTCCCAGCCCATCCACAGGGTCGCCGGGGGCCGGTAGCACACCTCCCGGTAGTCCGCCGCGCCCGACGGCGACGTGCCGACCAGCAGGCCGCCGTGCCGCCGCTTCCAGTCCGCGAACTCCGGCCATGCCGCCCGCACCAGCCGCTGAGAGAACAGCGCCCCCATCGTCGCCCGAATCGCGGCGGGGTCATACGGATCGGCCTGCGGCCCCAGCAGGATCACCCCCGCCGCGCCGACCGCGTCGCACGTCCGCAGGATCGTCCCCAGATTGCCCGGTGACTGCACCGTGTCCAGCGCCAGCCAGCACAGCCCCGCCCGGGGCGGCGCGTCCGCCATGCGCGTCCACCGCTGCCGCCCGACCGCCCCGATCCACTGCGGCTCCTCGGCCCGCGACAGGCGCAAAAACACCTCAGGCGTCACCTCGCAGCACGGCACGCCGCTTTGGTGGCACTGCCGCACCAACCTCTGCCCGAACGGGTGCGCCAGCATCTTGGGAACCCAGATCAGTGTCTCCAAGGGAATCCCTCCTTGGACGGCCCGCGCGACGAACCGCAGCCCCTCCGTCCAGAACCGCCCCGTCCGGTCCCGCTCCTTTCTCGTGAGCAGCGCGCGCACCCGCGCCACCCGCCCGTCCTCCGCGTCGTGAATGCGTACCATGCGAATGCCGGGCCTTCCCCCGCCCGTTGGGGTGTGGATTTTGCCCGGGGGCAAAACAAAACCGCCCCCGCGCCTCCAAAGAAGGCGCAAGGGCGGCGGACACAGGACGAGCCGAGGGCAACCGGGTTGGCAATGGCGATCAGCAATCGGTTGTCAGTCATCGGCTCCTTTCCTGCACACGGCAAATGATTTCGTTGACGGAATTATGGCGCACCGGCACGAGGGTTGTCAACCCGGTTTCTCGCCTGGCGGGCCATCCACGCACTGAGGCTGCCGATGGGAAGCCAGCAGCAGGCGTACAGACCGGCAAAACCAAGCGGCAGAAGGGCATTCGCTCCCTCCCACCAGCAGTGGCCGGCGAAGTTCAGCGTATAAGCAGTGCCACCTGCGCCTCTTGGCGGGCTTCAATAATCGTGTTCCACACGGATGGCGCGGAAGTCGTCGGATGTCTTCAGGAACCGGAACGCTTCCCGTTCCGCCAGCAGTTCCAAAACCCGATCCATGGCGCGCGCGTACTCGCTCGTTTTTCGCTGGTCCTCATCCATGTCCAGGTGATCATCGTACAGCTCATCATCGAAGCCGTTGTCCTGATCGAATGTCGCAAAGCCCTGATAGGCCCAGCGTGCGGGGTTGTCTCTCCAGTCTTGCGCCTGCTCGCCGTTCCGGCCGTTTGCGGGGGAGTGCTGGTGACTGGCGAGTGTCTTCTCCAGTTGTTCCTCCGAGTTCAGGCACAGGAGCTGGGCGTCAATGCAGAAGGCGTAAAACGTCTCGTCCTGATGCGTCGTCGCAAATCTCTGTATCTCGGCCTCGGCGAAGTCGGTCAACTTCTCCACGTCAAACATCATGTCCGCCTTCAATCTTGGGATTTTTCACAAGTTTACCCCATTGATGTTCATGTGGAACTTGCAGCCCAGGAAATCCGCCGCGCGGTGGCAGAGCACCATCCGCAGGACGAAAATCTCGAAGTACTCCGTCACGCTCGCATGGGTCGTGTCAATGGTGAGCTCCAGCGTGATGGCCCTGGCGGCTTCGTCCACGCGCAGGTAGGACTTCTGGACGGCGTGGTTGACCCGGTCGTGGATGTCGAACTTGACGGGGTCGGACACCTGGACGCGCGAGAAATGCACGTCGGACTTGTCCGCGATGATCACCGCGGCGGAGACCGCCGAGATCGGCAGCCCGTTCGGCTCCTCGTGGTTGCCGATGGCCCCGATCACCGTGGCGATCTCGTCCGCGCGCATTCCCATGTCGGTCAGAATCGAGTAGGCCATCATGGCCCCGGCCTCGACGTGGCCGACGCGGTTGACGACGCATCCCATGTCATGCAGATAGCCGGCGATCGCCGCCAACTCCGCCTCTCGCTCCGCGTGTCCCAGTTGGGTCAGGATGGAGCGCGCGATGGTGGAGACGATCCCGGCGTGCCGGTGGCCGTGCTCGGTGTAGCCGATGGCCTGCATCTGTTCGTTGGCGCGCGCAATGTAGACCCGGACGCGCCCGTCGTGTCGCACGTCCTTCAGGGTAATCGCCGCCACTTCACTTGTCGTCATGGCTATTCCTGTTCCCCCGGTGCCCCTCACCCGTCTCGCCCCCTCACCCGTCTCGCTGAGGCTCGCCACCCTCTCCCCCGCAGGGGCGAGGGTTTTTGCCACGCAGGGCTGTCCTCTCCTCACCCTCGCCCCTCTGAGGGAGAGGGTCGGTCGCTTGCGACCGGGGAGAGGGATGGATTCCGTAGCCTCACGGCCTCTGCACCGTCACCGGCGTCAGTGTCCCCGATGTCACCAGCGCCGAGCCTCCCGCGTCCGCGTTCCAGCGGATGTCTACCACAGCATACCCATCCGCGTTGGTTCTGATGTCCGCCGGGGCCGCCGCCCCGCCCGTCACGGCGACATGGATCGGGGCGTCCGCCAGCGGCTGGCCGCTCTTGTCCAGGATACGCACCACCAACTGGCTGCGGCGTGCGCCGCTCCCGTCCACGGCGAACTCCGCGCTCAGGGTGTACGTGGAGACGACCGGCGCGGGGCTTGTCACCGTGATCTGCGCGGCCACCAGATACCCTTTATACAGCGCCATGACCGCGCCCGTGCCGGGCGCGGCGGCGATGAAATAGCCCTTCTGGTTGACGAATCCGATGCCGTTCGTCGCCGGCCCCTGCCAGAGAAGGCGCGGCGAGTCGCCGCTCACCTCCCGCGCGCCGTCCAGCAGGTGAATCGGCGTCACGCTGCCGACCAGGACCGGCCCATTCGTCGGGATCGCCAGCCGCATCCGGGGTGGGGCCGGCTGCCAGGCCGTCGCCACCCGGTCACTGTAGACCAGCAGCGTGTCCGCCACGCGCCGCTCCGTCCCGGAGCCGGACGGGCTGCTGACCACCAGCCCCGCCACCGCCATCGCCGTCGAGCCGCCCCCGTCCAGGTTGATCGCGTCCCACGCCCCGTACCGCTTCAGGATCAGCGCCAGGTCGGTCAGGGCGACGCCTTTGGAGAGGGCTTGCCGCCCGTCCACCGTGACCAGCAGGAGGCGCCTCCCGTCCTTGCTCGTTCCGACCGCCGTGCGCGGGTGCGTCTGCCCGATGATGGACGGGTCAAACCCCTCGGCGGCCCCGTCCACCGTCACCTGCCCGTGCGTCAAGAGGCGCGGCCCGCCGCCGACCGCCTCCTGCACCCGCCCCCACAGCCAGGCCGGGCGGCTCAGCCCCGCCCCCGCCCGCGACGGCAGGTCGCGCCCCGTGCGCGGCAGCTGCGCGATCCTGACGGCGTTGGCCGTCTCCGCGGGCGGCGCGACCGCCAGCACGAAGGACACCCGGTCGCCCTCCTGGACGTGCTGCGCCAGCCAGTCCGCCCCCGCGCCTGGCGCGCCTGACAGCACCACGCCGCCGGGGGGGATAGCCTGCGGCGCCGAGGCGTTCGCCGTCACCGACCCCACGCGCCCGGCCATCAGCTTGTTCGCCCGCACCGGCAGGTTCACACCCGTCAGCACGACCTCGGTGCCGCCCGGACGGTTCCCCGTCGCCGGCCCATAGAGCGGCGTGAAGGCCACGATCTCGCCCGCCCCGACCTTGCGATCAATCCCCGCCAGCCGCGCCCGCTGCCCGTCGGGGGCCTGCAAGTCGCCCAGGAACCCCAGCGTGTCGAAGACGACTCGAGTCCCGCCGTCCACGACGCCCAGGGCGGCGCGCGGCCCGCCCCGGCCGTTGCCCCACCATGGCTCCGAGAACAGCTCGCCGTCTCGGATGCCCAGGCCCAGCGGGTCGCCCACCGGGAGGGCGAAGAAGTCCGCGTTCACCGCCGCCAGCGCCCCGTGCCGCCGCGCCTGCCGGCTGACCTCCTCGCGCCCGCCCCCGCCGTCCGGCCCGTTGACCCGGTCCTGCCCGACGCCGACCCCGACCCGCACCCCCGGCGCGTCCAGGTCCACCGTCAGGACGTTGACGATCAGCGGCGTCTGTTTGTCAATCTCCTGCGTCAGCGTCACCCCCGGCGCCAGCCGCTTGACCGTCGTATCCGCCCGCCCCGCCGCGCCGACCAAGATCAGCAGCAGCGCCGCCCAAAACGCTCTTTTTTCTGCACCCATGCCAGCCGTCATTATACCTGGGGCGGAGCCATAGAAAGAGCGGGAATCCCCTGGATGCGATCATGGGGATGGCCCGCGCCATTCTTTGCGGCCTGCGGGGTATAATCCGGCGTACAAACGTGAATCGGACATCCCTGCATGAGCGACCCCAGCCCCCGCGACCATCTCGCCAACGAGCGTACCTTCCTCGCCTGGGTCCGCACCTCCATTGCCCTGATGGGCTTCGGCGTCGTCATCGCCAAGCTGCGCTTCCTGACGCTGGACACCGACGGCGTCGCCGCCCCCGGCGGCCCGCCCGCCGGGACCCGCTCCACCGAACTGGGCCTCGCCTTCGCCGCCGTCGGCCTCGTGACCCTGCTGTTCAGCCTGCTCCACTACGAGCAGTCCCGCCGCGCGATTGAGCGAGGCGACTATCAGGCCCCCCGCCGCACCCTGTATGTCTTCGTCGCCGTCATCTTCCTGCTCGGCCTCGCCTGCGTCCTCTACCTGCTGACCCTGACGCCCCATTGAGGATTGAACAGTCGGGCCATACGAAATGCCCCCTGTCAGGGCTAATTCCGTAGCCTCGGCAGGAGGTTGAGGCCCAGCACGTCCCGGGAGAGGAAGAGGATGGCGTTGCGGGCGATGTTCCAGGTGGAGGCGGCCACAATGTCGGTGGCGGCCAGTGCGTGAGGTTTGGGAGGGACTTTCTGTAGGCATTGTGCTCCCTACCGTGGCGTGATATAATTGAACGTGATGGCGTCGGCATCAGGCGAGCGGCGGCCCGCCTCCTGCGGCAAAAGCCGCTCGTGAGACACAGGATACCGCGTCTGTGCGGTAGAAGTCCGTGCGGAGGTGGGAAATTGCCGCAGAAGTGCGGAGGATGTCCTTATGATCATGGGAATGTTGGCGGTCCTGCTCTTGTGCGCGGCCTGGGTCTTCGGAGTGTTCGTCATCGTGGTCCCCGTTATCATCTTGATCGGGGTGCTCGCCAATCTCGCCCCAAGGAACATGGGCCGGCTCGCCGTGTCTTCGCTCTTCGTGGTGGCCTTCGGCGGGGAGGGCATCTTCCTGGTACACGAGTCCCACCGCCTGGGGCACACCGATTATGCCGATCTGGGGGTCGCCGTGGTGGGCCTGGCGGCCATCACTGTTGTGAGCTTTCCCCCGTTTTATGTACCACGGGCAGAGTGAGTGCCTTGGGTTAGTCAGGCGGCTGTTCCGCCTCTTGTGTTCGTTGTTGCGCTTGTTGCCAAGCCCGCGCAAAGACGGCGGGCGGCAGATATTTCAGGCTGCTGTGCGG
>JAFAZD010000077.1 GCA_019239955.1 Armatimonadota bacterium | reverse complement strand
TGGCGCGCACCCCCTGGAGTATGTCCGCGACCCCGATTGGGACGAGTTCCGGTGCTTCCAGGAGGCCGCCGGGGGGCGCATCAAGCTCTGCACATTGGCCCCGGAGCGCGAGGGCGCTCTGCCGTTCATCGAGAGATTGGCCGAGTCCGGGGTGGTGGCCGCCCTGGGACACACCGCCGCGTCCCCGGAGACCATCCGGGACGCGGTGCGGGCGGGCGCGCGGGTGTCCACCCACCTGGGGAACGGGGCGCATGACCGGATCAAGCGCCACCCCAACTATATCTGGGAGCAGCTGGCGAGCGATGACCTGTACGCGACGATCATTGCCGATGGGGAACACCTGCCCGCCTCGGTCGTCAAGTGCTTTGCGCGGGTCAAAGGCCCGGAGAAGCTGGCCCTCGTCAGCGACTCCGTCTCCCTGGGCGGCCTGCCCGCCGGGGTCTACAGCGATGGCCGCCATGAGGTCCTGCCGTCCGGCAGGGTCGTCCTGGCGGGGACGCCCTACCTCGCCGGGGCGGGCTTTCTGCTGGACACCTGCGTGGCCAATACGCTCCGGTTCACCGATCTCTCGCTGGCGCAAGCGACTCGTTGCGCCAGCACGATCCCGGCCCGCATCCTGGGTTTGGAGGCGCGCAAAGGGCATCTTCAGGTCGGTTATGACGCCGACCTTACCCTGTTCCGCGTTCGGGAGGCGGGGCCGCTGGAGATCGCCGCCACGGTCTGCGCCGGTGAGGTCATTTATCGAGCCTGACGGTATCCCATGCCTTTCATTCACGAGGATTTCCTGCTTCAGACGAAGACCGCGCGGCGGCTGTACCACGAGTATGCGCGGGATCAGCCGATCCTGGACTATCACACGCACCTGCCCGCGCGGGACATCTGTGAGAATCGCCGGTTCCGCGACCTCGCCGAAATCTGGCTGGAAGGAGACCACTACAAATGGCGGGCGATGCGGGCGAACGGCGTGGAGGAACGCTACTGCACCGGCGACGCCGCGCCCTACGAGAAATTTCTGGCTTGGGCGCGTACCGTGCCGCACACGCTCCGCAACCCGCTCTATCACTGGACGCATCTGGAACTGAAGCGGTACTTCGGGATTGAGGAACTGCTGGACGAGGCCACCGCCCCGTCGGTCTGGGCGCGCGCCAACGAGCGGCTACAGGACCCTGATCTGACGGCGCAGGGCATTCTCACGAGGTTCCATGTCCGCGCGCTCTGCACCACCGATGACCCGACCGACGACCTGGGATTTCACCACCGGATCGCGCAGTCCGGCCTCGCCACGCGGGTCTACCCGACGTTCCGCCCGGACGGGGCGCTGGCAGTGGACCGGCCCGAGGCGTTCAACGCTTGGGTGGACCGTTTGGCCCAGGCCAGCGACACATCCATCCGCCGCCTGTCGGATTTTGAGGGGGCATTGGAGAAACGGCACGGCGCGTTCCATGAGGCGGGATGCCGCCTGTCCGACCACGGCCTGCCGCACTGCTACGCGGACTTTCCCAGCGAGGCGACCGCCGCGGCCATTTTCGACCGGGCGCGGGCCGGACAGGCTGCCGGGCCGGAGGACTACGGCAAGTTCACGTCCTACCTCATGCTGTTCTTCGGGCGGCTGGACGCCCGCCGGGGCTGGACCAAGCAGCTTCACCTGGGGGCGTTACGCAACAACAACACGCGGGCCTTCCGGCGTCTCGGCCCCGACACCGGCTTCGACTCCCTCGGCGACTGGCCGCAGGCCGTCGCCCTGTCCGCCTACTTGGATCAGCTGGATCAGGAGGACGCGCTGCCGCAGATCATCCTCTACAACAACAACCCAGTCGACAGCTACGTGTTCGTCTCCATGCTCGGCAACTTCCAGGGCGGCCCCAGGCCCGGCCGAATGCAGTTCGGCTCCGCCTGGTGGTTTCTGGACACCAAAGAAGGCATCGAGTGGCAGCTCAATGCCCTCTCCAACCTCGGCCTGCTCTCCCGGTTCATCGGGATGCTGACCGACTCGCGCTCGTTCATGTCCTACCCCCGTCACGAGTACTTCCGGCGGGTGCTGTGCAGCCTGATCGGGCGCGACATCGAAAATGGGGAGATGCCCGATGACGATCATCTGGCCGGCCCCTTGATTGAAAACATCTGCTACCGCAATGCGAAGAACTATCTGGGACTGGAAGCCTCGGAGGGTTCACAGAGTTGACCGGCGGGCGGGGGAACGGACGCGAGTTCCCTCCGGCGCATCAGCAGACCGACTCCCGCAGCGGCCAGCGGAATCATCGCCAGCGCCCCGCGCCAGCCCACAGGCGTGTCGGCCAGCACCCCGACGGCCCACGGGATGACTGCCCCGCCGACGCCCCCCGCCGCCACGACGCCCCCGAAGACCGTGCCGGCCGCGCGCGGGAAACGCTCGCCGGCTTCCGCGAGGATGAGGCCGAAGATACCCGAGAAGCACAGCCCCGTCCAGGTGACGAAGCAGAGGACCGTTGCCGGCGTCGTCCAGAGAAGCGCCAGCGCCGAGCCGAGCGCGCCGCCCCCCGCCAGCCACAGGATAAGGCGCAGCAGGGCCACGCGCCCGACGACGGCGCCTGTCGCCACGCGCCCGCAGGTCATCGCCACCCAGAAGACGGTGACGACCAGGCCGGCCCAGGCCGCGCCGCCGGGCAGGCGCCTCTGGAAGTAGGTCGGCATCCAGGAAAAGAAGCCTACTTCCGCGCCGACGTAGAGCGCCTGCGACACGCACAGGATGAGGAACGCGGGCTGGCGCAGGATGGCGCGCAGGGCCCTCATGTCCAAGGCTTCCGGTGCGTGCCGGACGCGCGGCACCGGCTGGAGCAGCAGCGCCAGGAACAGGACGCCGTCGGCGCCGGCCAGGCCCAGGTAGAGCGCGTGCCAGTCTGTCCCTGACGTCAGCAGGAAGTGGGCGCCCGCCGGACTGAGGGCGGCCCCGGCCCCGAAGGCGATTTGCAGGCCGTTCAACAGGAAGGCCCGGCGCTCCGGGTACAGGTCGGCGGCCAGCGCGCTCGCCACGGTCTCCATCGCGCCCGTCCCGGCCCCCACCAGCGCCGTCGCCGCCAGGGCGGCAGCGAACGCCGGCACGGCGCCGAACAGGCAGAGGCCGGCGGCGTAGACGCCGATGCCGAGCAGCAGGACCGCCTTGCGCCCGAAGCGATCGGAGAGATAGCCGCACGCGAGGACCCCGGTGACGAAGCCGATGAAGTCAGCGGGAAACAAGCGTCCTTCGGCCCCCGATCCGAGGCCGAAGGAGGCCCCGATGAAGGGCAGGAGAACGCTCAGGGCGCCCAGATAGACGGCGTACAGGAACAGCACGAGGCAGCAGGTCGCCGCCAGCAGACTGCGCCCAGGTCCGCCACGATTGTCTCTCGCTTGTCGCTCGGTCACTCGTTTTGGCTCCATGCTTTCAGCCGTGTCGCTGTGTCACCCGAACCAGACGCCGTAGGCGCGCGCCGCGTCCGGCCAGAACGCGCCGATCAGGCCCCAGACGACGCCCGCCACGAAGAAGTGGCCCAGGGCGAATCCTAAAAACAGCGGGATCGCCCGGCGGTACAGGCGGACGCCGCCCCAGCGCAGGATGCCGGCCTTGAAGACCCAGACGACTAAAAAAGGCCACCAGACCAACGTGCCGTAGGCCGTGGCGACCGCGTAGCCCAGCGGGTGCAGCGGGAAATGGACGAAGGCCTGCCGCGCCAGCAGCAGCAAGACCGTCAGCACGCCGCCGAAGCCGGTCGCCGCCGTCCGCACCGGGTCCGGCGGCTGCACGGCACGCACCGCCTCAAATTCCGGGACCGCGACCCACGACCCCCAGAGGCCGCCGCCGATGTTCTCCGCGCCGTACCGGTAGTACGTCGTCAGGTGGATCCAGAACGCCAGCGCGATTCCGACCAGGGCGGCCAGCACGATCACCCCCGCCATCTGCCGGCGGGGCAGGCGCACCGCCTCGGCCATCTTGAAACCGTCCACCTGGTAGCCGATCAGCGCCGGGAAGTAGCCGCGCGCCAGGAACGTCAGCAGGGCAAAAATCGTCATCGTCCCCGGCATGCCGCCGGTGACGAACGGCGCGGTTCCCAGCAGGTTCAGCAGCACCTTCTTCTGCTGGTAGAACGGGAACAGCCAGATCAGCGGCACGCCGGAGTCGGCGCGGACGCGCGCGCTCGCCAGCGCCGTCACCAGCACGATCCCCAGGTAGGCCGCCGCGACCCAGAGATCCATGCCGGCGCGGGCGCAGAACCAGATCAGAAACAGCAGGCTGGCGGCCAGCCCCAGCAGCGGCCCCGGCATCCGCCGCGCGTCGCCCCGGACCTGCCACAAGGACCAGAGGCCCAGGACCAGGAACGCGCCCATGCTCTGCTCCTGCTCGAACGGCACGCCCGCGACGCCCCAGGCGTGGGTGAACGCGAAGAATGATTCGGCGCGCGACAGCAGGAAGAAAAACCAGATCGAGAAGCAGATCTCGGTGGGCACCAGGAAGCCGAATCCGATCAGATCGGGCCGGTACATCAGCGTCACCGCCCCGATGCCCTTCCAGGGGTACGCGCTGAGTGCCGGAGTCAGGTCCAGCGTCGTCCCGATGGCGGGGACCCAGGGGACGAGCGCGTGGAGGATGTTGACGCCGTTGTAGAGGGCCGCCAGGCCGAATCCCGCCCACATGATCGGGTTGCGGAGGAACGCGCGCCCGCCGGCGTCGCCGCCGGTCATCTCCAGGAGCAACTGAACCTGCGGGAACGCCAGCCGCTCCGTCTCGATCCAGCGGCGGCGGACCAGCAGAACCAGGCAGAGCAGCGCCGTCCACAGGGCCATCAGGAACGTGCCCCACGTCAGCAGGGGGGCCAGCCAGAGCCGCCACGGCGTCCCGTGGCGGCCGCCCTGATAATACTCCTGGATGGCCTGCGGGTCCGACACCGCCAGCCAGGGCGGGATGAGGTGCCACAGGGAGTTGAAGCCGTTCTGGGGGGTGGCGTCATGATATGGGGCCGTCAGCAGGCTGAGCACGAAGCGGACGCAGCCCGGCCCGCAGATGGAGACGGCGATGGCGACGAAGCTGTAGACCGTGACCTGCTCCCCTTGGGACAGGCCGAATCGGGGGCCGAGCGCGCGCAGGGCCGGGTTCAGGCCGACGAGCAGGATCAGGACGGCCAGGGCCGGGATGGGCGGCACGCTCTCCGAGACCTGGGTGGCGAGCACCACGATCTCCGCCTGGCGGACCCAGAGCGCCGAGCCGACCGACAGCGCGACGGCCACGGCGAGCGCCCGCAGGGTCACGCCCTCCGGCTTCGGCGGCGTCCCCGCCGGACTGTCCTCGTCCGCTCCCCGCGCCCTGGCATCCTCCATCAGCGCATTCCCCCCCGTCCCCCTTCGCTTGCCAGCCTATTCGCTCCGACCGTCTGCTTCTCCTGGGACGAAAAAAGGCGGCCGTTCAGGACCGCCACGATCCTGGCCGGCCGCCCCGCCTTGCTCGCCGCTGGGCGTCGGTGAGATTAATTTTGGCGTTGCTGGGCGCGAAACCGCGCCGCCGCGTGCGCCGTTTGCAGCGAGCTATGCCCCACGAGGAAATAGTTGTCCAGCGGGAATCCCGTCACGTCGAAGATGGAGAACCCGTAGCACCGGCGGCAGAACGAGTCCGTCATCCGTCGAAAATCCTCCAAGGAGGTGTCCATAATTGTTTGTTCCATGATCGTCTGCCCCGTTGCGGCCGGGAGTTATGAGGACATACCGGCGTTTACGTATTTGACTGAGGCAAAGCCCATTCTGTTTCACCTTTTTTGGCGAGCGGCAGACCCCGGATTTTTGATCGTCATGCCATCGGCGGCAGGAACCAACTCACCGCCTCCCGGACCACCTGCGGCGGGACCGTGTGCGGCCCCTCGAACTCCCGGTAGTCCACATCGTAGCCGGCATGCCGCAGGGCGGGCACGACGCGGCGGCTGCACACGGCGATCGGCAGCGTCTCGTCGCGCGTCCCGTGTGAGACGAAGATGCGGGGTCGGCCACGCCGGGCGGCGTGGGCCGTGAAGCCGGGGGAGAGGGCGAGGATGTGGCCGAAGAGGTCGCCGTTGGTGATCCCCAGCGACAGTGCATAGGAGGCCCCGTCCGAGAAACCACCGATGGCGACGCGGCCAGGGTCTACCGTCAGATGGCCGAAGACGTGGGCCAGCGCCCTCTCGATCAGGGACACGTCCGGCCCGAAGCGCCCCAGCACCGCGTCCCAGGTCTGGCGGCGGGAGGCGGGGGCCAGCAGGAGCAGGCCGTGCGCGTCCGCGTGGTCGGCCAGCAGGCCCAGGCCGTGGGAGGCGTTGCCGCCCGCGCCGTGCAGCATCAGGGCCAGGGGCGCGGGGCGGTCCGACCGGTAGCCCCGGGGCACGTAGAGCAGGGCGTCGCGCCCGCCGGCGTACCCTCCGGTGAGATCAAGCGCCGTCGCCTCGCCGGGCCGTCCGTCCCAATCCGCTGCCAGGGTGGGGGAGGGGCGCGCCCGCAGCCGCCCCTGGCCCGCCGCGTGTCCCTCCCGCGCTTCCTGACTGTCTCGCGCCATGTGGTCTTTCTCCTGGATCGCTCTCAAAGAGTGACGCCTCCTTTTACCCGATTTTTCGTCGGGAACTGGATGAACAGGGGAAACGCTATGAGTGCGCGGGCATGGGAATGCGACTGGGCAGCTATGAGGTGATCCGCCAGCTCGGCGGCGGCGGGGTGACCACGGTGTATCAGGCGGCGGACGTGCGCCTGGGGCGCACGGTCGCCCTCAAACTGATCACCCTCCCCGCGGACATGCCCCCGGCCCGGCGGCAGGAGCTGCTGACACGGTGGCGGCGGGAGGCGCGGGCCTTGCAGCATCTGTCGCACCCCAACATCGTCGTCGTCCACGACGTCGGCACCCAGGACGGCCACGACTTCCTGGTGATGGAGTACCTGGGAGGGCGAAATCTGCGCCAGGTCCTGGAGCGTGGGCCTCTCCCACCGGCGGAGGCGTCCCAGGTGCTCGACCAGGTGGCCTCCGGCCTGGACGCCATCCACGCCCACGGCCTCGTGCTGCGCGACCTGGGGCCTTCCAAGGTGATGCTGCTGCCGGACGGGCGCGCCAAGCTGACCGGCCTGGGGTCGGTCCGCCACACCGACGACACCATGGTGACACGGGCGGGGGAGCGGGTCGGCTCGCCGCTCTTCACGGCGCCGGAGCAGGTGCGGGGCGAGGCCGCCGTGGCGGCCTCGGACCTCTGGTCCCTGGGGGCGCTGCTGTACGCCCTGCTGGCGGGCCGCCCGCCGTTCGCCGGGCCGACCATTGACGCGCTGCTCTACCAGATCACGTCCGGCCAGCCGCCGCCGGTGTCCGGGATTCCCGCGCCGCTCCAGCAGGTCGTCACGCGGGCGCTGCAGAAGGACCCGGCCAGGCGCTATCGGTCCGGGGCCGCGCTGGCGGAGTCCGTCCGCGTGGCCCTGGCCGGCCCGGAGCAGGACGCCCCGACAGGTGGGGCCCGGAGTGGCGTACAGGCAGTGACGCGGGTGCGCCGGCGCCCGCTGTGGTGGGCCACGGCGCTGCTCCTGGTGGCAATTCTGATTGCCATCTCCGCGCTGTGGCGGTCGTCTAAGCCGCACCAGAGGGCGGCACTTCCTCAACCGGCCACACCGGCGGTCGGGCAGCCACCGACGGCTGGCGCGGCCTCCGCGACAAACCCGCGTCCGGCGCTCACGTCTCCCCCTCCGGTTTTGCCCCTACGCGCTCTGCCCCCTCATGCGCCGCGCCGCCGACGCCAGGCCAAGCCTCCCCCGCATCATGGGGTGCGTCATTCAGGCAGACGTCACAGCGGGCATCTGCGCCGCCATCACCCACGATACCGGCCTCACCGTCGCCGCCCCCAGAAGCACCGGCACCACCGGCGCGGCTAGTCCGGGGGGTTGGGCTGGGTGTCGGCGCGGGGCAGGGTGGCGTCACGCGCCGCGGTGTCCATCGCGGGGCCGCCGCCGGTCTCGGCCTCCGTCTGGGCCGTGCCGGTCTGCATGGTGTCCAGCTCCCCCGTGCCCGCGCCGGCCCCCGTGCCGGTCACGGCGTCGGGCGGGGAGTCCTCCGCGCCGGTGTGGACGACCCCGGCCTCGGCGTCGCCGCCGTCCGATCCGGCGCCCAGTATCTCCGTGCTGGTGCCCACCACCGCCGGGTCCAGCGCGCCCCCGCCGGCGGCGCTGGCCACGCCCGTGGCCGGCACGCTGTCCGCCGCCTTGGTCGGGTCGACATGACCCGCCAGGTCCGACAGAGTAGGTCCGCTCTCATTGTCTTCAGGCATCGTGCTGTCCTTTCACCGTCGCTTCGGGAGGCTGTCCCCCCACACCGTCATGTTACCCGTTTCTGGGATCGGGGCAGCGCGTCCAGCCCCTGCGGCATGGACTCCAAGGTGCATTGTGTCACGATGAACTGTTGAGTAAACCTGCTCTTGCGGCGGGTCCGTTCCTCATCTGAAAGTCGGCTCAACTGCGTCACTCCTAACTTCATCGGTCAGGTATACTTCGGGCACAGCTGTCCGCGCCTGAACACTCAGCCCGAAGTTGGGGCTGCCCTTCGGATGCCGGATTGCCGGGAACTCTGCCTCTCCTGAACATTGGAGCATGGGGTGATGGCCGCCGTCAGAAAATGCCGGGCGACGCATCCGGGTACTTGGCCTGTAGCGTCGCCGGGTCCGTCGTCAGCGAGTCGCCTTCCAGGGTGTGCGTGACGGTCCACCGGCCGCCGTGCTTGTGCAGGAGTGCGCCGATGGGGTCGTAGTGGGTCTTGCCGCTGGGCGACTGCGGCCGGACGAGCGCCCAGGCCCAGCCACGGCTGACCCGGAGGCGCTGGACGTTGAACACAACGTACTTGCCCGACGCCTTGCCGACCTTGAGCCGCAGCGCGTCCATGATCGCCCGTCGCTCCGCGCTGTTGTGCGCCGGGGTGTGGGCACTCCCGCCGCCGGAGTGTGTGCCGGATCCCAGCAATGGTCCGCCGTAGCGCGCCTGCGTCGGCGTCCCGACGATCAGCAGCGCCGTCGCGCCTGCCAGTGTGCAAAGCCAATGTCGCATGTTGTCCTCCCATCATAGTAGGTCATAGTAGGGCCTTCGGAAAATTATAGCACAGCCTGCCAGGGGAAGCCATGAAAAATGCGATAGTGCCTGTGGTCATGTCCGTCCTCTATTTCAGCGCGACGGCCTCTGGCGGGGCACAGACGCTGACGCTTCAGCACACGTTGCGCGGACACCGCAATGAGGTCAGCGCACTGGTCTTTTCGCCCGATGGGCGAACGCTGGCCAGCGGCAGCGCGGAGTATGAGCCGATGGACGGGACGCCCGGTGAGGTGAAACTCTGGGACGCGCACACTGGCCGGCTGAAGCACACGCTGTCCGACCGCGACAACTGGGTGGACTCCGTTGCGTTCTCGCCGGATGGCAAGACGCTGGCGACGGGCGACAGCAACGGCGACGATGCCAGCGAGGATGTCTGCCTCTGGGATGTGCGGACGGGGCGGCGCAAGCACTTGCTGAATGGAGGCGATCCGGTCGCCCTCTCCGCCGACGGCAGGATACTGGCGACGGGCGGGGAGATGACGGAGCGCGCGGGCGGGGTGAACTATGTACCCATTGTGCTCCGGGACGAGCGCACTGGGCGGTGGCTGCGCGTACTCAGGCCACGCGGCTTGGCGGAATCCGTCGCCTTCTCCCCCGACAGCCGGATCCTCGTCGTCGCTGGTGCGGCAGGAGTCGGCGGGTTTGAGGAACTTTGGGACGTGAGGACGGGGAAACGGTTGCGGACCTTCATCAACCAGGAGCAAATACTCGAAGTGAGATACTCCCCGGACGGCCATGTGCGCGCGGGTATCAGCGGCGGCTCCGATGCGCGTAGTGGCAGGGCCGTCAACCTGTACGATGCCCCTCCGGGAGACTGCTGCGTTCATTGCGGACGCGCCTGCCGGTCTATGCCTTCGCCTTCTCGCCGGACTCACAGCGGATCATGACCGGAGGCGGCCCAAGCGAGATCAATTCGGGGGCACGTCAGCCGGGCGAGATTCAGCTGTGGGACGCCGCCGCCGGGCGGCTGATACGGACGGCGCCCCTGCACGCGGCGGTGCTGTCCATCGCCTTCTCGCCGGATGGCAGGACGCTGGCGACGGGCATGGGTGATGACACTGTGCGGCTCTGGCAAATCCGCCGGGACACGGGACGATGACAAACCTGATCACCATCCGCCGGGCGGAGCGCGCGGACGCCGATGCGCTGATCGCCCTCATCACGGCCTTGGCCGAATTTGAGAGGCTGCCGCCGCCGGATGACGGGGCGCGGGCGCGGCTGGTGGAGCACGGCTTCGGTGAACGCCCGAAGTTTGAGGCGTGGCTGGCCGAGTGGGAGGGCGCGCCCGGTCCCGTCGGCTATGCCTTCTTCTTTGAGACCTACTCCACGTTCCTGGCCCGCCCGACGCTGTACCTGGAAGACCTGTTCGTGCTGCCGGAGTACCGAAACCGAGGCATCGGAAAGGCGCTGCTGCGCTTCTGCATCCAAACCGCCCACGCGCGCGGCTGCGGGCGCATGGAGTGGACCTGCCTGGACTGGAACACCACCGCTCAGCAGGTGTATGACGGATTGGGGGCGAAACAGATGTCCGAATGGTATCTGTACCGACTGACACGCGACGCGATGGAGGCGCACCTGGATGACTGATCCGCACCGACCGCTATACCACTTCACGCCGGCCAAGAACTGGATGAATGACCCGATTCCGTTCTTCTGGGACGGCGTGCATCACATCTTCTTTCAGCACAACCCGGAGGCCCCCGGCTGGGGCAACATGCACTGGGGCCATGCCGTCAGCCGTGATCTTGTGCATTGGGAGGAACTGCCCATCGCCCTTGTCCCCACGCCCGGCGGGCCGGACCGAGAGGGCGTCTGGACCGGGAGTGTCGTCGAGCATGACAAGACGTTCTACGCCTTCTACACCGGGCAGCCGGGCCAGGTCCAGTGCCTGGCGACCAGCCGGGACCTGATCCACTGGGAGAAGCATCCCGGCAACCCGATCATCGCGCGGCGACCCGACGGCTACGGCGACTGCTTCCGCGACCCGCAGGTCTGGCGCGAGCAGGACGCCTGGTTCATGGTCATCGGCAGCGAGCAGCCCGACCACAAGGGCGGCGCGGCCCTCCTGTACCGCTCCGAGAACCTGAACGAGTGGCAATACCAGCACCCACTGCTGCTCGGCGACGTGCGGCAGACGGACTTCGAATTCGAGTGCCCCGACTTTTTCCCGCTCGGCGGCAAGTCCGTCTTCCTCTCCTCCCAAAACAATACCTGGTGGCAGACCGGGACCTACGACAGCGGGCGCTTCACCCCGGAGCACATCGCCCCCGCCGATGGCGACAAGTTCTATGCGGCCAAGACCCTGCACGACCGTCGTGGCCGCCGCCTGCTGTTCGGCTGGCTGCGTGAGGGGCGTTCCGATGACGAGATGCGTACCGCCGGCTGGGCGGGCGTTCTGTCTCTGCCGCGTCAACTGACCCTCCAGCGCGATGGCACGCTCGGCTTCGCACCCCCATCGGAACTAAATGCACTGCGCGGGCGGCATCAGCATTTCGAGGCCCTGACTGTCGCGGACGGCCTGCACGTGCTGGACGGTGTGCAGGGCGATGTGCTGGAAGTCCTGGTGCAGTTTGAGCCGACCGACACCGCCGGGATCGGTCTGAGCGTCCGCTGCGCCCCCGACGGCGCGGACGGCGTGGAACTGCTCTATGACCCACGCACACAGCGGTTCGGCAACGTCCCGCTGGCGCTGGACCGGCGCGACGGGCTGGCCCTGCACGTCTACATTGATCGGTCCGTCATCGAGTCCTTCGCCAATGGCCGTGCCTGCCAGGCCCGCCGCACCTATCCCACCCGCCCCGATTGCCTGCACATTGCCCTGTGCGCCCGTGGCGGCACGGTGCGGGTGAAGTCGGTGGATGTGTGGGAGATGAAGCCCTTATGCCCCGCGTGAGCCGGCAAACCACGCCGTGAACGGCGAGGCTCGGTAGGCCTGCGGCCAATCGTCCTGCGGACGAGCGGAGGCACTGACTCTTGCATCCCCTGGATGCTCGGCGCGTAGCGCCTTCTGAGCCTCGCCGTTCACGGCGTGGCTCGTCAGAAAGCAGAGGATGCGGGTACAATAACGCCATGACATTTGCCTGGCCGACAGTTCTCGCTGCCTTTCTGGCGTCGCTGGTGGAGTTCGTGGAGGCGCTGACCATCGTGCTGGCCGTGGGGGCGGTGCGGGGGTGGCGCTCGGCGTGGGCGGGGACGGTGGCGGCGGCCCTGCTGCTGGCCGTGCTGGTCGCCCTCTTCGGGCCGAGCCTCGCCCACTTGGACATGCCGCTGTTCAAGATGATCGTCGGGACGCTGCTGCTCTTGTTCGGCCTGCGCTGGCTCCGCAAGGCCATTCTGCGGGCGGCGGGCGTGCTGGCCCTGCACGACGAGGAGAAGGAGTACGCCGAGACGGCGGCGGCCTTGCGGCAGGGCGCGGCGTCCCCGGCCTCCGGCCTGGACTTCGGCGCGGCGGCGGCGGCGTTCAACGGCGTCTTCATTGAGGGCGTGGAGGTGGTCTTCATCGTGCTCGCCGTCGGCGCGGCGGGGCACAAGACCCTCCTCCCGGCGGTCCTCGGCGCGGCGGCAGCGGCGGCGCTGGTGGTCGTGTTGGGGCTGATCGCGCGCCACCCGCTCTCCAACATCCCCGAAAACGCGCTCAAGCTGGCGGTCGGCGTGCTGGTCTCCGCCTTCGGCACGTTCTGGGCGGGCGAAGGTCTGGGCCTGGCCTGGCCCGGCGGCGACTGGGCGACGGTCGCGCTCAGCCTGGGCTACCTGGCCGTCGCCGGCCTCGGCGTCCTGCTGGCCCGCCCGCCGGTTCGGACGGAGCAGGCGCGTCTATGAAAGTCCTGCGCGCCATCGGCTCCGAGTTGCTCGGCCTCTTCGTGGACGACTGGGCCTTCGCCCTGCTGTTGATCGCCTGGGTCGTCCTCTTCGCCCTGCTCCGCCCCCGCCAGTCCCCTGTTTTTGCCGCCGCCTTTTTCCTCGGCATCGCCCTGCTGACCCTGGTTTTCGTCCGGCGCAAGGCGCGAAGATGACCGGGCCATAAAATGGGATTAAGAAAGTGTCAATGATGCGTGTTCTTGTCACCGGCGCGTTCGGCCGGGCCGGGAAATGGGTGGTGCAGGAGCTGCTCGCGCACGGCCATGCGGTGCGCGCCCTGGATCGGACGCCGATTCCGGCGGAGCTAAGGGGCAGCGGCGCGGAGATGGTCTTCGCGGACGTGGCCGACCCACTCGCCGTGCTGTCGGCGGCGACGGGCTGCGATAGTTTGGTGCATCTGGCCGCCTACGCCAGCCCGCACAACGTCACGGCGGCGGAACTGCTGCGGGTCAACGTCATCGGCACGCAGAACGTCCTGGACGCCGCCGTCGCCGCCGGCATGGCGCGGGTGGTGATTACCAGCAGCATCGGGGCGCTCGGCTTCTCGTTCCCGACGCACCCCTGCCTGCCGGACTACCTGCCGGTGGACGCCGCCCACCCGCGCCGCCCGCAGGACGTCTACGGGCTGTCCAAGCTCATGAACGAGGAGGCCGCCGCCGCCGCGACCCGCCTGCACGGGATCGGGACCATCCTGCTGCGTCCGCCGGCCATCTGGAACATGGCCCAGGCCCGGCAGCGCGGCTGGCTGTCGGCCGCCCGCCTGCGGGACAACCCGGAACACCTGAAGAAGGACCTCTGGGCCTACATAGATGTTCAGGACTTCGCGGTCGCCTGCCGCCTGGCCGTCGAGTCCGCCCTGACCGGCCACCACGTCTTCTACACGATGGCCGACGACGGGGCGGCGGACCTGACGCCCGCCGAACTCGCCTCCCGTTACCTGCCCGCCAACCTTGCCGAAGACGCCCGCCGCCTCACCGGCAACAGCTTTTACGACCTGATCCCGGCCAGCGAGCAACTGGGATTCGCGGCCCAGCGCACCTGGCGGCAGGTTCTGGCGGAGGAGGCCGTGGAAGGCCGGTAGTTCAGCGTCCCCAGGACAAGCCGGCGGCGCTCCGTCCCGACTACTGCGGCAGGGGGTCCAGGAGGTCGCACCGGGCGACCCCGTACTCGTTGGTCTGATAGCCGGGGAAATGGGGGTTAGGGCCGTGGAACGCCTGGACGTGACCGTCCACGAACAGGTAGTTGCCCATGCCGTTGTGGCGGAAGTCCGGCCCCAGCCAGGCCTCGCCCTCGTCTGGCGGAAAGTCCGGCTCCCCCAGCTGTAGCGCCAGCCATTCCGGGCTGCCCATGAAACCGGGGTACTGCTGGTTCTCGACCAGCAGAACGGTCAGGGCCGACGCCGGAATCTGCGCCAGCGACTTTGCCTGCACGTTGGCGGGCACGGCATACGAGTTCAACAGCGGGAGGCCCGTGTCGGGGGCGCGGATTGGGAGACTGGTGCCGGGGATGTTGACCGGTTCCGAGGTCGCGTCGCTGGGGCAGCGGACGACTCCGGCGCTCTTGAGGTAGGGGGCCAGGTGCGTCTCCCAGTCGGTGATCAGCGCGGTCGCCACCATGTCCTTGGGGGTGCCGCCGCTCACCTGGTCCGGCAGGCGCTGGTCGTTGTCCTGGGCGTACTGCATGAAGGCCTGCCCGATCTGGCGCATGTTGGACACGCAGGCGGCCTGCCGCGCCTTCTCCCGCGCCTGCGCGAAGACAGGAAACAGGAATGCCGCCAGTATGGCGATGACAGCGATTACGACTAGGAGTTCGATCAGCGTGAACCCGCCGTCGGTCCGGCGCGAGGCCGGGTCGTGTTCCGTGTTCATGGCGTATCTCCTTCACCAGAGTTGCATCTGCCAGCCGGCCACGAAGATGAGGCCGGCCATGACCAGGGAGACGGTCCCAGTCAGCGCGCCGACCCGGAAGCGTCGGGCGGAGCGCAGCGTCTCGCCGCGCGTGAACGTCCAATAGGATATGGCGGCGAACACGGGGATGCTGAGGGCGACCATGAGCATGAGGATCAAACCGATGTCGTGCGTGTGTGGATCGTTTGGCTGCCACGTGTACATCCGTCCGTGCGCGACGTAGTCCACGTACTCAGAGGCCGCGTTCTGCAAAATGCCCAGCCAGGCGATGGAGGTCAGCAGCGCCGCGACGACGGCACTGATGGGCCGGTCCAGGAAGGGGGAGACGGCCAGGGCGACGGCGAAAAAGCCGAGCAGCAGGAGCAGCGCCATCCCTGTCATGGCCCAGAGTGCCATGTGTCCGTGCCAGAATGGGTCGTTGAAGAAGGCGGACTGGAACACAAAGGCGTCAATCACGGCCCAGGCCGCTGCGCTCGTCAGCACGGAGAGCAGCAGCATTCCCAGCGCCGTGATCACCTTCACCCACCAGACACGGGGGCGGCTGACCGGCAGGGCGCTCAGGAACTGCAAGCCGCCGCTCCCGACCTCCTGCGCGATCAGCCCCGCCCCGGCCAGCAGCCCGAACAGCATCCAGGTCGCCACCAGTGGCAGGATCGTATCACCAAAGGTGAACCGGTGGGCGCTGTCATACGTCTTGGCGAACACCTTCGCCGTGAAGATCAGCAGTGCCACGCACACCGCGGACGCCAGCGGCAGCAGGCGCAGTTCGTACCACTCTTTCCAGAATAGTTGCTTCATGGGACATTCCTCTTTTGACAATCGGCTGGCGAGCGAGACGGCCAGAAGGCGTCAGCGAATGAATTCGCCGCTCCGGGCGAAGACGCCGAGTGTCCGCCTTCGCGGACAGAAGAGTCATGTCCGCGCAGGCGGACATTCAGCCGAAGGCTACGGAGCGGCGATTTCAATCGCTGTCTCTCCGGCGTCCATCCTTCCGGCCCCTCACGGACACAGGCCGCCGTCGCGGGGGGAGGGGACGAAGGGCGCGCCCCCGGTCTGGAGGGCGCTGATCACGTCGTCGGCACTTCGAGGGGAGGGGTTGCCGGCGTCGCCGGGAAACTTGTACCACTTCACATGGCCGTCCAGGAACGACACGTTGGAGCCGCCCGTGTGGCGTACGGAGACGGCGTCGTCGAAGAACAGGCTCAGATACCCGTCGTTGGTCGAGCCGGTCCGGTGGTCGTCGCCGTCCGCGGCCTCCTCGCCCAGCAGCAGGGTCGCGGCGGGCGCGGGGAAGGCGGCCAGCGACTTGCCGGGGCGCGGCTGGGGGAAGGCCGTGGCGTCCGCCCCCCGGTCCACCGTGCAGGAGTTGACGGCGTAGGAGAGGCCGGAGGCGCGGGCCTGGCCGTCGTCGGGGCAGACGAAGACCTCTTTGCTCTTGACGTAGGGGTAGAGGCCGCCGCGCGTCACGTCAAACGCGGCGGGGGCCGGGCTGCCGAACACGCTGTAGAAGACCCAGCCGCCCTCCACGCCTGCGCCGCCGGACCCGTCGGTCGCGCCCGGCAGAAGTTCGTCGTTGTCCTGGGCATACTCCGAGAAGGCCATGCCGAGCTGGCGCAGGTTGGACGCGCAGCTCGCCTGCCGCGCCCGCTCGCGCGCCGAGGCGAAGACCGGGAGGATGATGGCCGCCAGCACGGAAATCACCGCGATGACCACCAGCAGCTCCACCAATGTGAAGCCTCTCCATTTCATGGCTGCGCCTCCTGGTGGCTCACGGCTGCGCCTCCTGGTGGCTCACGAGGGCGGCGAAAATCTCTTCCAGCGTCAGGTCAATCACTTCCAACGCGGGCGCGCCGGGCGCGTCCGTCCAGCCCCGCACGGTCAGCAGCCACTCGCGGCCCAGGCGGCGGCGCTCCAAAATGGTCAGGCCGGGCAGCGACTCGACGCCCGCGCCCAGGCGGAGCATCTTGACGCTGGCCTTCAGTTCCTCCACCGGCATCTGCAGCAGCATCCGGCCCTCGTGCAGAATGCCCACCCAGTCGCACAGCCGCTCCAGCTCCCGAATCTGGTGGCTGGCGAACAGGACCGTGCGGCCCGACTCGTGCAGGGCGTCAATCACGCTCCGGTCGAACTCGGCCCGCGCGAGTACGTCCATTCCCGACGTGCATTCGTCCAGCAGCACGAGTTCGGGGTCGTGCGCCATTGCCAGGATTAGGGCGAGCAGCGCCCGCTGGCCGCGCGACAATTCCCGCACGCGCCGCTCGCGGGGCAGGCGGAACTTGGCGAGCAGCGCGTTCTCGGTCGGCAGTGACCACGTCCGGTACTGCGCGGCGACAAAGCGCAGCGTCTGCGCGATGGTCATCCACTCGTACATCGGCAGCCGCTCCGGGATGTAACCCAGGCGCTGGCGCAGATCAACCCCGTCGCGGACGGGGTCGCGCCCCAGTACGCGCACCGCGCCCCCGCTCGGCTCCAGCAGGCCGAGCAGGAGCTGCATCAGCGTGCTCTTGCCCGCCCCGTTGCGCCCCAGCAGGCCGTAGACCGATCCGGCAGGAACCTGCATGGTCAGGCCGCGCAGGGCATCGGTGCGGCCAAACCGCTTGGTCAACTCCCGCGTCTCCACCGCCCGGCCGGGGGCGTCCGGGGTGGGGGCCGGCCGCTGCCCCCTCGGCTCACGAAGCAATGGGCTGTTCATGGGTCTCCTCGGTGCGCTCCTTCAGCAAGTCCAGGACCTCGGCGGGGGACAGGCCCAGGTGCCGCGCTTCCAGCAGGGCGCGGTCCAGCAGGGCGGCGACGATCTGCCGCGCCTCGGCGCGGCTGAGGCGGCTGGACGGCGCGCAGGCGAACGTGCCCTGCCCGCGCCGCGTCTCCACCACGCCCTCGCGCTCCAAATCCTGGTAGGCCCGCGCGACCGTGTTGGGGTTGAGCACCAGCTCCGCCGCCAGCTCGCGCACGGTCGGTAGCCGGTCCCCCGGCGCCAGCGCGCCCGACGCGACCAGCCGCCTGACCTGCTGCACCACCTGCTGATAAAACGGCACGCCCGACTCGCTGTCCAGCCGCAACAACATCTGCTCCGCCTGTCACATTGTACTAGTACAATAATACAATAGCGACGTGAAAATGTCAAGGGGCAGCGAAAAAATCTTGTGGCCCCGGTGACGCGCCCACTCAGGCCGTCTGACTCAAACCTTGTCTTCGGCCTCCTCCGCCTTTTCGCCATGGGCGACGATGTCGCCCTCCTTGAACAGAATGTTCTGCAAGGCGACCCGCCATTTGGGCTTCCGACGGAGCAGGAACTCCAGGTCCATGCCGAAGTGCTTGAATTCTTCCTGCTGGGCGTTCTGCATGATGGAGCGGGCCTCGGCGTTCTTCTCGACCGCCATGCGCTGCTCGTACCAGTCAATCGCCTGCGCCTCCTCAATTAGCGACAGGATCATGCGGGCGAAGGTCCGCGTCTCGTCCGGCAGTTCCTGGGGCGGCTCGTGGTATTGATCAAAGGCCATGTGTCTGTCTCCATTCAAAGGGGGCGTCGGGAAAAGGAAAACGTTCCCGCCCCGCCTAATACACCGCCAGCACACGACTTTCCTTGCCTGCCCTGTTCAAAGGAGACATCACCCATGCCCGCCCCCAAGACCGTCATCCTGATCGCCAACGGCGACTTGCGCCTGTCCGCCAACCAGAAGTGCGAGCCGGCCCAGGCCGCGATGGAGAAGCAGATCACCGCCGCCTTTGAAAAAGAAGGCATTACCATCCAGCGCGGCCACCCGTTTGATCCCGTCAAGCAGCACGGCTTCATTGACAGCCAGAAGTACGGCATGGAGGTCTTCCGCAAGATTGACCCCGACGCGCCCCTGGTCGTCGCCGAGGCCGTCTGGCAGTATTCGCACCACGTCCTGCCCGGCCTGCTCACCCACAAAGGCCCGATCCTCACCCTCGCCAATTGGAGCGGCACCTGGCCGGGGCTGGTCGGGATGCTCAACCTGAACGGCTCACTGACCAAGGCGGGCGTGGCGTATTCCACGCTCTGGAGCGAGGAGTTCACCGACGACTTCTTCACGCGGGGCCTGCGGCAGTGGCTCAATGAGGGCAACGTCACGCACGACACAGGCCATGTCCGCCCCTACGACGCCGGGGCCGCGCCGTCCGACGCCGGGGTCGGGACCCGGTTCGCGCGTGATTTGAAGCGAGACAAGGCGATCATGGGCATCTTCGACGAGGGCTGCATGGGCATGTACAACGCCATCATCCCCGACGAACTGCTCAATCCGACCGGCGTGTTCAAGGAGCGCCTGAGCCAGTCCGGCCTTTACGCCAAAATGCAGACCATCTCCGACGCCGAGGCGCAGGCGGTTTACCAATGGCTCCAAAATACGGGGATGGCGTTCGAGTACGGCCCGGACGAGGAGAATGACCTGACGGAAAATCAAGTTCTGCAGCAGTGCAAGATGTACGTCGCCGCCCTGCGGATCGCCAACGAGTTCGGCTGCGCGACCATCGGCATCCAATACCAGCAGGGCCTCAAAGACCTCGCCCCCGCCTCCGACCTGGTGGAAGGTCTGCTCAACAACGTCCGCCGCCCGCCGGTGCGGAACGAGGAGACCGGCGCGGAGCTGTACGCGGGCGACGCCCTGCCGCACTTCAACGAGGTGGACGAGTGCGCCGGGCTGGACGCGCTGGTGACGAACCGCCTCTGGCACACGCTGGGCTACCCCCCGGAGACCACCCTGCATGACCTGCGCTGGGGCCGGCAGTATACGGGCGACGGTGTGGACGACTACGTCTGGGTCTTCGAGATCAGCGGGGCCGCGCCGCCGGAACACTTCCTCGGCGGCTACAAAGGCGCACGGAGTCTGCGCCAGCCCCCGATGTATTTCCGGCTGGGCGGCGGCACGCTCACGGGCGTCTCCAAGCCGGGCCAGATCGTCTGGAGCCGCGTCTTCATTGAGGGCGGCAAATTGAAGTTCGACACCGGCCTGGGCGAAGTCGTGAGGCTGCCCGACGCCGAGACGCAGGAGCGCCTGGACCTGACCACCCCGCAGTGGCCCATCATGCACGCGGTTCTCAAAGGCATCACCCGCGACCAGATGATGGCCCGCCACAAGGCCAACCACATCCAGGTCGCCTACGCCCCCGATGCCGAGGCCGCCAAGCGCGCCCTCCACGCCAAAGCCGCCGCCATGCACGATCTGGGCCTGGAAGTCTCCCTCTGCGGCACGATCTGAAAGAGGGCTTTTCCAAATGCGCCGTGGCGATAGCCCTATGATAGCAGATATGGAGGAATTGGCTATGGCCACCCGCAGCCTGGTGATCTTGGAAGCCTCGCTGCGGGCGCTGCAAGAGCAGTTGGGTACTCAGAACCCGGGCCTGCTGATTGTCACCTCTCGTGCCTATGAACAGCGTATCGCCACATTGCAGTCGGAGATCGCGCGCTATCTTCACGAGAACCCCGCCGCCGTCTCCTGGCTTCTCACGACGCGGAACCAGGAGGAGATGCCGGAGGCCGCCTTGCAAGGTGTGGTATAACAATGGGCATGAACAGCCTGCTTGTCGCCGATGGCTGCGATCAAGCAAGGGCCGATGTTGTTTGCAAAGGCCGGATCATGCCTTCGGATGCATTGAGCGTCATGCTCTTGGGGAGCGAACACGGGTAGAGGGATGATGGGACGGAGTTATGACATTCAGGACGTAGTCGCGGAGCAACTCGCGGACTTGACGGCCCAAAGAGTAGCCGATGCCGTGATGGGTGCCTTACAAGAACATGAGAACGAGGCTGAGGCCCTGCGCCTGCTTGCCCAGTCCATCGCGGCTCGCCAGACGCATATCCGTAACAAAGAGGCGGATACGACCGCGCAGCCGATTGAGGCCACCCCTCGCAGCGAATGACATTACTTCGTACCCCTGTCGTTTAGGAGTGTTGTCGGAGTCCGGCAGTGGCCGAATTTCAGTACCCGCACATAGCTGGACGGTGTCGATTGTAACTTTTTTTAGGATTGGGTGAGAAGGTAGCATAGATGGAAAATGTTTATCAAGGCAGTGGTAGGACTCTCCCTTTGACTGTGGCTGACACGGGAATAGGGTTTCTGCTTGATCGGCTCGGCAAAGATTGTCACCCACTACAGTTCTTGCGTGAACTGACCCAGAATGCCATCGAAGCCATTGAGAGAACTGGGGAGGAGGGCCAGATCGTTTGGGATGTAGAGTGGAATTACTTCGATCTTACAGGCGTCTACAAACTCTGCATCATTGATACCGGAGATGGAATGACCGGCCTGGAAATGATAAAATACATCAACCAATTATCCTCATCTTTGTCGGAACAATCCTTATCTTTGTCGGAACAATCCTTCATGGGGAATTACGGCTGAGCTTTCCCCCGTTTTATGTACCACGGGCAGAGTGAGTGCCTTGGGTTAGTCAGGCGGCTGTTCCGCCTCTTGTGTTCGTTGTTGCGCTTGTTGCCAAGCCCGCGCAAAGACGGCGGGCGGCAGATATTTCAGGCTGCTGTGCGG
>JAFAZD010000402.1 GCA_019239955.1 Armatimonadota bacterium | reverse complement strand
GGTGACGGGGCTGGGGGGATTTCTGGACGCGGTCAAGGCCGTCTTCACCGTCTACGGCGGCACGGTGGCCCCCGGCGGGACGGCGACGCTGGCCGGTGCGGGCCGGGCGCTGGGCGGGCTGGCCGCGCTGGCCTTCCTGATGGCGCTGCTCTCCAGCGGGAGTGCCTGGCTGATGGGCGCCGACCGCATTCTCGCCGTCGCCGCCTACGACGGGGCCGGACCGCGCGCGCTGGGGCGGTTCTCGGCGCGCTTCGGGACGCCCATCGCCGTCAACCTGCTCTCCGGCGTGGTGGCGACCGCGACCATGCTGGCGGCATTCCGCTTCGCGCACGGCAGCGCGGAGAAGTATTTCTCCGCGGCCATCGCGCTGGCGATCTCGACGGAGACGCTGTCGTATCTGGCGATCTTCCCCGCCTTCATCCGGCTGCGTACGGTCCAGGCGCGGGCGCGGCGGCCATACCGGGTCGCCGGCGGGCGCGCCGGCGTCTGGCTGTGCGGGGGACTGACGACGGTGTGGGCGCTGCTGGCGAGCGTCGGGCTGATCTGGCCCGGCTTCGGCATCGGCTGGCTCGGCAGCGGGGGCAACCCCGACAGTGCCCTGCCGGGCGGCTTCGCCCACCAGCGGCTGGAGTACGAGCTGCTCCAGAACGTGCCGCTGGTCCTGATCCTGCTCCTGGGCGTGACGTTTTACGGGCTAGGGCGCGGGACGCGCGCCGCTAATCTCGCCGACGAGGCCGCGCTCGTGCGCGACGAATGAGCAGGACCGGCCCCCCATCACGGCCTGGGGCAGCCGGACGCGGACAACCGTGCCTTCCCCCACCACGCTCTCGATGGACAGCGTCCCCCCGTGTGCCTCCACGATGCTCCGGCAGATCGCCAGGCCCAGGCCGCTGCCGCCGTGCCGCCGCGCGCGGGCCGCGTCGACCCGGTAGAAGCGCTCGAAGACGTGCGGGAGGTGTTCGGGGGCGATTCCCGCGCCGGTGTCCTTGACCGTCACCATAACGAACATTGTGTCGCCGGAGGCCGACATCTCGATCCGGCCTTCGGGGGGCGTGTGGCGCGCCGCGTTGTCCAGGAGGTTGACGAACAGGCGGACCAGGTGGCTCGGATCGCCGCTCACGGTCAACTGCGGGTCAACGTCCGTCAGGACGACGGGGGCATGCTCCCGGCCAGACACCCCCTCCCGCGCCAGCGCCAGCACGTCGGACACGGACACGACTCGCCGATCCAGGACCAACTGCCCGGCGTCCGACTGGGCCAGCAGCAGCAGGTCCTGGACGATCTTGGTCATCATCTCCGCGGAGCGGCCCACCGTCTCCAGGGACTGCCGGTACTGCGCCGCCGTCCGTTGCCCCGAGAGCGACAGGCTGACCGTGCCCTCGATCACCGTCAGGGGCGTCTTCAGCTCGTGCGAGGCGTCCGCCGTGAAACGGCGCTGCTGCTCGTAGGCCCGTTCCAGCTCCGCGTAGGCGGCCGCGCGCTGGCCAAAGGCCTCCTCCAGGCGCCCGAGCAGGCCGTTGAAGGTCGCCGCGAGCTCCGACAACTCATCCCGGCCCGCCGCCGGCAGGCGCCCGGACAGGTCCTCCGCCCCGATGCGCCCGGCCGCATGCGTGATCTGGCGGACGGGCCGCAGGGCGCGGCTGGTCAGGAACGCCCCCCCCAGTCCGGCGATCAGCAGCGCGGGCGCCGCCAGAAGGAGCATCACGTCCGTCAGCCGCCGGACCTCCTGGTAGGTCTCCGTCAGCGGGCGTGGCACCTGGGCCACGCCGACCACGCTCCCGTTCTGCTGCAAGGGGACGGACAGGAGGCGGACCGGCTGCCCGGCGAGGCGGATGGTGGCGAGGCTCTGCCGGCCCGCCAGCGCGCGCTGAAACGCCGCGCTGTCATACGGCGCGCTATCATGTGGCACGGGCGACTCGACGGGGAGGACGAGATGTCCCTGCATATCCAGTATCCGGGGCCGGAGCCGGCCCGACGGGGGGGCGCTCGCGCCGAAGCCGGGGCCAGGCGCGAGGCCGGTGAGTCCCACCGAGGCCACGCGGCTCTGGATGTTGCGGCCAACATGCACAAGGCCGCGATCAACCGAGGCGATCAGCGTCGCCTTCAGCGTGTATCGCAGGCCCACCCCCAGCCCGGCCAGCATCAGCGCCAGGACGCCGACGTTCCACAGCGTCAGCCGGAGGCGGATGGAGGCCGGCCAGAGCGGACGCCCGCCGGAGGCGTTCCGAGCGCTCATGCCATCTCCTCCGCCGGCCGCTTGAGCACGTAGCCCAGGCCGTGTACCGTCTGGATCAGCTTGACCGCATGATCGGCATCGATCTTCTTGCGGAGCGCACCGATCCGCACGTCCACGGTGTTCGAGTAGCTCTCCTCATCCATCCAAATCCGTTCCTGGATCACCTCCCGCGTCAGCACCTGTCCCTCGTGCTGGGCGAGCGCCTCCAGCAGCGCGTACTCGCGCGGGGTCAGCAGCACCTCGCGCCCGGCGCGGGCGACACGATGCTGTTGGGTGTCTATTTCCAGATCAGCGATGCGGATCACGCGGGTCTTGTGGACTCGATCTCGGCGCAGCAACGCGTGGACGCGCGCCCGCAGCTCGGAGAAATGGAACGGCTTGGGCAGGTAGTCATCGGCACCGGTCTCGAGGCCGCGCACCCGATCCTGCACGGCGTCGCGGGCCGTCAGCATCAGGATGGGCGTGGCGACCTGCCGCTCCCGCAGCGCCTTGCAGATGCGCAGGCCGTCCATGCCGGGCAACATCAGGTCCAGGAGGATGAGCGCGTACTGCCTCGTCAGGGCCCGTTCATAGCCCACGCCGCCGTCATGCGCGACGTCCACGGAGAAGCGGTCCTCCTCCAGCCCGCCGGCGATCATCTGGGCAATCGCCTCATCGTCCTCAATCAGCAGAAGTTTCATCTCGGAAAGCCGCCGGAATGGCCTACCCGGCCCCGGCACGGACCCGTGCCGGCGGGTCAACCTGCTGGTAATCGTTCGGCACCTTGAACAAGGCATCATTCAGGGTCACGGTCGTGGCCGACATCACTTTCAGCGTCGCCGTAGTGATCCTTTCCGCGGCGCGGCCCGACGCCCCCTGATCCGTGTCGCCGCCATAGGAGTCGCCCTGCCCGCCGCGCGGCGCAGGCGCGGTCCGCGTGACCGTGAGGTGGGCGTACAGGGGGATGTCCTTGAGTTTCGTCAGCCTGTCCGCCAGCGGCTTGAGCAGCGGGTCGGCGGACAGCAGCAGCGGCTGAATCGCAGGCAGGACGTTCGCTTTCTTATCGCCGGGCAGTTTCACGGCGTCCGAAAGCCAGAATTCGCCGGTCACTTGGTAGGACGGCAGCGAGCCTCCCGCCGCGCCGGCCTGTCTGCCGCCGCCCCCGCCGCCGGGATAGCCGCCGCGCCGGTGACGGCCCCCGCCAGGAAACCCGCCGCCCCCGCCGCCGGGAAACCCGCCCCCGCCGCCGAAGACGCCGCCCCCGCCGAAGATGCCGCCGAGGCTGAAGTTGTTGGACCGCTTGGGGCTGACCTTGGCGGAGCCGGTCACCCGGTAGCCGCGCGCCGACAGGCCGGCGACCGTCCTGGTGCTGTCGGCCTCATCTTTGTCCGACTGGGTGACGTCTACGCTGGTGTCCAGGCTCAGGCGTCCTGAGTCGCCGCCGGACGGCTGCCCGAACTGCTTCACGTCGAGCACGTAATAGGTCTTCCGCGCCGGATCGAGCACGTATTCCTTTTCGACCGCGCCGTCATAGATCGTGGCCAGGCCGGCCGCCGCCTCGGCGCGGGCGTTGCCGCCCTTGTAATACGTCGTGATGATCTGCGGCGATGATTGATCCGCCCCTCCGTCCTGTGCCTGCTGCGCCGGGCCAGTCACGCTGACTTCGGACACGACCTTGACATCGGCGCGCGCGCCCAGGGGAAGGCAGAGCATCGCGGCGCTCGTCCAGAGGCTCGCGGAACGTCGGGAGCAGTGCGGAGGGAATGAGGGTGAGAAGTTAAGACAACCCTTCATGGTGACAGGGGGCCCTTTCAATGGGATTTGCCGGGAACGGCATCGAGGCGGCTCAGGGGCCGCCGGCCGTAACGTCGTTCTGGCCGGCGGCGCGGCGCAGAGCGGCGTCGGCGGTGTAGAAGTTGTAGATGGCCGTGACGTACTGGTCCTGGGCCTGGGTCAGCGTCGCCTGCGCCGTCGTCACGTCCAGGATCGTGGCGACGCCCGCGCGGCGGGAGGCGACGGCGGCGTCGTAGTTGACCTGGCCAGCCTGGACGGCGGCCTGGGCGAGTTGCGCGGCCTGCAATGCCTCGGCGCGGGTGGCATACGCCTGCTCGACGTTCTGGCGGATGCTCTGGCGGATCAGCGCCAGTTGGTCAGTAGCGGCGTCGCGCTGGGCGCGTGTCGAGCGCACCACACCACGTGCCCGGCCGGCGTCGAAGAGCGGGTATGAGGTGTTGAACAGCAACGCGGTGTCCAGGCCACGATGGCCCAGGTCATTGGTGGCCTGGTAGGAGAGGTCGAAGGTCGTTGTGAACGACAGGCCCGCGTTGATCTGGGCAATCTTGACGGCGGAGTTGTTGTTCTGGACCACCGCCTGCTGCTGGCGCAGGTCCGGGCGATTCGCGTAGGCGATCTGAACGTACTGATCCAGCGTCTTCTGCGGGCCGGTGGCCGGCAGGGGCGGCAATTGGTCTCCTTGCGCCAGGGGCGCGGGCTGGACCGGGTCGCTGGTCTCCACCCCCATCGCGTTCTTGAGGGCCGCGGCCGCCGTGGTCACGCTGTTCTGGTTCTGCAGCAGGGTCACCTGGGCGGTGGCGAGGTCGGCCTGCGACTGGAAGGTGCTGATCCGGGCCGCCGTGCCGGCCTCGACCTGAGCCTGGGTCAGCTCCAGCGTCTGCTGGAATCGCGTGACCTGAGCCTGCGCGACTTTGACCAGGTCAATGGCCTCCAGCAGGGTGTAATAGTCCTGCGTGACGGTCTGGATAACATCCTGGCGCGTGTTCGTTTCCCCATATTGGGCAGCCTCGACGGCGCGGCGGGCCTGGGCGTTGGCGAGCTCGCGCTGGCCGCTGTCGAAGAGCGTCTGCGCGAGGTCAACAGTCAGGCCGCCGCCGCGCACGAGGGTGACCTCATTCGGGGAGAAGGTCGTTGTGGTGGTCGTGGTCGTCGTTCCCGTGCTGCCCGTCCCCGTCGTCTGGCGGGGCTGGGCTTGGCCCACCGAGACTACCCCTGTGCCGCCCGTCCCGGTCGTGGTCGTCCCGGTCGTGGTTCCCGTCCCGGTCGTGCCTGTCCCGGTCGTGGTGCTCGTTGTGGAGGGAGCCGTGAAGGTCTGCACCGGGACGCCAAAGAGGGCGTTACTGCGGCTCTGGTACTCGTAGGAGGGCGTCAGCGTCGGAAAATACTGCGCCGTGGTCTGCTGCTTGGCGCCGAGGGCCTGCGTGGTCGAGGCCCGCGCGATGAACTGCTGTGGCTGATGACTCAGGGCGATGGCGAGCGCCTGCTGCAGCGTCAGGGGCGAGGGGAGGGAGCTCGGCGCGGGCGGCACGACCTGTGCGGGTGCGGGCATCGCGCCGGCGACCAGGGCGGCAAGCAGGAAGGGGTGGGCAAACCGTCTGTTCATGCGAGCGCCTCCTCCTCCTCGACCGGCATGGAGGCCAGCGCCCGCTCCGCGTCAATCGGCTGGATGACCGGGTCATCGGCGACCAGATGACCGTCCTTGAATCGGATGATCCGCCCGGCGTGGGCGGCGATATCCTGCTCGTGGGTCACGACCACGATCGTCTTGCCCTGCCGGTTGAGGCGCTGGAAGATCGCCATGATCTCCTCGCCCGTCCGGGTGTCCAGCGCCCCGGTCGGCTCATCCGCCATCAGCAGCGGCGGATCGTTGACGAGTGCGCGGGCGATGGCGACTCGCTGCTGCTGGCCGCCGGAGAGCTGGTTGGGCGTGTGACCCATCCGGTCCGCCAGGCCGACGGCCTTGAGGCAACGCCAGGCGGTCCGCTCACGGTCGGCGGCGCGGGTGTAGAAGAGGGGCAGCTCCACGTTCTGCATGGCGGTGGTGCGCGCCAGCAGGTTGAAGGTCTGGAAGACGAACCCGATCTTGCGGCTGCGGATGTCGGCCAACTGGTTGTCGTTGAGACGCGCCACCTCGATGCCGTCGAGCCGGTACGAGCCGCCGGTGGGCTTGTCCAGGCAGCCGACCAGGTTCATGAAGGTGGACTTGCCCGACCCGGACGGCCCCATGATGGCGACGAACTCGCCGCGCTCGACGGTGAGGCTGACCCGCCGGAGGGCATGGACCTCCAGGCCCTCCATCTTATAGGTCTTCGTCAGTTGTTGGACTTCAATGAGCGGCTTTGTCATAAGGTAATCAGCCGGAGTTCAGAGTCAGCGAATCAATTCGCCGCTGACAGCCTTCGGCTGAGTGTCCGCCAGCGTGGACACTTTTTCCGTCCACGCAGGCGAAGGCTTTTGGGATGACACTCGGCGCGACGCGCCACCGGCGGCGAGTTCACTCGCTGACTCTGATGAGCCTATCAAGCGCTACTTGGCCTGCTTCAGCTCCGTCGTGAGTTCGGCGAGGCGCTGGGCGGCGCGGGGGCGCATCCGCTCGAACGGCAGGCTATTGGGATTCAGCGGGTTATAATCCCTCGGGTCGGGGAACGCGGCGGGATTGAACCCGCCAGGCCGCCCGCCACCCGGACCGCCCCCTCCAGGCCGCCCGCCGCCGAAGCCACCTCCCGGCCCACCGCCTCCCGGCCCACCACCGCCCGGCCGGCCGCCGCCGAAGCCGCCCCGGCGTCCAGCGGAGGCCGTCACGATCTTTTTGATCTGCGCCGTGGTCAGCGGGGCCGTGATCTGCTGGTCCACCTGCCGCGCCTGCGCGTCCGACATCACGGGCCGGGAGCGCCACTTGCCGATGACCGCCAGGACCGTCCGCGCCTGCGTCTTGTTGAGGCGGGTGCGCGGGTCCTGCTCCATCTCCTGGAGGCCGCCGAGCGTCTGCTGCAGGGCCACGACGTTCTTGTGGCTGTCGCGCCACTTCTGCCAGGCCTGGAACTTCGCCATCATTTGCGGCGAGGGCTGGAAACCTCCCCCGCCAGGCCCCTGCGCCTGCGCGCTCGCCGCCAGCAGTGCCAGCGACGCCACTGCCGTCATCCTCGTCAAATGCTTCATGTGTTGCTCCTTGTGGATCATTCTCAATCAGGCGATCCGACTTATTAGGCGATCCGATCCCAAATCGTTGATGTCGTTCCAAACCAGCCAGTGCTCATTCAGAGGGGCGGCTCCATGCCGCGCATAGAAGCGTCGTGCGGGCATGTTATTCGGATCAACGTTCACGCAGACCCGGGACGCCCCCTGCCGAACAAACCAGGCCGCCAGCAGGCGAAGGAGTTCCGAGGCCGTGCCGCTGCGGCGGCATTCAGGGGCGACGTAGACCCACTGCAGCTCGCCGTCACATTCGTAGCGCCGCGTGAGGTGCCCCGCGATGTAGCCGACGATGGAGTCATCCTCCAGGGCGACATAAATGGTACGTGGCATGAGTGCCTGCTGTGGATGATGCCGGCACGCCAGGTAGCGGGCCATGCGGTCCGCAGAGGCCCCTCCCTCCTCATCCCGCCCGTCCCGCAGGCGCGCCGCGGCGGGGATGTCGGCCAGATCGGCCTGTCTGTACTTCACCGGGGGCACAGCAGCACCGCCCACTGGCAGCCGTTTGTACGTCATGCGTGTTTCATTCGTACCGCAGTGCGTCGATGGGGTTCAATTTGGACGCCTTGAGCGCCGGGTAGAACCCGAAGAAGATGCCGACGACGGCGGAGAAGCTGAACGCCATCAGGATCGTCTGCGGGGCCAGCACGATGGTCCAGCCGTTCTGCACCTGGATCAAGTCCGCGCCGCCGATGCCCAGGGCGACCCCCAGCAATCCGCCGACCAGCGACAGCAGCACGGCCTCCAGCAGGAACTGGGTCAGGATGTCGCGGCGCTTGGCCCCGATGGCCTTGCGGACGCCGATCTCGCGGGTGCGCTCCGTCACCGAGACCAGCATGATGTTCATGATCCCGATGCCGCCGACGACCAGCGAGACGATGGCGAGGTAGGTAATCAGCGAGGCGAACGTGTCCTGCTGAGCGTTCTGCGCCTGCGCCAAGTCGGCCTGGTTGAAGATGATAAAGTCCGGGTTGCCATCCGCACTGATCTTGTGCTGGCGGCGCATCACCGCGTCAATCTCATCCTGCGCCCGGTCCATCAGCGCGTCCGAGCGCGCCTGGCAGGTGATTGTCTGGATGTTGGTCATGCCGAAGAGGCGGCGCATCGCGGTCGTGACGGGCACGTACACGGCATCGTCCGGGTTGCGGAAGCCCTGACCGCCCTTGGATTTCAGCAGGCCGATGACCTGGAAGCTCTGCCCGGCGATTCGGACCGTCTTGCCGATCGGCGACTGGGCGTCGAAAAGGTCCGTCGCCGTGGTGGACCCCAGCACGGCGACGCGCCGCAGGGACTTGATGTCCCCTTCCGTGAAGTAGTGCCCGGCCTGGATCGGATGGTTGCTGATGATGGGGTAGTTCTCGCCAGTACCGTTGATGGTGGTGCTGGTGTTCTTGTCCGCGTACTTGACCTGCGCGTTCTTGTTGACCTGCGGCGAGACCCGTTCCACCGCCGGACAGCCTTTCAGAATGGCGTCCGCGTCCGCCATGGTCATCTTGTTGTTGGAGCCGAGGCCGAAGCTGACGCCGCCCTGACGCTGCTGGCCGGGGAAGACGGTGAGGACGTTGGTGCCGAGCTGCTGGATGCTGGCCGCGACGGCGGCGCGCGACCCCTGGCCGATGGCAATGGCGATGATGACCGCGCCGACTCCGATGATGACGCCGAGCATGGTCAGGAACGCCCGCAATCGGTTGGCACCCAGCCCGCGCAGGGCCATCGCCAGGTTAACCAGCCCCAGCGAGGCCAGGTCCAGTCGCGCCAGCGGCGGAGCCGGACGCCGGGAGGGCTTGGGCTTGCCCACCGGGACTTCCGCAGGGCGTTTAGGAGTTTCCAGCATGGTTTGTTGTCCTTTACCGTCGCCCGCCGCCGAAGCCGCCCGGCCCGCGCCCGCCGCCGAACGGGCTGCTGGCGCCCGCAGGTGCAGCGGTCGGCGGCGCCGGCTCAATGGTCTGCGTCACAACCCGGTCTCCGGCCTTGAGGCCGCTCGTGATCTCGGTCGTGTCGTCGCCGACCAGGCCCACCTGGACATCACGACGATGCAATCGGACGTCGACGAGGGTGTTCGGATCGGCGGCCGTCCCTAGGGTGGGATCGGCGGGGGCGGGCTTGCCGCCGGTGACGACCTGGACGTAAGATCCCTGATCGTCGGTCTGGACCGCCTCATTGGGCACGCAGAGCACGTCGTCTTTTTTGTCCGCGATGAAGTTGCAGGTCGCGTTCATGCCCGGCTTGAGCAGGCGGAACGTGGGGGAGGAGTTGTCAATCTCGACGCGGACATCGAACTGTGTGACATTCTGGTTGACGACCGCCTGCGGGTCCACGCGGGAGACCTTGCCCTGGAACGGGATGCCGGGGTAGGCGTCGAAGGAGACGTCCACGTCCTGGCCCACGTCCACGTTGGCGAGGTCGGTCTCGTCCACCGTCGCCTGCACGTACATCCGGCTGACATCCCCGATGGTCACAATGGTGGTGCCGGTCGAGCTGAGGGACTCGCCGGACGTGATGATGGTGCCCTGCTCCACGTCTCGGACCAGCACCACGCCGTCCGACGGGGCGCGAACGACCGTCTGGGCGAGGGTCGTGTTGGCGTTGGTCAGAGTCGCCTGGTTGGAGGCGATCTGGGACTGGTCGTAGGCGATGTCGTACTTCTTGATCGTGTCGTTGGCGAGGTTGGCCTTGGCCAGCGCCAGCGCCTCGCGGGCCGACTCCACCTGCGCCTGCGCCTGCTTCAGCGTGGCGGCGGTCTGCTGAGCGGCCGCCCGCTTGGTCGCCACGTCCACCGACTGCGCCCGTGCGCTCGCCAGGGCGGCCTTGGCCTGGGCGACCTTGGCGTCCGCATTCTGATCATTCGCCGATTGCTGGGCTTTGAGGGTGTTCAATTTCTCCAGGGCGCTCTGCGTCTGGGAGGCGTAGACATCGTAGCTGGCCTGATCCGTGTCCACTGTCTGCTGCGCGACAAACCCCTTTTGCGCCAGGTCCACCTGTCGAGCCAGGGTGACTTTGGCGGCCTTCTGGTTGGCGAGGGCCTGGTCGTAGGTCGCCTGGGCCGCCGCCTGATCCTGCGGGTCCGTGGCGTCCAGTTCCTGCCGCGCCTTCACGGCCGCGCTGTAATTTGCCTCGGCCTGTTGGATGGATGTCGCCGTCAGCGCCGGCTGCGCCCTGGCCTGACTCCGCGCCGAGGCGTACTGTGCCGCTACGGAGCTGCTGTTCGCAATGGCGGCGTCGAGCGCGGCCTGGGCGTTGCTGATGGCGATTCGGTCCTGCTGAGTTTGTAGTTGGTACGTCACCGCGGCCTGCCGGGTGTGGGCGACCGCGCCGTTGATGCCGGCCTGGGCGGTCTGGACCGTCAGCAGCGTGTCGGTGGGGTCAATGCGCGCGATCACCTGATTCTTGCGGACGACGGAGCCGACGTCCACCAGGAGCGCGTTGACGCGCCCGCCGGCCTTGGACTTGATGTCCACGGTGCTCCACGGCTGGAGGGTGCCTGTCGCCGAGACCGTCTTGCGGACGGTGTCCACGGCGGCCGTGGCGACCTTGTACTGCGTCTGCTGAACGGGGTGCATGGCCGCGCGGATTTTGTTCGTCGCCACGACGCCGACGGCGATGAGGATCACGGCGATCACCGCGAACAGGAGGAGACGCCGGGCTGGGTGGTCATGCCGTGGAAGGTCGTACTCAGAAGCGTCCTCTAATTCTGGCTCGGAAACCGGGGTTCTCATAGTTTTAGTTTAACGATCAATGATGACGAAATTATGAAGAAATCTCTTGCCGAAGGTGTGTCCGCCGGCACTCATGCTATTGTTATACCTCATGATGAGAAATTCGCCGCCCGGCGGATGTGTCACGCGCCAAAATCGGTCATACTGATATAGGAAAAGGGGTACATCAGGACAACGCTGAGGAGGGTGCGATGGAATTCCCGGACGAAGTCACCAACACGCGGCTGCACGACTGGGTCGAGGAGATGGCCGCGCTCTGCAAGCCGGACCACGTCCATTGGTGCGACGGCTCGCCGGAGGAGTACGACCGGCTCTGCGAGCAGATGGTCCATGCCGGGACGCTGATCCGGCTCAACCCCCAGAAGCGCCCCCGCAGCTTCCTGGCCCGCTCGGACAAGAGCGACGTTGCCCGCGTCGAGGATCGCACGTTCATCTGCAGCCTCAGCCGCAACGAGGCCGGGCCGACCAACAACTGGGTCCATCCCCGCGAGATGAAGGAGATGCTGGCGAAGCTGTTCGACGGCTGTATGCGCGGGCGGACGATGTACGTCGTCCCATTCAGCATGGGGCCGCTCGGCTCCCACATCGCCCACATCGGCGTCGAGCTGACCGACTCGCCTTACGTCGTGACCGGCATGAGGATCATGACCCGCATGGGGCGCAGGGTGCTGGAAGTCCTCGGCGACGGCGATTTCGTCCCCTGCATGCACTCGGTCGGGGCGCCGCTGGAGCCGGGCCAGGCGGACGTGCCCTGGCCGTGCAACAAGGACGAGAAGTACATCGTGCATTTCCCGGAGGAGCGGGCCATCTGGTCCTACGGGAGCGGCTACGGCGGCAACGCCCTGCTGGGCAAGAAGTGCTTCGCCCTGCGCATCGCCTCCGTGATCGCGCGCGACGAGGGCTGGCTGGCCGAGCACATGCTGATCATGGGAGTCCGCTCGCCGGAGGGCGAGAAGACGTATGTCGCCGCCGCCTTCCCCTCCGCCTGCGGCAAGACCAACTTCGCCATGCTGGTCCCGCCGGCCGGCCTGGAGGACTGGACCGTCACGACCGTCGGCGACGACATCGCCTGGATCAAGCCGGGGACCGACG
>JAFAZD010000374.1 GCA_019239955.1 Armatimonadota bacterium | reverse complement strand
AGAAGACCCCTGGGGCTGAACCCCCAGGCTAAACGGACTGAACCCGCTTCGCGGCTGAGGAGAAGCCCTCCCAGCTCCGAAGGGGGTTTTGTCTGTTTAGCCTGGCCGTTCAGGGCCAGGTCTGCTTTCACACCATCCCGGCGGCGGCGGCGGCGAGGAAGAAGGCCGGGTCCTCGGCAGGCGTCCGGCCCATCGTCGTGACGCGGATGTTCTTTTCGGCGAGCAGGTCAAGCGCAGCCTGCGCGCCCTCAACCCGTCGGACATCATGCTTGTTCGGCAGCCCGGCGGCCTCCGTCCCAGCGGGCAGCGGCACGAGGCAACGAGAGTGCGCCAGTTCCAGGGTCGTGCGCGTGTGGTGGCTGATGCCCTGATGCCGCTCCCGCGCGTCCGCCGAGGACATGCGGACGATGGCGATGGCTGTGCCGCCGAGCGCGCTCACGATATCCAGGTTCTGCGCCTGCTCAATGCCGCTGAACCCGTACTTCGTCCCCGTCCCCGCGTTCCCCGGCCCCTGGCAGACGATGGCCGCGTCGCAACCGCCTAAGTGCTTTGCAGCGAGCAGGGCTGAGTGTAATGTGACGGTCTCCCAATTCCCTCCGAATGCTTGGCCGCAGGTAATAGTAAGATTGACAAGCCTCTGTTGCTTAAGTTGGTGGACCAGTTTGCTCAGTCCGATTGGTAAGGCCGCCGCATCGGTCATGATGTAACCGACCTTGCGTTGTCCGGAGAGATGCAGGGCGGCGGCAGCAGGGGCAATCTGTGAATGCAATTGGCCGACGAGTACGTGGAAGCCGTCAAGGCCCCTCTCCCACACTTCCGCATACTGCTCTTGCTCCTCAAGCGTCAGAACTGCCTGCTGAAGCGGCGTATATCTGCCCTTGATGATATGACCCCCCTGGAACTGAGTAGAAAAGGTCCCTTGCCGGGAGTCAGATGCGGAAGACTTTCTATGAAAGAAGCTCAAATTGGCGATGACATAATCATAGCCACCTGTTCCGAGATTTAGCCGCCGCGCAGTTGCATTTAATGCTACTTCATCGCCCACCCAAACTGGCCCTGCAAGCCCCAAATAGTTGATGGCCTGGTGAATCTCTCCGTCTACAAGAACATCAACTTCTTGTATAACCCAGGGATTGCCCCAAATCTTTTCACGGGTGACGGTGCCTACGGCCCAGTGAATCACGATCTACTCCCGCCGTTCGGCCGCCGTCTGGGCGATGGCGACGACCAGTTGGGTGCTTTTGACCATGTCGGAGATGGTGCAGTATTCGTCGTGGCGGTGGATGTTGACCATGCCGCAGCCGAGCACGGTGGTGGGGACTCCGAACCCGTTGAAGATGTTGGAGTCCGCGCCGCCGCCGGTGACGCGCAGCAGGAACTCCAGGCCGACGCGCTCGGTGGCGGCCTCGGCGATCTGCAGGGTCGGGCTGTCCATCGGCAATTCGTAGTGCTCGTAGGCGCGGGTGGTCTTGATCTCGACGGTCGCGCCGGCCCGGTCGGCCTCCTCGCGGAAGGCCGCGAGCATGGCGTCGCGCTGCCTGTCCAGCTTGGCGGGGTTGCGCGAGCGGGCCTCGCACTTGAGGTAGCACTCGGCGGGGACGATGTTGGTCGCCGTGCCGCCCTCGATGATGCCGACGTTGGCGGTGGTCTCCGGGTCCACGCGGCCCAGCTTCATCCGCGCGACGGCGCGGGCGGCGACGGCGATGGCCGAGATGCCGTCCTCCGGCTGCGCGCCCGCGTGGGCCGCCCGGCCGTGGATGTACACGTCGAAAATGTCCTGGGTGGGGGCGCTGTAGACGAAGGAGCCGACGGGTGGGCCGGCGTCCAGCACGAAGCCGTAGCGCGCCCTGATCCGGCGCGGGTCCATGTGTTTGGCCCCGACCAGGCCGATCTCCTCGCAGATGGTCAGCAGGAGCTGGATGTCGCCGTGGGGGATGTCCTGTTCCTGCAGCAGGCGCATCGCCTCCAGAATGGGGGCCATGCCGCACTTGTCGTCCGCGCCGACGATGGTGTTGCCGTCCGATTTGATGATGTCGCCATCCACAATGGGTTCCAGGCCCGGCGTCGGCTCCACGGTGTCGAAGTGGGCGGAGAAGAAGATGGGCGGGGCGTCCGCGACCGTGCCCTTCTTGAAGGCGATGAGATTCCCGACGTTGCCGCCGACCTGTTCGCCCGCGTCATCATACTCGCACTCGAAGCCGAGGTCTTGCAGGATGCGATAGGCGATCTCGCTGGCGGCCTTTTCCTGCCGAGGCGGCGTGTTCTGGCGGGCGAGGTCGAGAAAAGTCTGGACCAGGCGGTCCCGGTTGACGGCGACGGGGTCTGCCATGCAGTGGCTCCTTGCTCTTGGTTTGGGGCGAGGGTTCGGCGGGCGCGGCGCGGATTCCTGCCTCCCTTAAATGCCGTCGCCGGTGGTGTTCTCTTCGGGGCAGGGGTGCCAGTTGTCGGCGCACATCTCGTCGAACTGGACGGTGAGGGGCTTTTCGGGGATTTTGTCCCAGACGGTATCCAGGGCGCGGAGAATCCGCTCGGGGTGCTGCTCCTCCTCGACGGCCTCCACGCGGCACTTCAGGGTCTCGATCTCGCGCAGGGCGCGGCGGATGATCTCGCCCATCGGGTCGGCGTTGCCGAGCGCCTGGTCCATGACGGTCGCGGTCGGCTGCTCGGAGATGTGGCGGCCGTCCTGGACGAGAATGCGGCCGGGAACGCCGACGACGCTGGTGTTGGGGGGGACGTCGCGGGTGACGACGGCGTTGGCGCCGATGCGCGCGCCGTCGCCGATGGTGATGTTGCCCAGCACCTTCGCGCCCATGCCGAGCAGGACGTTGTTGCCGACCGTCGGGTGGCGCTTGGTCTTCGCCAGCGACGTGCCGCCGAGCGTGACCTGGTGGTACATCAGCACGTCGTCGCCGACGATGGCCGTCTCGCCGATGACGACTCCGGCGCCGTGGTCAATGAAGAAGCGGCGGCCGATGGTCGCGCCGGGGTGAATTTCGATGCCTGTGAGGAAGCGGCTCCACTGGGAGAGGACGCGGGCCAGCAGCCGCAGGCCACGCCGGTAGAGGGCATGGGCGATGCGATGGTGGAAGATCGCCCAGAAGCCGGCGTAGGTCAGCACCTCGAACACCGACCGCGCCGCCGGGTCCTTCTGTAAGATCGTCTGCACGTCCTCGCGCAAATGTCGAAACACGACCGCTCCTCCTGTCCCTGTAACCGGGGAATGCCGGGCCGGGTTCCAGCCCCGCAAAAATCTCCGCCCCGCCACTTGACATTATACACTTCGGCGCGGGTAAACTGCGTGTGATGTCTGAAATGTATGATTTCTCCGTCATCATTTCTTCATAAAATCGCATCATGATCCTGGGCAATGATCCGAAAGAGATAACCGATGAGCAAGGCTGGCGACAGCGAGTCCGGCAAGAAGAGGTTTCGCCTCTCGGAGAACTTTTTCGGCACGGCGACCGTGGGCGAGCGCGGCCAGATCGTGATCCCCGCCGAGGCGCGCAAGAAATTCGACATCGAGACCGGCGACAAGCTGCTGATTGTCGGGCATGGCGATAAGGGTATCATGCTGTTCAAGATTGACGCGCTGCGCGAGTTCATGAACACGGTCATGGAGGACTTGCAGCGCGTGGAGAAAGAATACCAGAAAAGCGACAGGGTGGAGGACGCTTCTTGAGGATGCGACGCAGCATGACCGAGGGACGGAGGAGGGCGGCGGGCGCGCTGGGACCGGCGCTGGCCTTCACGCTGATGCTTAATGGGGTGCCGGTGGTGCTGGCCCAGGCCCCGGCTCCCGCCGCACCGACAATCCCCCCCGCCCCCAATCCCGGGGGAGCCAATGCGCCCGGCAACGCCGCCGCGCCCGCGCCGAACGCAGCGCCCGCGCCGGGGCTGACCGCTCTGCCGACGGCCACGGTCATTCCCCCGGCGGGCGCCGTCGTCCCCACGTCGGGCACGGCGACGGCCCGGACGCTGACCCTGGCCGACGTGGTCAATCTGGCGATCCGCAACAACCCGACGGCCATTCTCGCCCAGCAGCGGTTGCAAAAGGCCCAGGAGTTGATCAATCAGGTCAACGCCCAGGCCCAGCCGCAGATCACCGCCAATGTGGTGGACACCTACTCCAGCACGGCGACGTTCGGGACGCAGGGGGCGGCCGTTTCCAACCCGACCCTGCCCGGCGGCGGCGTCATTCCGACCATCACCGATGCCGGCGGCGGCAACACCAGCGCCCTGACCACCGGCGGCGGCGGCGGCACGACCGGCAGCACCGGGACCGCGCCTCTCGCCACTGCCAACACCACCCCGGCCCCGTTCGCCAACAGCACCGCGGGGGCCATTAACACGACCGGGACCAGCACCGGCACGGCTGGATCCACCAGCGGCACCGGCACGACAGGGACGACCGGAACCGGTACGACCGGAACGGGAACGACCGGGGGCGGTACGTTCGGCACGACCGGGCCTGGGACAACGAGCACCGGCGGGGCCGGCGCACAGGCCGTGGCGCTGGACGAGGTCCCGCCCATCGCCCGCCAGTACGCGGCCGTCTTGCAGGCCCCGACCGCGTCAGCGGACACGGCACAGTCGCGGGCCGCGCCCCGGGCGCCGAGCGGCGGGAGCGGCGGGAGCGGGTCCGGGACGGGCACCACCACGACCACCGGCACGACGGTCCCTACCGGGTTTGGCGCCGGCAGCAGCGGCCAACACAACAACTATAGTGGTCGGGCGAGCGTCACCCAATACATCGACATCTTCGGCCTGCTCCCCGCCGCGCGGGACATCGAGCGGACCACGCGGGACTTTTACGCCATTGACCTCGTTCGGGTCTCCAACGAGATCGCCCTGACCGCCAAGGACGATTTCTTCAACGTCCTGCGCGATCAGGCGCAGGTCACGGTGGACCAGCAGCAGGTCGCGGCGGCGACCGAGAACCTGCGGATCACCCAGGCCAAGTTCAGCGCCGGGGCGTCGCCGCAGTTCGACGTGCTGACGGCGCAAGTGACGCTGTCGAACGACCAGCAGGCCCTCAGCTCCGCCCGCAACAGCCTGAACCTGGCCCTGGCCAACCTGAACAACCTGCTCGGCCTCGACCCCGGCACGCCGCTGAACTTGACTCAGCCGCCGTTGCCGCCGCTGGACCAGCCGGTGGACCTGGCGGGGAGCACCGGGATCGCCCTGCGCCAGCGTCCCGAACTGCGGCAGGCCGACAACAACATCCGGATCGCCCAGCGGCTGGTCCGGCTGGCCGGCGACACCCTGCTGCCGACGCTGGGCCTCTCGGCCAACGCCGACTATGCCGGTAACGTGACGACGGGGACGCCGCACGACACCTACAGCGTCTCGGCCCAGCTCACGGTCCCGCTTTATGACGGCGGCTACACGCGCTCGCAAGTGCGCTCCGCCCGCGTGGACCTGCAAACGCAATTGACCACGCGCGACCAGCTACAGCAGAATGTGACTCTGGAAGTGCGTCAGGCGTATCTGAACATTCAGGACGCGCAGACGCGCGCCTCGTCGGCCACGGTGGCGACGCAGCAGGCGGCGGAGGCGGCGCGCATCGCCGGTGTCCGCTACCAGAACGGCCTCGGGACCATTTACGACCTCATCAACGCGCAGGTCCAGCTCGCCACGGCCCAGATCAATGAGTTGAACGCGCAGTACGACTATCAGACGGCACTCGCCCAGCTCGTGCGGGCGGTGGGGAGCCGGTAGGACGGAACGAACATGAACACAAAGATGCATCCCGCGGGACGGGCATTGCTTTTCCTGCTGGCCGCGCCGTCGCTGGCCGGATGCGGGCAGAACGGCGGGGCGGGCGGGGGGTCAGGCCACAAGGGGAATGGCCCACAGCCCGTGACGGTTCAGGTGACGCAGGTAAAACTGGGCACGATCGCCAACAACGTGCCGGTGACGGGGAACATCCAGGCCCTCGAAGACGTGCAGCTTTCGGCGAAGACGACGGCGCGCGTGGCGCAGGTGACCGTGCGCGAGGGCGACGTCGTACGCGCGGGGCAGCTGATTGTCCGGCAGGACGCGACGGATCTGGAGGCGAACGTGCGGCAGGCGCAGGCAAACGTCCAGGCAGCGGTCGCCAACGCCTATTCCGACCAGGCCAAGGTCGCGCAGGCGATCACGACCTACAAACAGACGGTGCAGCAGGCCAAGCAGAACATTCTGCTGGCGCGGGCGCAGCTCCGGGCGGCCCAGCAGAACTACTCCAAGCTGAAGGGCGGCAACCGGCCGCAGCAGATTCTCCAGGCGCAGGCGCAGACGGCGCAGGCCAAGGCCAACCTCGACAACGCGCAGACCACACTCCAGCGCAACCAGACCCTGTTCCAGCAGGGGGCCATCGCCAAGGCGGACCTGGATACTGCCACGACGACCTACCAGGTGGACCAGGCGCTTTACAAGAACGCGCTGGCGAACCAGTCCCTGGTGGTGGCGGGTTATCAGACACAGGACGTGGCGGCGGCACTGGCGCAGGTGCAGCAGCAGCAGGCCAATCTCCAGAACGCGATTGCCAACGAACAAAATGTCTCGCTGCGCCGCGATGACATCACCGCCGCCCAGGCGGCGCTCCGGCAGGCGCAGGCGCAGGTCGCTCAAGCGAAGCAGTCCCTGATCTACAACGAGCAGCAAGTCGCCTTCACGTCCATCACTTCGCCGATTGACGGCATCGTCGCGGCGCGCGAGACGGAGCCGGGGCAGATTGCGACGGTCGGTACGAATTTGATGCGGATCGTCAACGTCAAGACGGCTTATTTCGAGCCGACCATTTCCGAGGAGGACTTCTCCGAGACGTCCGTGGGCGACCCGGTGCGGGTGCGCTCGGACGCGCTGTCGGGCAAGGTCTACCCGGGCAAGGTGGTCGCCGTCTACCCCGCCGCCACGACGGGCACCCGCACGTTCTCGCTGCGCGTCAACATCCCCAACCCGCGCAACGAGTTGCGGCCGGGCATGTTCGCGCGGGGAGAGTTACAGAACCGCGTGGATCGCAATGTGATTGTCATCCCCGCGGCCGCCCTGATGGCCCAGCTACAGAGCGGCCTGGCGATCAATGCCAGCAGCACGGGGGAAGCCAGCAACACGACTCTGACGCCCGACCAGCAGGTGATGCTGGTCGGCCCGAACAACAAAGCCATCGCGCAGCCGGTGAAAGTCGGCCTGGTCGCCAACAACCAGGCGGAGATCACCAGCGGCCTGCAGCCGGGCCAGACGCTCATCACCGAAGGCGCCGGCCTCGTTCAGCCGGGCCAGGCGGTCTCCATTGAAGGCCAACCCGGCCATGGACATGGGCGCCATCCGTCCGAGACCGCGAACAGCGGCGCCGCGAGCAGCTAGAATGATGGCGTGCGTGCTTCCCTTCTGAGACACGTTCAACTTTCCCCGGGGCGGCATCCGCCCCGGCCTGGCTAGAAATCGAGGAAGTTTATGGGATTAACCCGTCTCGCCATTGCGCGCCCCGTCGTCATCCTGATGATGGTCGCGGCATTTCTGGTGCTGGGCCTGGTCGCCTTCTTCCGCATGCCGGCGGAACTGAATCCGAATGTGGACCTGCCGCGCATCACCGTTGTGACGCAATACACGGGCACCAACCCGACTGAGATGGAGACTCTGATCACCAAGCCGATTGAGGACGCCATCGCGGGCGTCAGCGGCATTCAGCAGATCACCTCTCACTCCGAACTGGGGACCTCGGTGGTCCAGATTCAGTTCTACTTCGGCACGGACCTGGACGCGGCCGCCTCGGACACCATCCAGAAGATGCAGGCGATCCGCAACCAGCTGCCGACCCAGGCGGGGTCGCCGTCGGTCATCAAGGCCGACACGAGCGGCCAGCCGATCATGCACGTCGCCATGCAGAGCAAGTACCGCTCGATTCCCGAACTGGCGTCCCTGGCGACCAACATCGTGCAGCCACAGTTGGAGCAGGCCACGGACGTGGGGCAGGTCAACATCGCGCAAAGCTCCACGCGCGAAATTGACGTGAATGTCCCGACGTCGAAACTGGCCGCCTACGGCATCACCGTGACGGACCTGGCCAACGCCATCGCCGCCGCCAACATCAACGTCGCCACCGGCTTCATTCAGAGCGGGAATCAGTACTACAACGTTCGCCTCATCGGCGAGTTCGCCAGCGTGGACGAGATCCGCAACCTGCGCGTGACCCTCTCGACCGGCAATGCCTCCGGCGAAACGCAAGGGAACGGCGGCTCCGCCGGCGGCGGTGGCGGCGCGGCGACCGCCGGCGGCGCCAGCGGCAGCGCCAGCGGCCCCATCTCCGTCAATCTGAACGACATCGCCCAGGTCATCGACACCGGCTCAACGCCGACCCAGTCCTCGGACGTCAACGGGATACCCGCGATCGGCATTGACATCCTGAAGACCACGGACGGCAATACCGTCGCGGCCGCAGACAGTGTGAAGCAGCAGATCAAGACGCTGGCGAAGCTGCTGCCGTCGGACGTGACATTCACCATCACAACCGACCAGTCCGATCGGGTCCATGACAACATCAACGACGTGGTCGCCTCCCTGGCCATCGGGGCGATTCTGGCCGTTCTGATCGTCTTCATCTTCCTGCACAACCCGCGCGGGACCATCATCGTCGCCATCGCGATCCCGACCTCGATGATCGCCACGTTCGGCCCGATCTATATGTTCGGCTTCACGCTGAACACGATGACCCTGCTGGGTCTGTCGTTGGCGGTCGGCATCCTCGTGGACGACTCCATCGTCGTCCTGGAAAACATCAACCGGCACCTGTCGCTCGGGGAAGAGCCGGTCGTGGCCGCCATCAATGGCCGCTCCGAGATCGGCTACGCGGCCCTGACGCTGACGGCGGTGGACCTGGTGGTGTTCCTGCCCATTGCGTTCATGGGCGGCGTCGTCGGCCAGTTCTTCCGCTCCTTCGGCCTGACGGTCGCCGTGGCGACGCTGTTCTCCATGTTCGTCTCCTTCACGCTGACCCCCATGATGGCCGCACGCTGGTACCAGAAGGGGGAGCGGCTGGAGTACGACGCCGGCTTCGCCGGCTGGTTCGACCGCCGCTTCCTGCGCCTGGAGCACTGGTACCAGGGGGTGCTGCGCGGCGCCCTGCGGCATCCGTGGGCCGTCGTCATCATCGGCACCCTGGCCTTGGTCCTGATCTTCAAATTCGTCGGCGGCCAGTTGGGCTTCCGGTTCGCCCCCGATCAGGACCAAAACCAGGTGACCGCCCTGGTGCAGTGTCCGCCGGGCTCTTCCCTGGCTTACACGCAGAACGTCACCAACCAGATCGAACGGGCCGTCCATATCACACGGGACTTGCGGTATGACACGCAATTCATCACCACCACCATCGGCAATGCCGGGCCGGGGCTGAACGAGAACGGGACCCAGTACGGGCACGTGGACCTGACCCTTTATAACCGTCACACGGCTTTGGATTACGTCACGAATGTCTTCCACGGGCTCGGCAGGATGTTCGGCATGGACATCCCGCCGAGCCTCGATGTGAGGACCCGGCCCGACACGGAGGTGGCGGCGGCGCTCAACAAAGTGGTACGCCACATCCCCGGCGCGATCATCCAGGCATCGAACGTCAGCGGCTTCGGCGGCGGCGCGCCGCCCCTGGAAGTGGACCTGATGGGGCCGGACTTCAATCAGTTGGCCCGGGACGCCCAGCAGGTCCAGAAGATGGTGGGCGCGGTGCCCGGCGCTTACAACGTCCAGAACTCGTTCCAAAACAGCGTGCCTGAAGTGGACGTCCGTCTGGACCGGCAGAAGGCCGCCGACATGAACATCAGTCTGGGCGCAATCGGGAACGCCCTGGCCGACTCGATCGCCGGTAACATCAACTCCGAGTTCCGCGACCCCGCCACAGGCAACCAGTATTACATCCGGGTGCAGCTCCCGCCCTACGCCCGAAGCGACCCGCAGCAGATCGCCGACATCATCGTCGCCTACCAGAACGGCGCGCCGGTGTATCTGGGTGACATCGCCCAGGTCGAAACCACCGTCGGCCCGGTCAAGATCGACCGCTTCGACCGCCAGCGCGAGATCGCCATCACGGCGTACATGCGGCCCGGCTTCGCCCCGGGGAATGCCAGCATCCTGCTCAACAAAGAGCTGTCGGACATGGATCTGGGACAGGTGACGTACACGTTCGGCGGCGAGTCGCGCTCGATTCAGCAGGAAGGCGGCTTCCTCCTGACGGCGTTCCTGCTGGGCATCATCCTGACCTACATGCTCATGGCGGCGCTGTTCAACAACATGGTCTACCCGCTGTCCATCATGCTGTCGGTGCCGCAGGCCTGGGCGGGCGCAATGATCGCCCTGTTCCTCGCCCACGAGACGCTGAGCCTGATCTCGATGATCGGCATCGTCCTCCTGAATGCCGTCGTCAACAAAAACGCCATCCTGGTGGTGGACTATACGAATACGCTGCGCTCCCGCGGCTACAAGCGGCTGGACGCGCTGCTGGAGGCCTGCCCGATCCGTCTGCGGCCGATCATGATGACGACGCTGACCATCATCGTCTCCACGCTGCCCACGGCGCTCGCGCTGGGGCAGGGCGCCGGCTTCCGCCAGTCGCTCGGCGTGGGAGTCGAGGGCGGCATCTGCCTGTCGCTGATCCTGTCGCTGATCATGGTTCCCTGTGCCTACCTGCTGTTCGACAACTTCACGAACTGGCTGGGCCGGCGCGTCCTGCACCGCCAGATTCCCGCCGAGGCGCTGGACTACACCGGCGCGGACGCGCCTGCCTCGCGGGGCGACGGGGATGGACGCGGCAGCAGCAGCCGGACGCCCGGCGACGGCCCCCCCGCCGCCGAGCCGGTCCGCCAGGAGGACGAGCGGGAGCCGTTGGATTAGAACGGTCCTTACCCCACTGAGACCCTCACCCGCAAGGGAGAGGGTCTTGTTTTTGCGAACCGGCTAGAAATGATCCTGCAAGTAGCAGATGGCGGGGGGCAGCAGGGCGGACAGGAGCGAGAACTGCGCGTCGTCGGCGACGTTCAGGCGGCCGCCATAGCGCAACAGGGACAGCGCGGGCTGGCCCCAGTAGGCTTGAGTCAGGGCTTGGATGTCGAGCGTAACGCCGGGCGGCGCGGTGGCGGTGGTGACGGCGATTCGACCGCCCTCGACGGCGACGGCAAACGTCCCGTCGTTCCAGTCGCAGGCGTCGTCGCGGACGCGCAGGGCGAGCCTGCCCTGCGCCTCCGGCGGCGGGCGCAGGGCGGAGAGGGCGGCGGGGACGTCCACGACGCGGCCCATGAACAGCGGCGAGAGGGTGGCGCTCAGGTCGTGGTGCATGACGTGGAGCGGCAGGGGATCGTCCGCCGGGGCGACGAACTCCAGGTGCGAGAGCTGCGTGCCGTAGTAGTGCATCACGGACAGCAGGCCCCGGTAGGCGGACGGCGTATTGGCGAAGAACTCGCCGAGGCGGGCGGGCTGGTCGCGCTCCGGGTAGCGGAAGGTGAAGTAGCCGCCGGCCTCTCCCGTGACCGGGTCGTGGTGGACATGAACGTAGGTGGTCCGGCTGCCGCCGTGTTCCAGCGTTCGGGTCCACCAGTCGGGGACCGGGTCCTGCCGGGTTGTCATGCCCCGATGACGCCGGGCGAAGGCGGCGTAGACGGGCTTCACGACCTCCAGCGCCTCCGGCCCGTCATACATCCGCACGTCGCGTCCCTCCGGCGCGGCGGGGACGGCGTGGGTGGGAACCCGGTAGCGCCGCTTCTCCCCCACCCAGTCCCAGCCGTGCCGCCGGTAGAAGGCGAAGGAGAATGGGTAGAGGCCGCTGAGGTACTGGCCGGCCTCCCGCATCCGCCGCAGCGACTGGGCCATCAGGCGGGCGACATGGCCCCGCCCGCGCTCACCGACCGTGCAGGCGACCCCGGCGACGCCGCCCATCGGCGCGTCCTGGTCGCCCCAGGTGACGTGCAGATCGAGGACGGTGGCGGCGGCGACCAAACGCGCGCCTTCAAAGACACCCAGCTGCAGTCGCTCCGGCAGGGCCTCCGTGCCATCATCCTGCGGGCGCCTCCCGCCGCCGAAGGCCTCCGACATCAGCCACCCGAGTGCCGGCTGGTCTTCCTGGGTCAGTGGTCGCAGTTCCACCGGGTCTTCTCCTTCAGGTCATCTGGACGTAGCTCTGGTAGCGGCGGGAGTCAATGATGCCCGCTTCGGCGGCGGCGCGGACGGCGCAGCCGAGCTCGGTGTGGTGGCGGCAGTTGTTGAAGCGGCATCGGTCTCGGTAGGGAGCGAATTCGGGGAAACAAAGAGGGACGTCCTCCTTGTCCACCTGCCAGAAGTTGACCTGGCGCAGGCCCGGCGTGTCGGCGATCCAGGAGTCATCTGCAAAGGGGATCAGCTCGGCGGTCGTGGTGGTGTGACGCCCTTGGCGGGTGACGTCACCGACCTCGCCGACGCGCAGGCGCAGGCCGGGCTTGAGGGCGTTCAGCAGGCTGCTCTTTCCCACCCCCGACGGCCCGGCGAAGGCCGTGATCCGGCCCTGCATCCCCGCACGCAATGTCTCCAGCCCCAGCCCGGCGCGGGCGCTGACAAACAGCACCGGGTAGCCGATCCGCTCGTAGACGGCGAGCTGTTCGCGCAACCCCATGTCCTCTTCGGTCAGCAAATCCACCTTGTTGAGCACGACGCTGGCGGGGATGTCCGCCGCCTCCGCCATCACCAGGAAGCGGTCCAATTGCCAGAGGTCGGGGCGCGGGTTCACGGCGAACACGACGAACAGCCGGTCTAGGTTGGCGACCAGGACGTGCTGCTCCCGCGATTCGGGCAGCAGGCGGGCCAGTTCGGCGTGGCGCGGCAGGATCTCGTCAATGGTGCCGCGTTCGGTGTCCACGCGCACGCGGTCACCCACGGCCAGCGGGTCGGTGCTGCGGCGCTTGCGGGCCTGCTGGACGCGCTGCGGGCGGCTGCCGGAGGTGGAGTAGATCAGCTCCTTCTTCAAGTTGCCGCGCAGCTTGCCGACGACGACTCCGTGCGTCTCGGTCTGGACAGAGTAGTTGCCGCTCTGCACCCGAAACACAGTGCCCTCGGCCAATTTCGTCGGTGTTTGTTCCGGCATACGTTCCTTTGCAGGAGTTCGCGCGTTTTATGCGTATAATTGAGTATGACCAATTTACACGAAGTTGCGTCCTTTTTGGACGAGTTTTTCCAGTCTTCGCGCTTTCACGAGGAGGCCAACGGCGTGCTGCATGAGACGGCGCGCCCGATCCAGCGGGTCGGGCTGGCGCTGGAGCCGTGGCCGGGCCTGGCGGCGTGGGCCGAGGCGGACCGGCTGGACGCCCTGTTCCTGCACCGGGCGGCGCATCTGGAGGCGGGCGCGCTCCCGACGGACATGGGCGTGTTGGCGTACCACCTGGCGTTTGATGAGAAGATGACGCTCGGCTGGAACCCGCGCCTGGCCGACATGCTGCACCTGACGTCGCCGGAGGTGATCGGCTGGAAGCAGCGGCGGCCCCTGGGCATGATCGGCGACGTCCCCGACCAGCACGTCGCCGAGTTCTACCGCTCCGTCAGTCAGATATTCGGCGGCCGGGACGAGTCGCGGACGTGCGAGTGCGACCGGGTGTCGCGGGTCGCCGTCGTGGGCGGGATGACGGAGGCGCTGGTGCATGAGGCGTCGGAGCGCGGCGCGGACGTCTACATTACGGGCCAGTTCCGTCAGCCGGGCAGGGTCGCCATGCTGGAGACGGGAATCGGCGTGATCGCGGTCGGGCACCGGCGCGGGGAGGAGTGGGGCCTGCGGGCGCTGGCCCAGGTCCTGCGCGAACGCTGGGCCGATCTGGAGGCCGTCCTGCCGCCGCCGCACCCGCACCCCAACCATTACCACAACCACCACAATCATCACAACGACCATTGACGTGCGTAGGGGCATGGCACGCCATGCCCCTACGGAGACCTCCCCTAGAGGAGACCACCCTCCAGGGTTTGCGTGAGGCTCTTCATTGGTTCGCCTCCTTTCCGAGCCGCGAAGTGTCGCGGTCTACTCCCCTATCGCCTGAGCGCAGGCCGCTGCTAAACAGGCTCGGCGTGCCAGTCCTCGTAGCGGCGCTGTATCTGCCGGACGTGGTAGGCGATGTTGGCGGACGTGCAGCCGAGGACATCACCGGCCTCCCGCCAGGTCAGCCCGCGCAGCAGGCATTCCAGTATGGCCCGCTGGGTGGACTTCAGGCCGCCGGCGAACTCGGCGATCCAGGCGGCGGCGATGTCCGCGTCCCGGTAGCACTGTTCCCCGCACTCGTCGAGCGGCGCGCAACGGCGGACGTGGGCGCGGCGCACCGCGTCGAGCAGACGCCAGCGGGCGTGCTGGATCAGGTACTGCTCCGGGCTGCCGATGTCCAGGTCCAGGCGGGGCACGGCTTCCAGCAGGCCGAGCCAGGCCTCCTGCAGCAGATCGTCCGGGTTCTCGCCCGCGCGGCGGGCGTAGTGGGCGGCCAGGCGGGTCAGGCGGGGCCGCAGGGTCTCGACGACGCGCGCCACGGCGCGGGCATCCCCCGCGCGGGCGCGTCGGTACAGGTCATTCATTCTCCAGAACTTTCTCCACAAGTCAGCTCTTGCCCCCAATTCTTGGGAGGCAGAGGGAAGGCAGCCGTTCAAGACCAGGGGCACAGCGGCGCGCGGTCTCGGCGGCGGGAGAAGTCCTGAAACGGAAGGGAGTCAGGGACGAGGGCTGCCGGGACGGGGCGAGCGCGATGCGGTTGCAGAGACAAGGTTGTACATTCGGTCGCCTCCTTTCGGCGGGGTGAGTGGGTTGCTCGGCAGTCCATTCGCCGTGGCCGGGCGGATTTCCTGCCGAAGAATCAACGGTTCAAGAAATGATTCAAGCGCGGACAAGGGCTTGTCTCCGCGAAGGCGGAGACTCGGCCGAAGGCCCGGAGCGGCGAATTCACTCGCTGGATCTATTCTTGCTCTATTCGCTGATCATAATCTTCCTTATCGACGGGCGCGGCGGGTTTGCTAAAGACGCCGAAAAATATTTCTTGACATTTTTCATTTACCGCAGTAAACTAGACTCAGCCATTTACTGAGGTAGACGAATTATGTCCAAACTACCGCCCCGGCTGGGGCAGGTCCAGTTGCAGATCATGCAGGCGCTCTGGGAGCGCGGCGAGGCGACGGCCCGGCAGATCACGGAGGACCTGTCCTGCGCCCAGCCCATCGCCCACAGCACCGTCCAGACCTTGCTGCGCCAGATGGAGGCCAAAGGCGCGATTACCCACGACGCCTCCGACCGCGTCTTCGTGTTCCGCCCCCTGTTCCAACGCTCGGAAATCAGCGAGACGGCGGCGCGCGACCTGCTGACGCGCGTGTTCCAGGGGTCTGTGTACGGGCTGGTCGCGCACCTGCTGCGGCACGAGCGCATCTCCCCGGAGGAACGGCGGCGGCTGCGGGAGCTGATTGACCGCGCGGACGCGGCGGAAGGGGAACGGCCATGAATGGGCCTCTGCCGGACCTGTGCCGGAGCGTCCTACAAGTCGGTGCCAGCGTCCTTCTCCAATCAGCCCTGCTGCTGACGCTGGGCCTGCTGACCGGCTGTCTCCTGCGTCGGCGCGGGCCGGAGCTGCGCGCGTTCGTCTCTCAAATGACGCTGGTCGCCGTAGTTCTCGGCGCAGTGGCCGCCATAACGACCGCCGGCCGCTTCCAGCCGGTGTGGAGTGTCTCACTGCCGGGCGTCGCGGCCGGAGCGGAGGCCCCCTTCCTGCCTCCTCACATTCGTTCGGCGGCTGTCCCTCCCCCATCGGAATGGGAGAGGGGAGGTGTCCGCAAGGCCGCACCGCTACCCGACACCCCTTCCTCTCCCGGCACGGGGAAGGTGGCTGTAGGGGCAAGGCGTGCCTTGCCCAGCGAGCCGGAGGGAGTTCCTAACGCCGAGCCGGAAGGGGTTCCCACCCCACCCCATCGCTTGCCCGCCGTGTACGTCATCCTGGC
>JAFAZD010000359.1 GCA_019239955.1 Armatimonadota bacterium | reverse complement strand
CCGGTCGCGGGTGCGGGGCATGACCCCTGGCTCGTGCGCTCGGCGGTGCAACTCCTGGCGGCCAGCATCATCCAGGTGAACACGGTACATTAGGCGATAACCTCCAGCCGCTGTTTCTGGAAACTTACTCCTGTTTCCTGCTTAGTCCATCGGCCACGCTTCAGCCCGCCGTGCCCACGCACGGCGGGCGACTTTATTTGTGCAGCCGGCAGAACTTTCGTGCCGGATTCCCCGTTCCTGGCTTATAATAGAGTCTATAGAGTCACCGTTTTGGGAAGTGAAAGGAATTGCACCTGATGTCGAACCCGGAGACGCCCGGTCCCGCCGTGAACCTGTCGCGCCGCGCCCTGCTGCGCCGGGCCGCCCTGGCCGCCGGAGGGGCGGGGCTGGCCCTCGCGCCGCCCGCCGTCGGGGCGCCGGCGAAGCCCGCGCACCCTTCCGCGCCCACCCCCGCCGGTCCGGCGACCCCGCCCGCCGATGAGGTCAAGAACATTGATGACGTGGTCAAAGGGTTCGATAAGATAGACGGCGTGCTGACGCTGTACCGGAAGAAGAACGACCTGTACGCCGAGATCAAGCCGGGGCAACTCGACAAGCAGTTTCTGCTTCAGGCGACGCGCGAGACGGGCACGTCCGGCCCCGGCGGGGTCGCGGGCGATCCCCTCGCCGACATCGTCTTCCGGCTGCAGAAGGCCAACGATCAGATTTACTTGGTCGAGCCGAACATCACGTTCCGCGCCGACCCCAAATCGCCCGAAGCCGTCTCCCTGAAACGCTCCTTCGCCGAGGGGTATCTGGCGGCGTTCAAGATCGAGGCGATCCGGCCCGCCCCTAAGGAGGCCAAAGACATCGCCGCGATCAAGGATGCGAAGGCCAAGCAGGATGCCTTGGAAAAGGCCGCCGTCGGCTACCTGATCCACATCCCCACGCTGTTCCTGGCCGACATCCCCAACTTCATGCAGGACATGCGCGGGTACGCCATTGACGCCGAGAAGACGTACCTGAAGAGCGTCAAGAACTTCCCCGCCAACCTGATCGTCAGCACGCAGTACGTCCTGACGGGCCGGCCCACGGGCTTTTTCGGCGGAGACACGCTCGCCGACTCGCGCGGCTTCGCCGAGGAGGTCGCCTACAACCTGTTCCCGCTCACGGACACCGGCTACAAGCCGCGCTTCTATGACGAGCGGATCGGCTACTTCACCGAGGACTACCAGACGTTCGACGAGGACGTGCTGCCCGACAACGCCCGGCGCATGATCCTGCGCTGGCATCTGGTCAAGAAGGACCCGAAGGCGGCGATCAGCGAGCCGGTCACGCCGATCACGTTCTGGGTGGACAACGCGACCCCGACCCGCTACCGGGACGCCATCCGGGAGGGCATCCTGTATTGGAATGCGGCCTTTGAGCCGCTGGGCTTTAAGGACGCCGTCCGCTGCGAAATCATGCCCGACAATGCGGACTGGGACCCCGGCGACATGAGCCACAACGTCGTCCGCTGGACCAGCTCGCCCGGCGCGGGCTACGCCGTCGCCCAGTTCCGCCACAACCCGCTCACCGGCGAGATCATCAACGCGGCCATCACCGTGGACGCCAGCATGGCGCGCTTCACCAACCTGTCCTACCCCACCACGATGCTGAACGGCCAGCCGGGACCCAGCCCGTTCCTGCCCGGCACCCCCGCCGCCGGGGGGGACGGCAGGCCCCTGACGCCGCCGGAGGTCGCCGCCCAGATCATCCACGCCCGGCCCGACCCCTCGCCCCGCAACCGCTGCCGGTGCGACATGGCCCAGGGCGCGATGCAGGCGGCCGCGTTCGGCTGGGACTGCCTGACCCTCTCCGCCGATGCGGGCGGGGCGGCGGGCGCCCCGCCGCCGACGCTGGCCGAGTTCACGCACCAGTACCTGCGCTCCGTGGTCAGCCACGAGATGGGGCACTGCCTGGGCCTGCGCCACAACTTCAAGGCGTCCGCCATGCTGACCCAGGCGCAGCTCCAGGACAAGGCGATGACTTCCCGGTACGGCGTGACGGGGTCCGTGATGGACTACCTGCCCGCCAATGTGCCGCCCGTGGGCGGGCGGCGGGCGGACGTGTGGACGCCCTGCATCGGCCCCTACGACAAGTGGGCCATTGAATACGGCTACACGGACTTCGGGGGCGACCCGTTCCGGGAGCGCGTGGGCCTGGCGGCCATCGCGGGCCGCTCGCGCGAGTTCGGCCACGCCTTCGCCAGCGACGAGGACGCCGACGCCCTGGACCCGCTGATCACCCGCTTCGACCTGGGGGCGGACCCGCTCGCCTACCGGATCGCCATGACCGAGCGGGCGCACGCCCTGCTGGGCAGCCTGGAGTACCGCTACCCCGCGTCGGGCCAGTCTTACTATGAGCTGACCCGCCTGTTCGTCCGTGTGCTGAACCAGTACGCCGGGCACTCGGTGGCCGTGTCCCGCTTCGTCGGCGGCATCCTCACCAACCGCAACCACGCGGGCGACAAGGACGCCGTTCTGCCCGTGCAGGCAGTGCCGTTCGCCGACCAGCGGCGCGCGCTACAGGCGCTGGTCCGCTACGCGCTGTCCGACAGGGCGCTGCAATTCTCGCCGTCGCTGCTGGCCAAATTGGAGCAGAACCCGGCCCCCTTCAGCGACCGGCTGCCGTTCGGCTTCGAGGGTCAGCAGGACATGTCCGTGCTGGACTTCATCTCCTTCGCCCAGTCCACCGGCCTCTACACGATCCTGAACCACGACACGCTGGGCCGCATCGAGACCAACGAGTTCCGCGCCGGGCCGAGCGGCAGGCCCCTGTCGGTGCTGGAAACGATGCAGACGATCACGGACGCCGTCTGGACGGAATTGGACGGCCGGCCGCACGTCCTGCGCCCCCTGCGCCGGCGCCTGCAGCGCACCCACGTGGACGCGCTGATTGACCTGGCCCGGCCGTCCTCGGACATGGCGATGTTCTTCGGCCCGCCCCCGAACGACGACGCGGGCACGTTCGCCCGGTCCCTGCTGCGCGGCCTGGCCCCGAAGCTGGCCGCCGCCGAGAAGGCGACACGCGACCCCAGCACCGCCGCCCACTTTGAGGAGACGCGCGCCCGCATCGTCCGCTTCCTGCACGCTCAGACGGTGGTGTAGCCCCTCGCCCGCCGAGGCGGCTGGCGGGTCAGTCAGCCAAAGGTGACGGTCGTGTCCCCCTTCTGCTGGCCCAGGCGGCCCTGCACGTCCTTCGTCGCCTGCTCGTACTTGGGCTTGCCGAGCAGGGCGAACATGTTGGTCTTGTACGCCTCGACGCCGGGCTGGTTGAACGGGTTGATGCCCATCAGGTACCCGGAGACACCGATGGCGCGCTCGAAGAAGTAGAGCAGCGCGCCGAGGGTGTAGGCGTTCAGCTCCGTCAGGTGGACGGTGCTGTTGGGGACGCCGCCGTCGCGGTGCGCCAGCGCCGTCGCCTGATACGCGGCGTGGTTGACCTCGAACAAGGACTTGCCCTGCAAGTACCCCAGCTCGTCCAGGTCGTTCTCCGCGCCCGGAATCTTCAAATTCGGCTCGCCGCCGTCCAGGATCACGAAGGTCTCGATGATGTTGCGCCGGCCCTGCTGGATCCACTGCCCCATCGAGTGCAGGTCGGTCGTCAGGTCCACCGACGCCGGGAACAGGGAGATGTGGTCCTTGCCCTCGCTCTCGCCCGTGAGCTGCTTCCACCACTCGGCGATGTAGTGCAGGCGCGGCTCGAACGAGGCGAAGATCTCCGTGACATACCCCTTGCGATACAGCAGGTTGCGGGCGGCGGCGTAGAAGTAGGAGGGGTTCTTGGTCACGTCCGGGTTGTCGGCGGCGGCCGCCACGTCTTTGGCCCCTTGCAGCAGGGCGTCAATGTCAATGCCGGCGACGGCGATGGGCAGCAGGCCGACGGGGCTGAGGACGGAGTAGCGCCCGCCGACATCATCGGCGATGGTCAGCGTCGCGTACCCCTCTTCCTCGGCGAACTTGCGCAGCGCGCCCTTCTTGGCGTCGGTGGTGGCGACGATGCGCCCTTTCGCCTCCGCCTTGCCCACCGACCTCTCCAGCGCGTCCCGGAACAGCCGGAAGGCGACCGCCGGCTCGGTGGTCGTGCCGGACTTGGAGATGGCGTTGATCGAGAATCGCTTGCCGGCGACGGCGTTCAGCACCTTCTGGTGCTCGTGCGCCGAGAGGGAGTTGCCCGCGAACAGCACCGCCGGCCCCTTCCCCTCGCCCACCGCCTCGATGACGGCCCGCGCGCCTAAGTATGACCCGCCGATGCCGATGGCGACCAGGGCATCGGAATTATCCTGGATGCGCCTCGCCAGGTCTTTGATGATCTTCACCTCGTCCTTGCTGACGATCTTGCCGGGGTCCACCCAGCCGAGATAGTCGGAGCCAAGCCCGCCGCCCTGCGTGACTTTCTTGTGGGCCAGGTCCACGTTGTCCTGAAACGATTTCACCTCGTCCAAGTCCACATCGGGCGCGAGGTAGCCGTAGTCGAACGAAAGGGGTAATGTTGCCATGGTGTGAGTCTCCTGAAGCAGAAGTGGCGGAGGCCAGATGCCTCTATCCTAATGTACCCGCATTTTCCGCAGGCTATCCTTGCCCGCTGCGGCCACAGCGCTCCCCTCCCCCCATTGACACCGGGAAAGGACGGCTGCATAATCTGTGCAGAAACAGCCGGAGGCAAACGCATGAAACTGACGAGAAGGCAAAAGGAACAGCGGGAGCGGGCGAAACGGCAGGGGGAAGAGGTCGCCCGGCGGTGGGACATGGACGCGCTCACCCCCGCGCAGTTGGTCGCCCTGCTGGAGAGCGAAGAACCCCATGTCCACGGGACGGCCTCGGACCGGCTGATCGCCCGTGGCCCGGACGCCGTCGAGTCTCTGATGGCCGGCATGGCGCACCCGGAGCGGAAGATGCGCGCGACCTGTGCGCTGCTGCTGGACCACGTGGCCGATGACCGCTGCATCGCGCCGCTGCTTCACGCGATGCGGCACGACCCACATGAGTCTGTGCGCCGCTGCGCGATGCATTCGCTGGTCTGCGACGGCTGCAAGGAGTGCCCCCTGAACACGGACGTCGTGGGCGCTCTGATCGAGGCGGCACTGAACGACCGGAGCAGGCAGGTCCGCCAGCGGGCCGTCTTCTATCTCTCCCAGCAGCACCCCGACACCCGCGCCGTCCCCGCCCTCCAGACGCTGCTGGCGCGCGAGACGGACTCGACCATCTTAATGCGCGCGCGGCGGGCGCTCAAACGCCACTCCATGCTATGATGGACACACAAACTTGCCCTGAGGATACCCCATGACCACCACCCTCACCCAACCGGAGCGGATTGCGGACGGGACGCCGCTGCCCTTCGGCGACCAGACCTTCACCTTCGGAAAAGACGTGTTTGAATTGGCCGACAGCAGCCCGCTCCTGCGCGACGGCGACTTTGACGGCCTGCGCGCCCGGATGGCCGAGGACGGCCACCTGTTCATTCGCGGCTTCCACCCGCCCGACAAGGTCGACGCCGCCCGCGAGTTCGTCCTGCAGGCGCTCCGGGACCGAGGGAACCTGTCCCCCGGCAGCGACTGGCGCGCGGGCATCGCCGGCCCCGACAACAAGAACGTCGCCTTCTTCCGTGACATCCCGGTGGCCCATTCGCCCCAAGTCCTCGCCGTCACCGACGGCCCGCACACCTTCGGCTTTTATGAGAAGTTCCTGGGCGGTTCCGTGCTGACGATGGACAAGCGCTGGCTGCGGGCGATGGCGCGCGGCGGCAGCAACTTCTTCCACTACGACAGCGCCTACGTCGGGCGCGGGACGCTGAACCGCTATACGATGTGGAGCGCCTTCACCGACATCGGCCTGGACAACGGCCCGCTCGTCATCGCCCTCGGCTCACACAAAGATGAGAGGCTCAAGGCCACCTACGGCCAGATTGACATGGATCGGGAC
>JAFAZD010000354.1 GCA_019239955.1 Armatimonadota bacterium | reverse complement strand
CCGGTCGCGGGTGCGGGGCATGACCCCTGGCTCGTGCGCTCGGCGGTGCAACTCCTGGCGGCCAGCATCATCCAGGTGAACACGGTACATTAGGCGATAACCTCCAGCCGCTGTTTCTGGAAACTTACTCCTGTTTCCTGCTTAGTCTATCCCCAAGGCGGGCGCGCCGGCGCTGTCGCTGGAGTAGCCGACCTCGCCATGCTCGGTCACGTCCAGGCCGTTCTCCTCGTCGTCCGACGACGCACGCAGGCCGCCCGTGATCAGCCCGACAATCCTGGCGACCACGAAGGTTCCCACGCCGGAGACCACGATGGCGGTCAGGGCGGCAATCGCCTGGCGGGCCAGCTGGGCCGGATTGCCGTTGAACAGACCGTCGGCCGCCGCGGCGTTGACGGCGACGGTGGCGAACAGGCCGGTCGCCAGCAGGCCCCAGATGCCGGCGCAGCCATGCACCGCGAACACGTCCAGCGAGTCGTCGTAGCCCAGGCGCGTCTTCATCTTGATGGCGTAGAACGAGACCAGGGCGGCGATGCTCCCGGTCAGCAATGCCTCCAGGGGGCGCAGGTAGCCCGCTGCGGGGGTGATGGCGACCAGGCCGGCGATCGCGCCCGAGGCGAAGCCCAAAATACTCGGCTTTTTGTAGAGCGCCCACTCCAGCAGCAGCCAGGTCAGCGCGGCGGCGGCCCCCGCCAGGTGCGTGGCGAGGAAGGCCGAGACCGCCAGCGGCCCCGCCGACCCCGCGCCGCCCGCGTTGAAGCCGAACCAGCCGAACCACAGGATGGCCGTCCCCACCAGCGCCAGCGGCAGGTTGTGTGGGCGCAGGTCCTCCGGGCCGTTCGCGCGCCGCCGGCCCAGCAGCAGCGCCATGACCAGCGCGGACACGCCGGAGGCCGTCTCCACCACAGTCCCGCCCGCGAAGTCCAAAGCGCGGACGCGGCCCGTCATGCCCAGCAGGCCGTGCGCGCCCCAGATCATGTGCGCGAGCGGCGCGTAGACGATCAGGGACCAGAGCAGGATGAACAGGAAGTACGCCGAGAACTTCATGCGCTCCACGACCGCGCCGGAGATCAAGGCCGGCGTGATGATGGCGAACATCATCTGGTAGAGCATGTAAACCTGGTGCGGGACGGTGGGGGCGTAGTCCGGGTTCGGCGCGTACATGCTGACGCCGCGCAGGCCCGCCCAGGAGAGGTCGCCGATCACGCCGCCGTGGTCGGGGCCGAAAGCCAGCGAGTAGCCGACCAGCACCCACAGGACGGAGACCAGGCCGGCGGCCACGAAGCTCTGCATCAGGACGCTGAGCACATTCTTGCCGCGCACCAGGCCGCCGTAGAACAGGGCGAGGCCCGGCGTCATGAAGAACACCAAAGCGGTCGCCAGCAGCATCCAGCAGGTGTCGCCGCTGTTCACCGCCGACGAGGGAGGGGCCGCCTGGGCCGTTCCGGGGAGACACAGGAGCGCCAGCGCGGCGGGCGCGAGACGCAGCACGGGACGTTTCACGAGAGGTTATCCTGAGGGTGGATTTTCCGGGGGCGTCGTTGCGGCCGCCGGAATCCCGCGGCGCTTCGCCACGCTGCGAAACGGCAGTCTATTCTAGCACCAGCGGGCGGGCGTTGTCAATGAAGTGCCGGACAGACGCTTCGGGGCGCATCTCACTCGTCGCTTTCCGCCGCCTGACGCAGCACCAGGAACGCCTCTTTCAGCGGCTGGCTGACCGCACTGTCCGGCTCGGCCAGCAGCAGTTCTTGGTAAGCGTTCAAGAACTCCGTCCGTAGCCTATGGAACAGGTGCAGGAAGTGGCGCAGGAAGCCGATGCAGTCCAGGATCGTGACTTCAATACCGCCACTGGTGGCGTAGATGCCCGCGATGTACTCTCGCACGGGTTCTTCAATCACATCCGTCGTGATGAAGATGTAATTGTCGATCCGTTCCTCACGGCTGGAAAACTTCTGCACCGCCCGGTGAATGTCTTCCACGGTCACACGCTTCAGCTTCATCTCATAGCTGGTGATGACTTTGTTGTCGCCGACCAGCGTGATCTCCAGATCGCCCAATGCGCCCGTCTGCTCGTCGGCGGCAGTGTGTGCGTGAAGCGGTAAGAAACGCTCACCGAGACGCTGGCTTGCGGCCTGGTAAGCAGCGGCCACGACCAGTACGGGAAGACGGCTGGCGTTCTTGCAGGCAAGGTGCTGGCTAATGAGCGTCACGACACCCTCGCTGGACAAGGGCAGAACGTCTTCCGATTGCCGCAGACCGGCCAGCAAACCGCTCATGCGTGTTGCCCGTTCCTCTCGGACGAGAAGAAGAAGGCGAATTGTCTCGACCAGCAAAGCGTCAGCCGGCACACGCCCGGCGTGTACGTCGTCCAGAAGTTCCAGAGTATATCGGTAGGCTTCGCGGGGACGCCCTTCCAAGTTCAAGTCCGGCGTCAGCACCCGGTTCATGTTCCGCAGGGCGGGCGTCAGAAAAGCGGTCGTCGGATTACAGGGCAGCCGATGCCGATGGATGAACGACGTGATGTACGTCTCGTCGTAAGTGCGGCCTGAGAAGGAGGCGGGGCCGCCGATCTCCGTGTAGGGCTTGCGCGGGTCAATCTCCAGACGCTGGACCTTCGCCAGCAGGCAGGCCATGAGCAGCCGGACCGTCGCCCGGCTGCTGATGCAGCGCGCGACGAAGCCGACCTTGTCCGCCGCCTCGTTGGTGATGACGGAAGATCGGGAGGACTGAGAAGCCGCCTGTGCCAGCAGTTCCTCCAAAATCTCGTGGCCACTCTTCATGACTCGAATTGGTAACGCCCGCTGTCCTCCAGCAGAAGGCTCTGCTGGGGGCGCAAGACTTTACGCGGATCGTAGTTGGTCCAGAGGGCTTCGCTCCGCTTGTCCTTGGTGGAGTGGATCGTCCGCTCCAGCCCCGTCGTCTTGATCCACTTGGGGGCCGGGTAGAGTTTGTCCATCAATTCGCACTGATAGTTGGAGATGGCGACCATGCCGACGGCGGCGTTCAGGACGGCCGCCAAATCCTCGTGCTGGCGGTCGGTCATCTCGAAGCCGTAGGCCTTCGTGTCGCCGCGCGTCTCGTGAACGTAGGGCGGATCGCAGTAAAAAAGCGCCCGGGGGGAGTCGTAGAGTTTGATGACGTCCACGGCGGGGCGGTTCTCGATCTGCACCCGCAGCAGCCGCTCGGCGATCTGGGGCAGCGCCTCCACGCCGCCCAGCCAGCGGCTGACCACCCCGCTCATCCCCGCGCGGCTGGTGTCCTTGCAGTTCGCCCAGCGCCCGATGGTCGCGGTCTGCGCCAGGCCCGTTCGCACCTGGCGGGCGCGGACGTAGAAGCGGCGGGCGCGCTCCAGCGGGGAGAGGCCCGGCTCCAGAGTGCAGGCGAGGCCGAACTCCTCGCGGGAGAAGGGCGTCAGGCCGATGGCTTCCGTCAGGGCTTCTTTTTGCTCACGCAGGACCCGGAAGAAATTGACGACCTCGCCGTCCAGGTCGTTGTACGTCTCCACCGGCGACGGCTCGCGGTTGAGCAGCACCGCGCCGGACCCGGCGAACGGCTCGCAGTAGTGGTGCGCCGGGGGCAGCAGGGGCAGTAGCCAGTCCAAGTGCGAGAACTTGCCCCCGTACCAGCCGAAGGGGATGAGCTTCTTCTGTTGCAGCGTGGAGACGCCGGGGGGCCTGGCCCGGCGGCCGTTCGTGGCCGGGGCGTCCCGGAGCGGGGAAGGATTCATGCCCCTATTGTACCGCAGAAACCGCAGCACCCCGGCCCAGGGGACTCAGCGCCCTCGGCGTCCCTTTTGCCGACATCAACGAGGGGGCGTCGTTGCGGCCGCCGGAATCCCGCGGCGCTTCGCCACGCTGCGAAACGGCAGTCTATTCTAGCACCGGCGGGCGTCGTCAACAAAAAAGTAGGGGCGCAGCATGCTGCGCCCCTACACCATGTTATTCCGTCGCGGATTACGAGATCGCCGGGTCGCCGCGCTCGCCGGTGCGGATGCGGACGGCTTCCGAGACCGGCGTGACGAAGATCTTGCCGTCGCCGATCTCGCCGGTGCGGGCCGACCCCTCGATGGCCTCGACGACGCGATCCTGCGCGCTGTCGGGGACCACGACGATGATCTGCACCTTGGGCAGCAGGTTGACCTGGTACTCGGAGCCGCGATAGTGCTGCGTGTACCCCTTCTGCTTGCCCGCGCCCTTGATCTCCAGGACGCTGATGCCGTGGATGCCCATGTCATCCAGCGCGGCCTTCACTTCGTCCAGACGGCTGGGCCGGATGATGGCCTCAATACGAACCATTTGCTGTCCTCCTTAAACCTAGTCTACCCCGGCCAGCGCGGGGATGCCGCCACTCTCGGTGGAGTAGCCGACCTCGCCGTGATCGGTCACGTCCAGGCCGTTCTCCTCCTCGTCCGACGACACTCGGAGGCCGCCGCAGATCAGGCCGACCACCTTGCCGATGATGAACGTGCAGACGACCGCGCCCACGATGGTGATCAGGATCGCCTCGATCTGCACGAGGGGCTGGTGCCAGCCCCCGCCGGCCAGCGGGCCGTTCACCGCGCCCAGGCCGCCCGGGGTTGTGACGGGCACGGAGAGGTTGGGATTGATCTTGCCATTAGCGAACAGGCCGGTCGCCAGCGCGCCCCACATCCCGCCGCAGGCGTGGACGCCGAACACGTCCAGCGCATCGTCGTAGGCGTTGAGCCTGTTCTTCAGCTGGATCGCCGAGAAGCAGATCGGCGAGACCACCAGGCCGATGATCAGGGCCGCGATGGGATTGACGAAGCCGCAGGCCGGGGTGATGGCGACCAGGCCGGCCACCGCGCCCGACGCGAAGCCCACCGCCGTCGGCTTCTTGAACTTGATCCACTCGACGATGATCCAGGACATGGCCGCCGCCGCGGTGGCGATGTGCGTGTTGATGAACGCGGCGCAGGCCACGCCATCCGCCGCCAGCTCGGAGCCGGCGTTGAAGCCGAACCAGCCGAACCACAGCAGGGCCGCGCCCAGCAGCACGAACGGGACGTTGTGCGGCCGCATCTCGTCGCTGCCGTGCCCGCGCCGCTTGCCCAGCATGAACGCCAGGGTCAGGGCCGAGACGCCGGAGGAGATGTGGACGACCGTGCCGCCCGCGAAGTCAATCGCGTGCAGGTGGCCGGTGCCGATGTAGCCGCCGCCCCAGACGTTGTGGGCCAGCGGGTCGTAGAAGAAAGTCCCCCAGAGCAGGATGAACAGGCAGTATGCCCCGAACTTCATGCGCTCGGCAACCGCGCCGGAGATCAGGGCCGGCGTGATGATCGCAAAGGTCATCTGGAACAGCATCCAGATGCTTCCGGGGATGGTCAGCGGCGCGATCGGCGCGGACCCGACGTTCCGCAGGCCGAGATAGTCCGTGGGCTTCCAGAACGAGGCGATAATCCCATGCACGTCGTTCGGGCCGAAGGCGACCGAGAAGCCCCAGAGCATCCACTGAATGCTGATGATGCCCAGCGCCACGAAGGACATCATCAGGGTGTTGAGGACATTCTTGGAGCGCACCAGGCCGCCGTAGAAGAAGGCCAGGCCCGGCGTCATCAGCATGACCAGGGCGGTGGCGACGATGATCCAGGCCGTGTCGCCCCGGCTCGCCTGATCGGGAGTCAGCGCCGCATTCGCAACGTTCGTGACCTTGAAGGCACCGTTGATGCCCGACTCGTTGACGACCGGTGAGTTGGTGTCAACGTTGGGCACTTTCGGCGCGGCAGCCGGAGCCGCGGGGGCGGCCGGTGCGGACGCATTGGCGGGGGCGCTGCCGCCGGTGGCGTTGCCGCCGGTGCCGGCGGACGGCGTGGCGGGAACGGACGACGTGGGTGAGGTCGTCGCGGGCGTCGGGCCTGGCACCGAGGGCGTCTGGGCATGGACGACCAGGGACAGAGAGAAGAGCGCCGCCGCGCAGAGCGCGAGACGACTGAGGCGTGTTTTCACGAAGCATCCTCCTACAAAGGGACTTGAGTATCTTCCGGGATGCTTCGTTGCGTGTGCCGGAGCGCATTCCAGCCAGCGGCTACGCTGATTGGTGCGGCAGTATAGCACGGCCCCGGCGGATTTGTCAAGACTGGCCGTCCCCTTGAGTCAAATTTTTTCCGCGATGTTGACAAAACCGGTAATCTCATGTTATCCTATCATCGCAGAGATGCTGCTGTCCCAGCCGCCCGATGGCCCGCCGTCGAGCTTCCCGCGGGTGCCCCCTTCTCATTGCCGAGAGTTTCTCCAACGATGATCGTCTCACGTGTCGCCCGTTGTACCGCATCTCTTGATCGGGAGGAATCTCTCAATGGCAACCACCACAACCGCTCCCGCCTCCGGCGGGGAACTCAAGCCGACGCTCGGCCTCACCGGCGTTACCATCAACGCGATGGCGCTGATCGCGCCCGGCGCGTTCCTCTGGACGACGTTCCAGGGCCAGAGCGCCTGGGGCGCGACCAGCATGTGGGCGTCGGTCGCCGTCGCCACCCTCGTCGCGCTCCTGACCGCCTCCTGTTACGCGCTGCTGTCCAAGCAGTATCCCCAGGCCGGCGCGGGCAGCTCCTACTTCTATGCCGAAGCGGCGTTCCTGGAAAAAGAAGAGTACGCGCACTTCCGGCTCGCGCGCGTCGCCAAACTGCTCATCGGCTGCGCTGCACACCTCTACTACTGGGTCTACCCCGGCGTCATGGTCGCCTTCATGGGCACCATCCTGGTCTTCATCGGCCAGCTCTTCAACCCGAACTTCGCCGCCGCGCTGTGGCACGGGCTGGCGTGGGAGCAGATGGGCCTCTGTGCGATCTTCGCCGTCATCACCGGCGCCATCGCCTACCGCGGCGTCACCGGCTCCACGATGGCAAACGTCGTCATCAACGTCGTGCAGATCATCGCCCTGCTAACGTTCACGATCCTGGCGATCGTCTACCGGGGATCCCACCCGAACATCCAGTACGTCCACCCTTCGGCCCTGAGCGTGGTCAGCCCGCACGGCTTCACACAGCTGCTGTTCCAGTCCACCATCGCCATCCTGCTGGTGGTCGGCTTCGAGTCCGCGACGGCGCTGGCCGCCGAGTCGAAGAATCCGCTCAAGGACATCCCGCGCGGGGTTATCCTGTCGCTGATCATCCAGGCGGTCATCTTCTACTCGTTCGAATACTTCGGCGCCAACTACTTCATCGGCCAGCACTACGCCGGGGTGGTGGACAAGTCCGGGGCCAACTTCACCCTGATTGACCCGAGCAAGATCCACGACATCTCCCAGATGGGCGCGACCTACACCGGCGGCAAGCTGGTCTACGGGTTCGACGCCGCCGCCGCCGACTCGGCCCCCATCGGCAGCTTCTCGAACATCATCGGCAACGCCTTGCTGCACGGGCACGGCCTCCAGTTCGAGCTGATCATGGCCGTCAGCGTCGTGCTGGCGCTGGTCGGCACGGCCCTGTCCTGCCTGGCGACCGGCGTGCGCGTCTCCTACGCGATGGGCAAGGACGACGAGCTGCCCGGCCCGTTCGGCTCCCTGCACGGCAAGTACAACACGCCGCACAACGCGATCATCATGCTGACCGTGATCTCGGCGATCATCGGCTCCTACGGCGTGCTGAACGCGGACAACCTGATCAAGATCGCCGTGATCTCCAACCTGGGGACGTTCCTGCTGTATGGGATGACGTGCCTGGCGACCTTCGTCGCCTTCTCCCACGTCAAGAATGCCTCGGTGCTGACCACCAAGCTGATCCCGATCCTCGGCATGATTCTGAACTTCGGCCTGATGCTCGGCGACATCTACTTCGCGTTCTTCGCCCCCTCGGCGACCGACGCATCCAAGTATGACGCCAAGTTCGCCCTTGTCGTCTCCGCCACGTTCATGCTGCTGTCGTTCGCCTACCTGGCCGTGCGCAGCGTGGCCCGTGGGGAGCCGATGTTCCTGCCGCCGGACCATAAGAAGGCCCTCGCCACGCACTGAGTCCCGCCGTGCTTGCGGGGGTGGCCTTCCGGGTCGCCCCCGCGCATTTTTTGATTCGCCGCCATGTGCCATCTGGAACACGCCGGGATCAGCGATCAGGGGCGGGTCCGCTATCGGAACGAGGACTTCATCGCCCACGAGGTACCGACGGATTCGGAGGTGCGGCGGCGCCAGGGCTGTCTGTTCGTCGTCGCCGATGGCGTCGGCGGCAGCGGCGCGGGCAACGTCGCCAGCCGCGAGGCGACGGAGGCCCTGGTGCGCGCCTACTACGAGAGCCGGCGCCCGCCGGAGCGCGCCCTGCGCGACGCCTTTGCCCGCGCCAACATGCACGTCTACGACCTGGGACTGCGCGGCGGCAAATTCCGCATGGAGACGACGATGGTGGCCCTGGCGCTGGTCGGGGACTGCGCCTTCATCGCGCATGTCGGTGACAGCCGGCTCTACCGGGTTCGTCACGCCGGCCACGCCGAGCCGCTGACGCGCGATCACTCCGAGGTGGCCGAACTGGTGCGGATGCAGATCCTCACCCCGGAGAACGCCCGCCACCACCCCCGCCGGCACATCATCACGCGCAGCGTCGGCAGCGATCCGGTCCTGCGCGTCGCCCAACGAGTCGAGCCGCTGCAAGCGGGCGACGCCTTCGTTCTCTGCACCGACGGCCTCTGGGAGCCGGTCAGCGACCCGGAGATCGCCTCGGCCGTCGCCGGAAATTCGGCGGAGGAGGCCTGCCGCCGGCTCACCGAGTTGGGCCTGGCACGCCAGTCCAACGATAACCTCTCCGTGCAGGTCATCAAGGTCCTTCAGGTGAACAAGGAAAACGCGATGGCGACCGCGAACAATCTCTCCTGGTGGCGGCGCCTGTTCGTCAAAGCAGGACAACGCCCTGACGAGGACAGTTAGGACACGGTCTATGGAGTATGAGCCGGGGCAGCAGATCGGACCCTACGAGATCATGGATCGGCTGGGCACAGGCGGCATGAGCAACGTCTACCGGGCGCGCGACCCGGAACATGACCGCGACGTGGTCCTGAAGTTCCCGCATGAGGAGATCATGGGCGATGTCGCCACCCACGAGCGGTTCAGCCGGGAGGTCAAGATCGGCAAACTGCTCCACCACCCCAACATCCAGCAGTTGTACGAGCTGGCGACCTTCCGCGGGAGCGAGTACCTGGTGCTGGAGTACGTGCCGGGCGAGTCCATGCGGCGGTTCCTGCGCGGTCGCTCCCACGCCCCCGCCGACTTCGCCCTGGCCAGGACCATGGGCCTACAGATCGCGCGGGCGCTGGGCTACGCGCACGAACACCATGTCGCCCACCGGGACCTCAAGCCGGAGAACATCATCGTCACGCCGGACGGACAGGCCAAAGTGATGGACTTCGGCATCGCCTTCCTGAAGGGCGCGCGGCGTGTCACCTGGGGACCGCTCTCGTCCCAGGTCGGCACGCCCGACTACATGGCCCCGGAACAGATTCAGGGCGGGCGCGGCGATGCCCGCACGGACATTTACGCGCTGGGCATGATCCTGTACGAGCAGGTGGCGGGCCACCTGCCTTACAGCGGCGACAACGCCCTCGCCGTCATGAACCAACACGTCACGGCCAAGCCCCCCCCGCTGCACCAGTTCCGCCGGGACGTCCCTCCGGCGCTGGAAGAGACCATCATGAAGGCCATCCGGCGCAAGCCGGAGGACCGCTGGCCGACAATGGCGACGCTGATTGATGCCTTGGAGCACCCGGAATCAGTGGACGTGGACTCCCTGCGCCGGGAGCGCGAGCAGGAGCCGGGGGACCTGCCCCACGTGGGCCGCTTGGCCGGGAGATTCCAGATGCCGTCCTCGCCGGCCACGCTGGCGGTGCTGTGCGCCGTGGTTCTGCTGATCGTCCTGGTCGTCCTTGCCTCCCACTTCGCCGCGCCCGCGCGCCACTGACGGATCAAAGATGGGCGGCGAGCCACTCCGTGAAGGCGTCCTGGGCCACCCGTGCCGCCGCGCCCCCAGCGGGGAAGTTATTCATCAGCAGCGAGAAGGCGTAGAGCGCGCCGCCGCGTCCGGTAACGTAGCCGGACAGGCAGCTCGCCCCCGTCAGCGTGCCCGTCTTGGCGTGGACGTTGCCCGCCGCCGGTGTCCCGGCCATGCGCCGCCGCAGCGTCCCGTCCACCCCGGCAATGGGCAGCGAGTCGTAAAACGCCCGCCAGTCCGGCCTACCATGCATGGCGACCAGCAACTGCGTCACCGCCCGCGCCGTCACGAAGTTGCGCCGCGAGACGCCGGAGCCGTCCGCCAGCGTCAGCGTGGTCGCGTCCAGGCCGAGGCTTTGAAAGAAGGGCCGCGCGACCGCCGCGCCCGCCGCATACGTGCCGCCGCTTCCCTTCTCGGCCCCCAGTACCCGCCACAGGCTCTCCGCCAGCAGGTTGTCGCTGGGCTTGTCCATCTTCGCCAGGTACTGCGCCAGCGGCAGACTGAGGTGGGAGGCCAGGAGGAGGCTCCCCGTGCCCCTACTTCTGGCGGAGAACGCGGGACCCTCTACCGTGACCCCCTGCCGGATCAGCGCCTGCCGGAAGACGGTCGCCGCGAAGCGGGCCGGGTCGGCGACCGTCGCCGTGTTGTCCGCCGCGCCGCCGATAGGCAGGATGCCGGTGACGACCAGGTAGCCCGCGTCATAGGGCCGGAAGATTCGCACGTCCGCCGCCGTGCCCGTCGCCATCGTGCGCGCGCTGTTGGCGACGGGCAGATAGCCGGCGGGGTCCACCGTCACGGTCGCCGCGTCACCAGCCCGCGCGCCCGCCGCGACGCGAACCGAAACGATGCCCTCGTTGACCTCCAGCGCCGAGATCTGCGGCGCGTAGTCGTCCGAAAGGTCGTCCCATTCCCAGCCCTCGCCGTATGGCCCATCTGGAAAGAGCGTCCCGTCGCCGACCACGCCGCCCGTGATGCGTCGGACGCCCGCCCGGGCCACCTGCCGCGCCATCTCACCCAGGTCGGCGACGGACAGCAGCCCGTCGCCGCCCCCGCGCAGCGTGATGTCGCCGCGCAGGACGCCCGCCGCGTCCGGCCCCCCGGCGGCCCGCACGTCCGTCTCCAGCCGGAACTCATCACCCAGCAGCTCCAGCGCCGCCGCCGCCGTGAACAGCTTGCGGTTGGACGCCGGCATCAGCCGCGTGTCCGGGTTGCGCGCGTAGAGCACCTGGCCGTCCGACACGCGCGCCACCTCCGCGCCGACAATGCCGCCTTTCAGCCCCGGCGTATCTAAGATTTTGTCCAGCTCGCCGACGAGACGTTCGGCATGGGAGGGCACTGCCAGCAGCCAGAGAAAAGCAAGAAGGGACAGTCGGACGAGCTTCATGGCGGCATTGTGTGTCCTGGCACGTCAACCGGTGGCGTGGTCACGCTTTTCCCTACCGAGATGACGCCGGCAGGATGAACATCTCAACGGCCTTCGCAAAGCCCTCGTCCTGGTTGGAGTCCGTCACCCGCTTGGCGTCCCGCTTCACCTGATCGCTGGCGTTGCCCATGGCGATGCTCAGGCCGCTCTTGTCGAACATCAGCGTGTCGCTGGGCTGGTCGCCGATGGTGGCGATCTGCTCGGGCGGGATGTTCAGGTGCTGGGACATCCAGGTCACCACCGCGCCCTTGTTGGCGTTCGGGTGGGTCACGTCCAGGTAGTACGGCTGCGAGCAGGCCGCCGAGACCTGACGCCCGAACTGCTTCTGCACGTCGAGCACGCACTTGTCCATCCGGTCCCGGTCATCGGTGACGCCGACGATCTTGACGACATTATCGAGCACGTCATCGAAGTTCGGCACGACGGTCGGCTCGAACTTGACCGTCCACGCCTCGCGCGCGACGTGCGGGGCGTCCTTCTTGCGGATCAGCCAGTCATTGCCCCGATACACCCAGGCGTCCAGGCCGTGCGCCTCGATGGCCTCAATGACGCGCAACGGGACGCTGGGCGGCAGGGCGTGCGTCTCCAGGATGGTCAAATCGGGCTTGACGAAGATGCCGCCATTGAATCCGGCGATGGGCGTGCTGAAGGCCAGCGGCCCGGACAGCATGGTCATGCCGCGCGGCGGGCGGCCGCTGGTGACGGCGAAGGCGATGCCGACGTCGTGCAGCTTATGGACGGCGGCGATGGCACGTTCGGTGAGCGCCTTGTCATTGGTCACCAGTGTGCCGTCCACGTCGGCCAGCAGCAGGCGGATGGGGGGCGGGGCGGCGTCGGTCATGACTTCTTTCCTTTCGGGGGCGGCTCGACGGGGATCTCACGCCAGCGGCGGCCGTCGCGGGCGGGCAGGGCGTCGGCGTCAGGCGGGCCCCAGGTGCCGGGGGCGTAGTTGGGGAAGTCGCGCGCCGGCAGGGCGGCCCACACGTCTAGAATCGGCTGCACCACGCTCCAGCCGGCGTTCACCGTGTCGGCCCGCTGGAACAGCGTCTGGTCGCCGATCATGGCGTCGTAGAGCAGGGTCTCGTAGCCCGTGCGCGGCTCGGCCCCGAAATAGTCGCGGTAGGCGAAGTCCATCTCCACCGCGCCGACCTCGATGGTCGGGCCGGGGATTTTCGCCCCGAACTGCAGGTAGATGCCCTCGTCGGGCTGGATGCGCAGGACCAGCCAGTTCGGCACGGCGTTCAGGGCGGGCACGTCGGCGAACGGCCCGGCGGGGGCCGGCTTGAACTGCACGGCGATCTCGGTGGTCCGCAGCGGCAGGCACTTGCCCGTGCGCAGGTAGAACGGCACGTCCGCCCAGCGCCAGGTGTCGATCTCCAGTTTGAGGGCGGCAAACGTCTCGGTGTTGGAGTTCGGGTTCACGTCCTTCGCGGCGCGGTAGGCGGGGACGGGCTTGCCCTGCGCCGTGCCCGCCCCGTACTGGCCGCGCGCCACCTGCGTCAGCACGTCCTCCGGCCGGAGGGTCTTGATCGCGTGCAGCACCTTGGTCTTCTCGTCGCGCACGGAGTCGGCGGCCAGCGAGACGGGCGGCTCCATCGCCAGCAGGGACAGCAGCGACAGCAGGTGGTTCTGCATCATGTCGCGCAGGGCCCCGGCCCCGTCGTAGTAGCCGCCGCGCCCCTCGATCCCGATGCTCTCGGCGACCGTGATCTGCACCTGGTCAATGGCGTTGCGGTTCCAGATCGGCTCGAACAGGCCGTTGGCGAACCGGAAGACCAGGATGTTCTGCACGGTCTCCTTGCCCAGATAGTGGTCCACCCGGTAGATCTGCGTCTCCTGCAGCACCCTGCCGATGTCGGCGTTGAGGGCCTGCGCCGAGGCGAGGTCGTGCCCGAAGGGCTTCTCGATCACCACGCGCCGCCAGTGCTCTTTCTCTTCCGTGGTCTTCTCCTCTTTCGTCAGGCCGGCCTTGCCGAGCTTCTGGACGATGGGGCCGAAGAACTGCGGCGGCGTCGCCATGTAGAACAGGACGTTGCCCCCCGCCCCCGTGTCCTTGTCCGCCTGCTCCAGCTTCTTCGCCAGTTTCGCGTACAGCCCGTCGTCATTGAAGTCGCCGGACACGCAGTAGAGACGCGGAATCAGCCTCTCCCAGAGCTTGGCGTCCACGGATTCTCCGGCGAACGTCTTCAGGTTCTCGGTCATCTGCGCCCGGAACTGGTCATCGCTCAGGGGGTCATACGTGACCCCGACGATGGCGAACTGCTCCGGCAGCAGCCCGGCGTGCAGGAGGTTATACAGCGACGGCAACAGCAGACGCTTGGTGAGATCGCCCCCGGCCCCGAACAGGGCCAGGATGCAAGGATCCGCCGGCCTCCGCGCCGGCTCAGGCTGAGACATGATTGTTCTCCGATTGCTGATAGGGAAATGCTGCCCGCGCGGTCGAGGCGAAGTATTTCATCGGTCCGCCTCAATCTCCCGCGCTTCTGCCTGCGTAATGGGACGTTGCGCCCCATGCCGGACATGGAGCAGGTGAACAGTCGGTCCATCCTCCGTGCCCTCATCCACCGTGTACAAGATGCGCCAGGCCGGACCTTGAGGCGTCCGGCGATATAGGAGTTGACGCACCTCCCGCCGGAAGCGATTGTTCTCTCTCACGATGGCATACCGTCGTGGATTCTGTGCGAGGGTTGCAACCACATCGAATATCGCCTCATACCAGGCACGGGCGGTGTCCGGGCCGGCAAGTTCCGCCATTCGTACCGTATGCGCCTCTATGTCCCGTTCAGCCCGTGGCTGGATGCGGATGGCATAGCGCCGGGATTCATCGTTATTCTGGCTCATGCCGCCCCGTAACGGGCCGTAAAGCGTGCGGAGAACTCCTCGGAGAACGCAACAAACGGGCGGCCCTGGCCCCCCTCTAGCTCGTTCAGCGCCTCCTCAATGGCGGCCTCCTCGTCGTCCGTGTCAGTGTAGAGGGCCGCCAGATGTTCGGCGGCCACCTGCTCGGCGGGCCGACCCTGCGCCCCCGCGTCAGCCCGCAACGCGGCCACTGTGTCTTCGGGCAGGTCAATCGTGATGGTCATGGTCGTCTTTCCTTCGGCGTCGGTGGCAGCACTGTGTCAGGCCGCCGACCCGTTCAAGTTCTGCATGGGTCGAATGCTGACGACTGTAAGCTCATCTTTGTCAGCAATTTTTGATGCATGAACCTGCCAGAACAAAGCATCCTTCTTTTGTGGGATAGGTTTTCCAGCAGGACGAGAACCACAGGCTCCCTCTACTAGTGGGTCACTTGTCATGGG
>JAFAZD010000239.1 GCA_019239955.1 Armatimonadota bacterium | reverse complement strand
GGTCCAGGTGGCAACCGTTGATCTCCTGCAGGACCTTGAGGCCGTCCGGCTCATCAGTGATTCGGCTGGGCGTGCCGTCGGGCAGCACTGGCGGCTCGTCCGGCTCGTAGTCCCAGGTCAGGCGCCGCAGGGGCTGGTCTTTCGGGTCGGTGGAGTCTTTGCAGAGCGCCTTGAGGCGCTTGCCCAGGTGGTAGACGAACCACAGGTCCGAGCGGCAGTCTTCGGGCGGGTCAACCGCCTTGTCGTGCCACTGGATGAGGCGCTGGGTGTTGGTGAGGGTCCCCTCCTTCTCCACCGAGGTGGCGGCGGGGATGAAGAAGACCTCGGTTCCCACCTCTTCGGGCGGCGGGCCGCCGGGGTCGCTCTTCCAGAAGACGGCGCTCTCGGTCTCGAACCAGTCGGCGACGACCAGCCACTTCAAATTCCGCAGGCCCTGGCGCACCATGCGGGCGTTGACGCTGCCGGCGGCGGGGTTCTGGCCGAACAGGAAATAGCCGGTCATCTCGCCGTGCGCCATCCGGCGGAAGATGGGCAGCATGGAGTAGTCGTCGTCAATGCGCGGCAGCCAGTCGTAGTGGAAGTCGTTTTCGGGCGTGGCCGCGTCGCCGTAGTAGGCTTTGAGCAGGCTGACGATGAATTTTCGGAAGTTGGCCCAGTAGCCCGTCGGCAGCCCTTCATATTGGACGTACCCGTCCAGGGTCTCGTGCGTCTCGCCGGCCGTGGGCTGGGGCAGGTAGCCGGGCATCAGGTCGTAGAGGGTCGGGATGTCCGTGGAGCCTTGAATGGAGGCGTGGCCGCGCAGGGCCATGATCCCGCCGCCGGGCCGCCCCATGTTGCCGAGCAGCAGCTGCAGGACGCCGCCCGCGCGGACGTTCTGGACGCCGGTGGTGTGCTGGGTCCAGCCGACGGCGTAGACCAGCGCCGTGGTGCGCTCGCGCCCGGAGTTCTCGCACAGTGCTTCGGCTACCTGCACGATCTGTTCGGGAGTGCAGCCGCAGATGTCGGCGGCGAGCTGGGGCGTGTAGCGGGCGTAGTGGCGCCTCAGCATCTGGAAGACGCAGTGCGGGTCCTGCAGCGTCGGGTCGCGCTGAATCTGCCCGGCCTTGCTCATGGTGGCGCTGCTGCCGGGCGACTGGTGGACGCTGGCCCCGCCGTCAATGCCGTGGCCGTGGACGCCCTTCTGGCCCTTCTGCTCCTTTTGCTGCCCGCCGCTGCCGCCGCCCTGGCCGTTGCCGCCTTTCTCGTCTTCGGGCTGCTTGTAGCTCCAGTGGCCCTCCGACGGGTCGTAGTCGCGGGCCTCGGCGTCGTAGCCCGAAAATAGGCCGTCCAGGTCCTCGGTGTCTTGAAATCGCTCGTCAATGATCGTGGAGGCGTTGGTGTAGGCCAGCACGTACTCTTTGAAGTAGCGCTCGTGGGTGAGGACATGGTTGATGAGGGCACCGAGAAACGCGATGTCGGAGCCGGCGCGAATCTGGACGTGCTGGTGGCACAGGGCCGACGTGCGCGTGAAGCGCGGGTCAACGTGAATCAGCCTGGCGCCCCTCGCCTTGGCCTTCATCGGCCAGCGAAACCCGACGGGGTGCGCTTCCGCCATGTTGGAGCCCATGAACAGGATGCAGTCGCTGTTGGCGAGGTCCTGCTGGTATCCGGTGGCCGCGCCGCGGCCGAATGACGCGCCCAGACCGGGCACGGAGGCGGAGTGTCAGATGCGGGCCTGGTTCTCGATGGAGACCACGCCCAGTCCCGCCGAGAACAGCTTCTTGATGAGGTAATTTTCCTCGTTGTCCAGCGTCGCCCCGCCGAGGGTCCCGATGTTGCGGACGGAGCCGAGCCGGTTGCCGTCGGCGTCCTTCTCGGCGTAGCCACTGTCGCGGGCGTCTTTCACCCGCCGGGCGATGGTGTCCAGCGCCCACTCCAGCGGCTTGCGCTCCCAGTGGTCGGAGTAGGGGGCGCGGTACAGGACGTGCTTGACCCGGTGCGGATTTTTCACCAATTGGAAGGTGTTCGCGCCTTTGGGGCAGAGCGTCCCCTCGTTGATGGGCGAGTGCGGGTTGCCCTCGATGTCAATGACCTGGCCGCCCTTGGTGTAGATGTGCTGGCCGCAGCCGACCGCGCAGTAGGGGCAGACGCCCTCGGTGACGGTCGCGCCGGCGATGCGCGGCCCCTTCGTCAGCGTCTGCCGGCTGAACGGCTGCGCCGCGCGTCGCTTGCCGTCCTTGCCGCTCATGTCGGAGGAGAACAGGGGAAGTTGAAACAGTGCCATGTGCCGTGCCTTTCCTCTACCACCGCCGGGGAAACTTGTCCCGATTGTACCCTGGCGGCGGCATCCGCCAATCCCGCTGCGACGGGGTTTTGTAGGGCAGGAAAGCGCGGCCCTGGCATGGAAACAAGCGACAGGCAATAGATGGCATCTCAGGACGTTCATTGCTTTGTGCCACACTATCGATTGGGAGAAGACATGGACAAGACCTATTTCTCAATCGCCTCACTGGATGAGGAGTCGGATGAGGTGGAGTATTGGCGCGCGCAGTCGCCACAGGCGCGGATGGAGGCGCTGGAGTTCTTGCGGCAGGTGACGTATGGCTATGATCCAGATACCGCCCGGCTTCAAAGAGTTATTACAGTAATGCGCGTAAAGCCCACACCCTTTACGCGCATTACTATAAGCGCCGTGCCTTTCCGAAGGCACGATATTCGGGCCTTCCGTGTGTAGATGCATCTTGTATTTCTACACGGCTTGTGGTATAATGTCTTCGTGAGTCAAGCCTACCGCCACAAAGAGACCAGCGTGTTCCGGCTGAACTACCACATCATCTTCTGCCCCAAGCGGCGGCGGAAAGTCCTGGCCGGTGCGGTCAAGGAGCGCCTGGAACAGTTGCTCCGCGAGACGTGCGCCCAGATCGAGTGCGAAGTCCTCGCCCTGGAGATCATGCCCGACCACCTGCACCTGTTCGTGTCCGCCGTGCCGCAGTTGGCCCCGAACCAGATCACGGCGCGGCTCAAGGGCAGGAGCAGCCGCGTCTTGCGGCAGGAGTTCCCGTTCCTGCTCAAGATGCCGTCGCTGTGGACGCGCAGTTCGTTTTTCAGCACGGCGGGCAACGTCGCCAGCCAGACCATCAAGCGGTACATCGAGAGCCAGACCACGCGGGACGCATGAAGCGGGACGCATGAAGACGTACCTCTACAAGTTGAGGCCGACGAAGCCCCAGTTGGCGGCGATGGAGCAGACCCTGGCGGTCTGCCGCCACCTCTACAACGGGGCACTGGCCGAGCGCAGAGACGCCTGGGAGAACGAGCGCCGCTCCGTCACCTTCGCCCAGCAGTGTGCCTCCCTGCCCGCCCTGAAAGAGAAGTCGGCGTACCTGCCGAGCGTCCACAGCCAGGTCTTGCAGGACGTGATGCACCGCGTCAGCCGCTCCTTCGAGAACTTCTTCCGCCGCGTCAGGTCGGGGGAGGCCCCTGGCTACCCGCGCTTCAAGGGCGAACACTGGTACGACTCCTTCTGCTACCGACAGTTCGGCGACGGCAGGGGCGCGAAGTTCGACGCGGACGGGCGTCTGTCGTTGTCGAAGGTCGGGGCCGTGCGGGTCTGCAAAGACCGTCCGCTGACGGGGACGCCCAAGACCTGCACCGTCACCCGCCGTGCCGACGGCTGGTACGCCTGCATCGCCTGTGACACCGGGCCTGAGCCGCTGCCGAAGACGGGCGAGACCGTCGGCATTGACGTGGGCCTGGAGTCCTTCGCCACCCTGTCCAGCGGCGAGGCCGTCCCCAACCCGCGCCTGCTGCGCCGCGCCGAGCGACGGTTGAAGACGGCCCAACGCCGAGTCTCCCGCCGCAGGAAGGGCAGCGGGCGCAGGAATAAGGCCCGCGTCCTGCTGGCGAAGGCGCACCTGCGAGTGCGCCGCGCCCGCCTGGACTTCTGCCACAAGGTCGCTCATGATCTCGTCCGCCGCTTCGACGCCATCGCCATCGAGAAGTTGAACATCAAGGGCATGGTCAAGAACCGCCGCCTCGCCAAGTCCATCTCGGACGCGGGGTGGGGGCTGTTCGTCTCCGTCCTGACGCAGAAGGCTGAGAGTGCCGCCCGTCAGGTCATCGCGGTCAACTCCGCGTACACGAGTCAAGACTGCTCCCACTGCGGCGGGAGGGTTCCGAAAGCCCTCTCCGTTCGCCTGCACTCCTGCCCGTTCTGCGGGTTCGAGGCGCACCGCGACCACAATGCCGCGCTGAACATTCTGAACAGAGTCCCAAAGTCTGGCGGGGACACCGCCTTCGGGGAGACGGCGACAGTGGTCGCCGCCTGAGAACCGAGAACCCCGCAGGCTTTAGCCGTGGGAGATGTCAGGCCGTCAACTATTAGGGAATGCACCTCCCGCCGCAAGGCGGCCCGCCCCGGCCCCCGCCTTCGGCGCTTGACAAGTGCGCCCGCCTGTTGTATAATGGCCTGGCAGCCCCGCCACCACCGCGGGGGAGGCTGGCCTGTACGCGCAGCACCTGCTCTGGCAACCTGGCAACCTGGCAACACCGAGGGGACGGCTCACCCGCCGCCCCCACGACCACCGCTCAGACGCTGATACGCAGAGAGGAACGTACGCCATGCCGCGCACCCGCCGCGCCACTGCGCCCCCGGCCCTGGCCGCCCCGCTCGGCCTGACCCTGGCCCTGGCCGCCCTGCTCGGCCTGACCCTGGCCGCCGCCCCCGCCCGCGCCCAGACCACCGTCTTCTCCACCTTCGGACCCAACAACGCCTTCAACCCCGGCTCGGGCTACAGTGAGACCAGTACCCAAAGCGTTGGGGCGGCGTTCACGCCCTCGGCCTCGGGCAGCCTGTTCTCCATCACCGTCGCCGCCAGCAACTACGCCGGCACCAACGACGCGCACTTCTACCTGACCGACAGCTCCGCCAGCCTGGGCAAGCCCTCGGCGGCCCTGGACAGCTTCACCTTCAACAACCTGCCCGCCAACGGGACCAACTTCGCCCCGGAGGTCGGCCTCTCCTCGGCCCACCCGACGCTGACCGCCGGCACCACCTACTACCTATACGAGCAGGAGACCGGCAGCGAGTTCAACACGTTCGACGTCAACTCCACCGGCACCTTCGGCACGGAGGTGAGGAGCACCAACGGCGGCAACTCGTACACGAGTTCCACCAACATCCTGCCGGCGTTCAGCATCCAGATCAACGCCGCCGCCGCCCCCGAGCCGTGCGCCGGGGCCGTCCTGGGGGGCCTGTGCGCCCTGACCGGACTGACGCTCCTGCGCCGCGCCCGGCGGCGACGCCCCCAGGCGTAGACGCGCCCCGGCCCACGCCCCCTCACCCGGCTCGCTCAGGCTCGCCACCCTCTCCCTCACGGGGGAGAGGGTCGGTCGCTTGCGATTGGGGTGAGGGGGAGGCCGGGGAGGGCCGCCGGTCGTGCGCGAGAAACACAATATTATATTTCCTTTTTTGAAGTATAATATTGTGAAGCCATGATTAACCCCGCCAACAACACATTCATTTTCGAAGCGCTCGGCGCGCAGCTGGAGCGGCTGACGCCCGATCCGCTGGAGATCGTCGTCTGCGGCGGGGCGGCGCTCCAGGCGCTGGGGCTGGTGGCGCGGGCCACGCGGGACGTGGACGTGCTGGCGGTGGTCCGCGCGGACCCGGCAGGCCCCATTCTGCTCACGGCGGATCCGCTCCCGGCGGCGCTGGCGGAGGCGGCGGCGCGGGTGGGGCGGGATCTTGGGCTGCCCGCCGGCTGGCTGAACGCCGGGCCGACGGGCCTGCTGACGGAGGGACTGCCGGAGGCGTTCGTGGGGCGTCTGCACCGGCGCGTGTTTGGGGAACGGCTGGTCGTCCAGTTCACCGGGCGGTTCGACCAGATCTGTTTCAAGCTGTATGCCGCGCTGAACGGCGGCGGGCCGCGCCATCTGGCCGATCTGGAAGCGCTTGGGCCGACGCCCGCCGAGGTGGCCGGGGCCGCCCGCTGGATATTGACGCAGGACGCGGGGCCGCAGTTCCCGGACCTGGTGCGCTTCTTCCTCCGGGAGACAGGATATTCCGATGTCGCCGACTCCCTCTAGCCAGGCGCTCCGGGAGGCGACCGACGGCTTTCTGTGGCGGCAGTGGGCGCAGCTCGGCGTCTCCGGCCACACCCCCTTTGCGGATCGCTGGGTGATTGACCCGGAGGCGCTGCTGCTGGGGACGCTGGAATTGTCCCGCCGCGACCCGCGCCTCTTTGATGAGGTCTTGGACTGGTGCGTGCGCCATGGCCGCCGGCTGAGCGTCCAGCGGCTCAAGACCCTGGCGCGCGCCGGGGCGTGGTCGGAGGACGCCGGCCGCGCGCTTTCGGGCCTGGCCGGGCTGCTGGCGGGGCGCCTAGGCCCGCGCTGGCGTGTGCTGGCGGACACCGTGACGCCGGAGGAGACGCACCCGCTCTTTCGGGGTCCGCGGGGCGAGCCGCTGCCGGTCTGGGGCACGCCGGACCCGCACTTTCTGCGCGCGGGGCTGAAGCGCGCCCCGGTCGAGCTGCGGGGCCTGACCGGGCCGGTCCCGCTGGACCGGCCCGCCTGCCTGCTCCTGCGGCTGCGGACCCTGTTCGGCCTGTCCCCCCGGGCGGAGGCGGTCGCGTTCCTGCTGGCGCGGGGCGAGACGACCGCGTCCGAGGCGGCGCGGGCGGTCGGCTACACGACGCCGGGCCTCGTGGGCGCCCTCTCGGAACTGGCCGAGGGCGGGTTCATCGCCGGCGGCCCCCGGCGGGGCTACCGGCTGGACCCGGCCCGGTGGGCGACGTTGCTGGGGGCAGACGGCGGCCCGCCGCCGGCCTGGGTCCGTTGGCCCGCCGTCTTCGCCGTACTGTCCCGGGCGCTGAGGACGCTGGAGGAGGCGGAGTCGGGGGGTCTGTCGGAGTACCTGGGGCGGTCCGCGCTGCTCCGCCTGCACGACGCCCTGCGGGAGACGCTGGCGGGGAGTGGTCTGCCCGGCCTGCTGTTCGCCCCGGCGCGTCTGGAGACGGCTCCCGCCGCCGTGCAGTCGGCGCTGGGGGCGCTGCGGAAGGCGCTGTCTGCGGAGTGGCCCCCACCCCCCTTCGGAAAGGGGGAGGAGTAAGATTGACCTCCGGGGCTTTCTTCTCCGATTCGTCCCCCTCAGAGCAGGGGGAGGCGAGGAGGGGGTCCCTGCCGAAAAAACTCCCCCGCCAGCCGAGCCAGTAAGCTGACCCGGCATGAATTATGCGGTAAAACACCCTGTCGCCGCGCCCGTCCGGTCTGACGCGCCCTGGCCCCCGACGCCCCGGCGACCCACGCCCGCCGCAAGGCGGCCCGCCCCGGCCCCTGACGCCCGGCTTGACAAGTGCGCCCGCCCGCTGTATAATGGCCTGGCAGCCCCGCCACCACCGCGGGGGAGGCTGGCCTGTACGCGCAGCACCTGCTCTGGCAACCTGGCAACCTGGCAACACCGAGGGGACGGCTCACCCGCCGCCCCCACGACCGCCGCTGAGACGCAGAGAGAGGAACGTACGCCATGCCGCGCACCCGCCGCGCCACCGCGCCCCCGGCCCTGGCCGCCCCGCTCGGCCTGACCCTGGCCCTGGCCGCCCCGCTCGGCCTGACCCTGGCCGCCGCCCCCGCCCGCGCCCAGACCACCGTCTTCTCCACCTTCGGACCCAGCAACACCTTCATCACCGTCGCGGGCTACCCTGAGACCAGTTCCGTAAGCGTTGGGGCGGCGTTCACGCCCTCGGCCTCGGGCAGCCTGTTCTCCATCACCGTCGCCGCCAGCAACCTCAACGGCGCCAACGACGCGCACTTCTACCTGACCGACAGCTCCGCCAGCCTGGGCAAGCCCTCGGCGGCCCTGGACAGCTTCACCTTCAACAACCTGCCCGCCGCCGGGACCCCCTTCACCCCGGAGGTCGGCCTCTCCTCGGCCCACCCGACGCTGACCGCCGGCACCACCTACTACCTCTACGAGCAGGAGACCGGCAGCGAAAACAACGTGTTCAACGTCAACTCCACCGGCGCCACCGGCACGGTGGTGCAGAGCAACAACGGCGGCAAGTCGTACACGGGTTCCACCGGCCTCCTGCCGGCGTTCAGCATCCAGATCAACGCCGCCGCCGCCCCCGAGCCGTGCGCCGGGGCCGTCCTGGGGGGCCTGTGCGCCCTGACCGGACTGACGCTCCTGCGCCGCGCCCGGCGGCGCCCCGCACGCCGCAAGGCGACGCCATGAGCGGCACGGCCCTGCAACACGCGGCCCCAGGCCCTACCGACGCTCCACCCGCCGACACCCCGGCCGGGGGGTCGGCGCGCCCGGCCTGGGGCGTCCTGCTGCCCCTGATCGGAGCCGCCGCCATGCTGCTGGGGCTGGCCTGGCCCGTGCTCGGCTTCTGGCGGCGCGAGTTCACCGCCCCCGACTCCTTCTACAGCCACGGCCCGCTCGTGCCCCCCCTCGTCGCCCTCGCCCTCTGGCACCGGCGCGACCGCCTGCGCGCCGCCCCCGCCGGCACCGCCCCCGCCGCCCTCGCGCTGGTCCTGCCCGCCACCGCGCTGCTCGTGCAGGCCGTCCGCCTCGGCAGCGGCTGGGTCGGCTCGCTCGCCCTCCTGCTGACCCTGGCCGGCAGCGCCTGGCTGCTGCTTGGTGGCCGCTGGATGCGCGCCGCCCTGCCCGCCCTGGCCCTGCTGCCGCTGATGTCCCCCCTGCCCAGCACCCTGCTCAACGAGGCCACCCTGGGCCTGCAGACGCTCTCCACCGCGCTGGCCGTCCGCCTGCTCAACCTGGCCGGCGGCCACGCGGTCGCCAGCGGCACCCTGCTCACCCTGCCCGGCTTCGACCTGTGGGTGGCGGCGGCCTGCTCCGGCTTCCAGCTGCTGCTCTCGCTGCTGACCTTCGCGGCGGCCTTCGCCCTGCTGTTGGACGGCCCGCGCGCCCGACGGCTGGCCCTGCTGGCGGCGGCGCTGCCGCTGGCCCTGGCGGCCAACGCCGTGCGCATCGCCCTGATCGGCGCGGCCGGCGCGTGGAGCGGCCCCGCCCTGGCGCACCGGGTGGACTCCGCGGGAGCGGCGATCACCCTGACCCTGGGCTTCGGGGCCTTGTACCTCCTGGCGAAAGGGGCGAAATGCCGCACGCTGGCCGGCTGGCCGTTCTTCTGACCCCCGGACGGCTGGCCGCCCTGCTGACGCTGCTGTTCGGGGGCGGCTGGCTGGTCGCCGCGCGCACCCGGCCCGCACCCCCGCCCGCCGCCGCCCCGCTGACGGGCGTGATGATCCCCCACGTCCTGCTGGGCTATGCCGGCGCGGACTCGCCCCTGGACGCACCGACGCAGAGGGCGCTGGCGGGAACCCGCCTGGTCGTGCGTACCTACCGGCATGGCGCGGACGCCCTGCAATGCATCGTCGCCAGCGGGGACACGCCGGGGACGCTGCATGACCCGCGCGACTGCCTGGCCGGGGGCGGCTGGCACGTGCGGGACGAGCGCGATGAGCGCCTGCCGGGCGGGGCACCCGCCCACGCCTGCCGCGCCGCCGGACGGCCGGGCGTGCCGGACCTGGACGTGGTGTACCTGTTTGTCGTGGACGGGCGGGTGACGGGGAATCTGGCGTCGGTGCGGGCGGCGATGCTCTGCGACTCTCTGTGGGGCGGGGGCCGGGGGCCGGACTATCTGGTGCGGCTGGCCGCGCCGCTGACGGGCGCGGCGGGGGCGGACGCCGCCGAGCACGCCCACCTGCTTGCATTCGCGGCCCAGGTGCTGGCCTGCCTGGCCCGGCCTTGACGCCCGCCCCTCGCCGCCTCCCCCGGCCGCCCCGCCCCCGTCGCGGCTGTCATTCCGGCTGCTCCCAGGCGCGGGCGCGGGCGACGGCGCGCTGCCAGCCGGCGTAGCACTGTTCGCGCCGGGCGGGGTCCATCTGCGGCTCGAAGCGGCGGTCCAGGGACCAGTTCTCGGTGATCTCGTCCGTGCCCTTCCAGAAGCCGACCGCGAGGCCGGCGAGGGAGGCCGCGCCCAGGGCGGTGGTCTCGGCAACGCGGGGGCGCGCGACGGGGAGGCCCAAAATGTCGGCCTGGAACTGCATCAGGAAGTCGTTGGCGACCATGCCGCCGTCCACGCGCAGGTCCCGCAGCGGCGCGCCGCCGTCGGCGGCCATGGCGTCCAGCAGGTCGCGGGACTGGTAGGCGACGGCCTCCAGGGCGGCGCGGGTGATCTCGGCCCGGCCGCTGCCGCGCGTCAGGCCCAGCAGCGCGCCGCGCGCGTAGGGGTCCCAGTAGGGCGCGCCCAGGCCGACGAAGGCCGGGACGAAGTAGACGCCGCCGGTGTCGGGGACGGAGGCGGCCAGGCGCTCCGATTCGGGGGCGTCGGCGAGAATCCGCAGGCTGTCGCGCAGGTACTGGATGACGGCCCCGGCGATGAAGACGCTCCCTTCCAGGCAGTACGTGATTTTGCCGTTCAGCCCCCAGCCGATGGTCGTGAGCAGGTTGTTTTGACTCGCAACGGGCCGGTCCCCGGTGTTCATCAGCAGGAAGCAGCCCGTGCCGTAGGTGTTCTTGGCCTGGCCGGACCTGAAGCATGCCTGCCCGAAGGTGGCGGCCTGCTGGTCTCCGGCGACGCCGGCAATGGGGACGGTTCCGCTCAGGCCGAAGACGCCCTCCTGCGTCCGCCCGTAGACCTCGCTGCTGGGGCGGACTTCGGGCAGGAGCGTGCGGGGGATGCCCAGCTGCTGCAAAATCTCGTCGTCCCAGGTCAGGTCGTGGATGTTGAACAGCAGGGTGCGGCTGGCGTTGGAGTAGTCGGTGATGTGGACCTGCCGGCCCGTGAGCCGCCAGACCAGGAAGGTGTCCACCGTGCCGAACAGCAGGTCGCCCCGCTCCGCCTTCTCGCGCGCGCCGGGGACGTTGTCCAGCAGCCACTTGAGTTTCGTACCGCTGAAATAGGGGTCCAGGACCAGGCCGGTCTTGCGCCGAATGGTCTCCTCCCAGCCCGCGCGTCTCAGCTCGTCGCAGAGGCCGGCGGTGCGCCGGTCCTGCCAGACGACGGCATTGGCGACGAGCGCGCCGGTGTGCCTGTCCCACACCAGGACCGTCTCGCGCTGATTGGCGATGCCGACGGCGGCGACGTCGGCCAGGCCCAGCCGCTGCTCCTGCAGCACCTGGGTTGCGACATTGACCTGGCTGCTCCAGATGTCCTCAGCGTTGTGCTCGACCCATCCGGGCCGGGGGTAGAGCTGCGGGAACTCCTGGCTGCGCTGGCGCACCACCCGGCCCTGCCGGTCGAAAAGGATCGCGCGCGAGCTGGTCGTGCCCTGGTCCAGCGCGAGGATGAACTTCTCTGTCGTGTCAGTCATGTTGCGGCTCCTTGCGGATCAGGGGGCGTGTTGCGCCCGCCGGTTGAAATACTCCGGCCTCAAGGCCGGAGCCTCCAACAGAGTTCTTAGGCGCAAGGTTCCCGCGCCGGTTGACGGCGGGCTGACGTTTGCTCACGCTGTAGACTACCGCCGGGATCATCGGGTTATCTCGCCGCGTCCGTGTAGCAGGAATAAGGTGCAACGGGCGCGAATAAAACGCCCAAAGCGAACTTTCGCAACATTTTCTCAAGTAGGCAGGTGACTCCATGCAAAGCCGCATTCCCGCCCCCGCTCTCGCGCTGCTCGTGTCGGCCCTGATTCTGGGGCTGTCCCGCCCGCCCGCCCGCGCGGACGCCCTCACCGACCAGATGGACCAGCTGGCGGCGCAGCAGGTCGTCTCCATGCCGATGACGGATTGGAAGTTTCACAAGCCGGACACGCCCGGCGGCGAGGCCGTGAGCTACGACGACTCATCCTGGCAGACGGTCGCGCCGGGGTTTGAGTGGCCCGGCGAGAACACGACGGTCTGGTTTCGGACGCGCTACGTCGTCCCGGCGACCGTCAACGGCGTCCCCACCGAAGGCGCGGCCCTGCGCTTTGAGGTCGGCGTGAACGACGACGGCCAGGCCTACGTGAACGGCAAGCTCGCCGGCTACTTCCACTGGGACGACGGGCACTTCACGTTGGCCGAACACGCCCGTCCCGGCCAGGTCTTCGTCATCGCCGTGCGCGGCATCAACGGCCCCGGCAACGGCGGGCTGCGCCACGCGCAGATGGTCTACGATCTGCTCGGCCCGGTCCAGCCGATGTATGCACGGTACGCGCGGGACGCGCAGTTCGTGTCGCAGGCCGCGTTCCCCGCCGGCACGCGGCCCCAGGCCGGGCGGGTGCTGGCGGCGTCCGAGGCGCAGGTGGACATGGCGGCCATTCGCGCCCACGACTGGACTAAGGGCGCGGCGTCGCTGGCGGCGGCGCAGAAGACCCTGCTGGCCCTCGCGCCGATCACCCGCCGGTACGATGTCTATTACGTCGGCCACGCGCACATTGACATGAACTGGCTCTGGACGTGGCCGGAGACGATTGACGTCTGCCACCGCACCTGGGACAGCGCCATGAACCTGATGACCCAGTTCCCCGACTTCGGGTTCGTGCAGAGCCAGCCGGGGGCCTACGCGGCGATCCAGCGACAGTACCCGGCCGAGTTCGCCCGGATGCAGCAGGAGCAGCGGCGCGGGCAGTGGGACACGGTCGGCGGCCTCTGGGACGAGTCCGACACCGACATGCCCAGCGGCGAGGGATTGGCCCGCTCGTTCTTCCTGGGCCAGCGGTTCTTCAAGGCCCACTTCGGCACCTACGCGACCACGGGCTGGCTGCCGGACTCGTTCGGCCACTCCTGGCAGCTGCCCCAGCTCATGCAGGGCGTCGGCATCCAGAACTTCTATCATATGCGCTGCGGCGACGGCGTCCGCTTCTCCTGGTGGCAGTCGCCGGACGGCTCGCGGGTGCTCAAGGCCAACACGGACAGCTACGATGAGCCGATTGAGGCGGGCCAGATGACCCGCCCGTGGGAGATGGAGCGCAACTACGGGCTGAAGGAGGCGCTGGTCGTCTTCGGCGTCGGCGACCACGGCGGCGGCCCGACCCGCGACATGATCCTGCAGGGCCGGGAATTTCAAAATGACCCGCTGTTCCCGAAGGTCCACTTCGTCACGGCGGACACGTTCTTCCGCCACCTGCGCGGCGAGCCGCAGACCCAGAACCTGCCGGTGGTGGACACGGACCTGCAATACACGTTCGTCGGGTGCTACACCACCCACGCCGATCTGAAAAAGGCCGTCCGGTCCAGCGAGAACAACCTGTATGCCGCCGAGGTCTTCTCGTCGCTGGCGGCCATGCGCGGCCAGCCGTACCCGGTGCAGGGCTTTGAGGACGCCTGGAAGCCGACGGCGTTCGCCCAGTTCCACGACATCATGTGCGGCTCGGCGATCCACTCCACCTATGACTGGATGCACCAGCAGCTCGCCCCTGCCTTTGCGTTTGAGCAGTCTCAGACGGACCGGGCGCTGGCGGCGCTGACGGCGACGGCGGACACGCGCGGCGCGCGACCCGGCGAGCAGCCGGTCGTGGTCTGGAACGCGCTGTCCTTTCCCCGCTCCGACGTCGTCCGCATGACCGTGTCGGACGCCTCCCAGTACGGCGGCGCGCGGGACGGTGCCGGCCATCTCGTGCCCGCGCAGGCCCTGGACGCGCACACCGTCGCCTTTGTCGCCGCCGACGTGCCCGCCTTCGGCCACCGCACCTACTACCTCTCCGGCATGATGGATGCGGCCAAGACGCCTCCGGCACTCGCCCACGAGACAGGCGATGGCATCGTGCTGGAGAATCCGTTCCTGCGCGTGACGCTTGCCAAAGACACCGGCCTCATTACCAGCCTGGTAGACAAGAAGACCGGGCAGGAGATGATCGCGCCAGGCCAATCGGCCAACCTTCTGCAAGTGCTGGGCGACAACGGCAGCGCCTGGGACATCGGCTACACTGGCGAGCGTAACGACCTGACGACGGGTGCGGACGTGCAGATTGTCTCAAGCGGCCCCGTCTGCGCCGTCGCCCGCGTCCGGCACACATTTGGAAAATCCACCTTCACGCAGGACGTCACGCTCTGGAACGACCTGCCCCGGCTGGACGTGCCGACGACGGTGGAGTGGCACGAACACGGGCAACTGCTGAAAGTTGCCTTTCCACTTCAGATGGCGCACCCGGCGGCGCGGGTCAGCATCCCCTACGGCAGCATTGAGCGGCCCACCACCGGCCAGGAGAACCCCGGCCAGAAGTGGATGGATGTGACCGAGGAGCGGCAGGAGACGGTCGGCACGGCCACGCCGCTGGATTTGACCGGCCTCTACAATCACCGCAGCGCCGTGGACTTCGACACCCAGAGGCGCGGCTACCCCGCCGACCTGATGCCGGCGGCCGGCGTTCACACTTATGGTGCGGCGCAGATTCCGTTCCAGATGGCGGGCGAGGGCGGGCCGGACAACATCGCCTGTGACGGGCAGGCCGTTCCTGTCCCCGTCGGGGTGCGCGGCGATACCCTGTACCTGCTGGGGGCGGGCGCGCCCGGTCAGCAGGGCGGCACGCTGAGGCTGGTGAGGGCGGACGGCCGCAGGGTCGCCGTGCCGTTCCAGATCGGCGATTGGGTGGTAGGCGGCGGCGGGCGCAACGACGAGGCGCTGGCGCTGAACTACCGGCTGTCCGAGGCGGGACAGCCGGACACGGCATCGAAGCCGCACCTCTGGATCGTCTCCGTCCCGCTGCCGGCGGGGGCGGCGATCTCGCAAATCATCCTGCCGCGCAACCCGAACGCGCACCTCTTCGCCTTGACCCTGGGCGGCGCGGCCCGCCGGACGCCGCTCTACGGCCTGACCGTCCTGAACGACAGCAAGTACGGCTCGGACACCAATGGGAACGTCTTCCGGCTGACCCTGCTGCGCTCGTCCCACGACCCTGACCCGAACCCTGACGAGGGTACGCAGACCTTTACGTACTCGCTGCTGCCCCACCCCGGCGACTGGCGCACGGCCCAATCGGAGCAGGCCGGCCTCGCGCTCAACATCCCCCTGCGCGCCGTCATGGCCGACGCCCATCCGGGCCGGCCCGCCCCCGCGCTGGCCGTCGCGCCCGCCGAAAACATCGTCGTGGGCGCGCTCAAGCACGACGAGGACGGCGGCGGCTACGTCCTGCGCCTCTTTGAGACCCAGGGCCGCGACACCGTCGCCCGGCTGACGTTCTCCCAGCCGGTGCGCGTTGCGGAGACGGATATTCTGGAGCGCCCCGTCCAGAAGCGGCGTATCACGACTCAGGGCCGCGTCGTCACGTTCCCGGTCGGCCACGACCAGATCGTCACGCTGCGCATCACCGGCCTGCCGGACGCGAACGCCGGGCAGCTGGCGCGGCGGTGAACAGCCGCACCATGCCGCCGCGCCGTCAACGTTGAGAGTAGCCACGCCATGAATGGCGAGGCTCGGTAGGCCTTCGGCCAATCGTCCTGCGGACGAGAAGACGCGCCGGCCCTGTGTTCCTGCGTCCCCTGGACGCTCGGCGCGCAGCGCCTATTGAGCCTCGGCCTTCAGGCCGTGGCGACCCTCCGGCACGGGAACCATGACACGTTTCGTCCTTGCGCTCTTGCTCTGTTGGCTGGCGCTGCCCCTGCGCGCCGCCCCGGCGGCGGTCATCCTCAGCGACCCCGCCCTGCCGCACACTGATGCGGCGCTGGCCGGGGCGCTGGCACAGACGCTGCGGGCGGCGGGATACGCGCCAGGTGTCCAGACGGCGGCGCAGGTCGCGCGGCCGGACGCGCTGACGCCGGAGCGCTGCGCCCTGCTCGTTCTGCCGCAGGCGAGGGCGCTGCCGCTGTCGCTGGCCGCCCCCGTCACCCAATACCTCCACGCCGGGGGCCACCTGCTGGCCCTCGGCGTCCCCGCCTGGCAGGCACCGCTGGTCCAGGGAAGTGATGGGAGGTGGGTCACGACCGCCGAATACGCCGAGTCACAGGCCCTCACGCCGCCTCCCCACCCCGTCTTTGACTTTCACACGGGGGCGGATCTGTCCGGCTGGCGGCGCACCAGCGACCGCATGGAGACGCCGACGCGGGAGGAGACGACGACGGCGAGCGTCCACGGACGGACGGCGGGCGCGCTGCACGCCGTCATCCCCGACCTGAGCGGCTGGGACACCTTCCTCTCGCCGGTCCTGACGGAGCCGCCCTTCCCCGATGGGCGCGCGATGACGGTCTTTTCGGCCAAAGGCGGGCCGCGCACGCACGCGCTCTCAGTCGAGTGGGACGAGCGGGACGGCTCGCGCTGGATCGCGGTCGTGCCGCTGACGACTCGCTGGCAGCGTTACAGCCTGCCGCCCGCCGCCTTTCACTCGTGGCAGAACTCCGGGGCCCGCGCCGCACAAGGCTTCCACCCAGAAAACGCCGCCCGCCTCAGCGTCGGCCTCGCCTTCAGCCACACCGGCACGGTCGGCGGGGCGCACGAGTATTGGATTTCCGAGTTCGGCACGGCGTCCGCCGCCGAAGTCCCCGCCGTCCCTGACCAGGCTTCAGTCGAGGCGCTGGACACGGTTGTGCCAGGATACAAGTTTTTCCCCGTTCATGGCTCCGTCAGACTTCTCGGCCTGACACTATTCCAGGGCCATTCCGTTCTCGTGCCGGGCGACCGATTGCGCCTGGCGCCTGAAGTCGGGGCGTTGCGCCTGGCGACTGAAGTCGCGGCTATTCAACACACTGTCCCCCTCCGGGGACGTTCCGGCGGTGCAGGCATCTCTGCGTCGGCGCAGGCCCGCTGGGCGTCGGCGCAGGCCGACAGCGCACTGAAGAGCCGCGACTTCAGTCGCCGGGCGGAATCCGCGTCCCCTTTTCCCTCACTGTTCTCCATGCAGCCACGGCCCACCGGGGCCGGATTCGCCAAGGGCCGCGCCGGACGCTGGATTCCCCTGTTGACGGCGGCCGATGCGCGGACGGGCGAGTGGCGCGGCGTGCCGGCGACGCTGCTCTTGCACACGCCCGGCCGGGACTTCAGCGGCGGCGCGTGGGCCGCGTTCGCCGTCGCCGACCCAGCGTTTTACCGCCAGCCGGCGGTGCAGCGCCTCGTCGGCCAGGTCGCCCGCCGCCAGGCCATCACCAACCCTGAAAACACCATTTACAGCATCAAGCGCTTCATGGGTCGCAAGTACGACGACGTCGAGGTCCAGAGGGCGCTCAAGGTCGTGCCGTACAAGGTGAGCAAGGCGCCGAACGGCGACCTGCGCGTCGGCATGGCCGGCAAGGACTACAGCCCGCCCGAGGTCTCCGCCATGATTCTGCAGAAGCTCAAGGCCGACGCCGAGTCCAAGCTGGGCGAGAAGATCACCCAGGCGGTGATCACCGTGCCCGCCTACTTCAACGACACGCAACGCCAGGC
>JAFAZD010000234.1 GCA_019239955.1 Armatimonadota bacterium | reverse complement strand
CCGGAGATGATCGTGGAGGGCCAGACCGGCCTGCTGGTGCCGCCCTCGGACGCGGGGGCGCTGGCCGAGGCCCTCGCCCGCCTGGCCGGGGACGCCTTCCTGCGCAAGCGACTCGGCGCGGCCGGCCGTCTGCGCGTGGAGCAATTCTTCTCGCTCCAGGTCATGACCGACAAGATCGAGGAACTGTACCACCGCGAATTCACGAAAGCGCGCGGCCCCCAGGCGCTGCAGAAGGTGCTGGCCTCCTAACCTGGGAACCGGCGCGGGCCTCCCAAGAGTCACGCCCTTATGTCTCTGTCCGTCCTCCAAGTCGCGGCCGGCATGCCCAACTGGGGCGGGGCCGAGCTGCATCTGCTGACCCTCTCCGATCAGCTCCGGCAGCGGGGCTACGACGTCACCGTCGCCTGCTGGCCGGGCCGCTGGGTCGAGCGGCGCGCCCAGGAGATGGGGTTGCCCACCGTGCCGGTGGCCACGGAGAGCGCGCACGACCGGCGGGACATGGGACGGCTGTACCAGTTCCTGCGAGACAACAAGATCGACGTCCTGCACGCACACTCCCCCAACGACTTCATCATCCCGCCGCTCGCCGCTATTCGGGCCGGGGTCGCGGTGCGGATCATGACGCGCCACCTGCCCCATTCGTTGCGCCGCCGCCGCGACGCCTGGGTGTACAGCAATTTCTTCTTCTCGCGCATCGTCGCCGTGTCCGAGTCCGTGCGGCGGACGTTGATCGGGAGTGGCATGAACCCGTCCCGGGTGGAGACCATTCATCACGGCACGGACGTGGAGGCGTTCACCCAGACATCCATGACGCCCGCCGAGTCGCGGTCGCAGCTTGGCATCCCCGCCGACGTCCTGGGAGTCGGCATCGTGGGCCGCATCTCGGAAGAGAAGGGCCATCACGTTCTGCTGCAGGCCGCCGAAAGTTTGAGCGGTCGCTACCCGCTGCGCCTTGTCATCATCGGCGACGGCCCGGATGAGGCGGCCATCAAGCAAATGGCTCACGACATCGGCATCGCCGACCGCGTGATCTTCACCGGGTTTCGGGACGACGTCAACAATGCCATCAATGCCCTGGATATCGTGGTGTCCGCCTCCACCTGGGACGAGCCGTGTTCGGCGGTGGTGCAGCAGGCGATGGCGCTGTGCAAGCCGGTGATCGGCACGCGCGCCGGGGGGACGCCGGAGATGATCGTGGAGGGCCAGACCGGCCTGCTGGTGCCGCCCTCGGACGCGGGGGCGCTGGCCGAGGCCCTCGCCCGCCTGGCCGGGGACGCCTTCCTGCGCAAGCGACTCGGCGCGGCCGGCCGTCTGCGCGTTGAAGCCTGCTTCTCCCTGCGCGGCATGATGGATAAGATTGAAGAATTGTACCGGCGAGAATACGAAAGGTCGCATGGCCCCCAGGCGCTGCGGGAGGCGACGGCGGCCTGATCCGGCCGGAGGCGTCCCCGGCCGCGTCTCGTCCAAGCACTGACCGATGGAAGTTCAACCTGCAAAAGCCAAGCCGACGAGCCAGCCGCCCCGATTCTCGCCGCCGCTCACGCCCTGCAACGTGCCGGTGCGCCGCTGCCCGGTCTCCAGGGAGGAGGCGTCGCACCGCATCCTGATCATGCGAGTCGGCGCCAACGGCGACATTCTGATGGGGACACCGCTGCTGTCCGCTCTGCGCCAGGCCTATCCGACCGCTCACTTGACCTGGCTCGCCGACTTCAAGCATCTCGAAGCGATTGACGCCAATCCTTACATTGATGAACTGATCGGCTGGGATGATCGCTATTGGAAGCGGACGCTCCGCAAGCTCCGTTACCCCCTCTGGCTGTGGAGAGCGTTAGGCTTCCGGCGGGAGCTGCGCCGACGCGGCTACGACATTTTCATCTCGTTCCAGCCGGAGGAATGGCCGACGGTTCTCTACGGCGTCGGGGCCGCGACCACCATCGGCATTTTCGACACCTTCCGGCGCTTCAACCGGGCAGCACGGACAAGCCCGCTCTCACGCCGGTACCGGTACGCCTATACTGACAGCGACTTGCCTCCGCACCGCACCGACCAGTACCTGCTCTCGCTGCGTGCGCTGGGCCTGCCGCAGCCCTCGGACAAGCGGATGCAGCTCGGCTATACGGAGCAGGATGCCGCCGCCGTCAGCCGGTTCCTGGCGCAGAACCATCTGCCGTCCGGCGCTCGGTTTGTGGTGGTGGCTCCTCAGACCACCTGGCCGACCCGGAACTGGCCCCCCGAGCGCTACGTGGAAGTCGTGGACGCCCTGGCGCGTCAGGGCGACAGGGTCGTCGTCGTCGGCAACAGCCCCCGGCCGCGCCCCCGGAGAAAGCGCGGAGCCGAGCATGACGAAGAGTTCCGCGATGTCGTTCAGGAGGTCGCGGCGGGGCTGCAATCGCCGCCCATCGTCGCACAGGACGCATTGACGTTTCGGCAACTGGCCGCCCTGATTGACCGCGCGGCCCTGGTCATCAGCGGCGACACTGGCCCGATGCACATGGCGGCGGCGCTGGACACCCCTTACGTCAGTCTGTTCGGGCCGACCGCGCCGGAATGGTACGCCCCGCAGGCCGGGCGCGGCATCGCGCTGGCGCATCCCGTGCCCTGTGGTCCCTGCGACCAAAAGTTCTGCCGGAACGAGGCGCGTGATCATCGCTGCATGCGCCTGATCACTCCGTCGGAAGTCCTTCGGGCGACCGACAGCCTGCTGAACGCAGAACCACTGCTCAAGTCATGACGGCATTTCTCGGAGGTCAGGCTTGAAGATTCTTCTCGTCGGCGCGGGCGACATTCCCATTCCACCCCCCCGCTGGGGCGGCGTGGAAAACCTGATGTGGCAGCAGAAGTGCGCGCTGGAGGCGGCGGGCCATCAGGTCGCCATCATGAACAAAAAAAAGCGCTTCCGCCGAAACGTTTTCCGCCTACGGGCGTGGCAGTACGACGTCATCCATCTGCATGTGGATACGCTCACCCGCTTCTGGGTGCCGATGGCGCGGCTGCTCCGCGTACCCCTGGTCGTCTCTTCTCACTACGGCTACGCGGCCTTCCCTCAACACTGGACGGACGACTACCGGCGCACGTTCAAGGACATGTGCCGCGCCCCCTATCTGCTGCTGCTCAGCCGGGAAACTGTGGAGGCGTTCGCCGCACAGGGCTGCAAGACCGACATGCGTTTCCTGCCGAACGGAATCCACACGCGGGAGATGCGGTTCTGCCCGGAGAGTGAGCCCCGGGCCATCTGCCTCGGTCGGATCGAGCTGCGCAAGCAGCAGGCGCTCCTCGCGCGGGCGCTGCGCGGTCACACCGTTCAATGTGATCTGGTCGGCCCGGTGCTGGACCTGACCGACTTTGACCCGGATCCGAGCACCACGCACTACCTGGGCGAGTGGAGTCGGGAACGGGTGCGCCAGGACCTGACGCGCTACGCCTGCCTGGTGCTGATCAGCGACGGTGAGGGCCACGCCGGCGTCATCTCCGAGGCCATGGCGGCGGGCCTGTCGCTTGTTGTCAGCCCTGAGGCCTCGCACAACCTCGACCTGAGTAAGCCCTGGATTTATGTGGTTGACCGGGAAAGGGACAGTCTGGGCGACGTCATCGAGAAGGCCATCCGGGAAAACGTCCAATACCGCGCGGACATCCGCCGGTATTGCGAAGAGAATTTTGACTGGAACGTCATTCTGCCGCGGTACGTCCAGATGTTGCAGCAGATCGCCGACCGAAAATGAAGCGTATTCTGATCGTCAAACTGTGGGCGCTGGGCGACATCCTGATGGCGACGCCGTTGCTGCGCGCCCTGAAGCGCCAGTGGCCGGACTGCGAGATCACTTGGCTGGCGGACAAGGGCTATGCGGGTGTTCTGGAGGATAATCCCCTGCTGACGGGGGTGATTCCATTCGACTCCGGCGCGTGGAGGCGGCACTGGCGCTACGGACGCTTCTGGTCGTACTGGCGTATGTCGCAGGCGCTGCGCCGTGATTTACGCCGCCGCCGGTTCGACGTCGTCATCAACCTGGCGGGGGAGAAGTGGTGGTCGGTCTGGTTCAACGTCGCCCCCATCACTGTCGGCCTGTTCCCGCGCGCCGAGCCGGGCCGGATGGGGCGGCTCTACACCCACGCCCTCCCCCGCGCCGATAATCCCTGGGTGCATAACACCACGCACTACCTGCGGCCCGCCGCCGCGCTCGGCATCCCCGGCCCCTACGACGAGCGGATGGTGATGGGCCTCTCGCCCCGGCATCGGGCCGCCGTCCGCGACTTCCTCTATAGCCAACCCGGCTATGACCCGCGCAAACCGCTGGTCGTGCTCCACCCCGGCGCGAGCCAGGACTCCAAGTGCTGGCCCGCCGCCTCGTTCGCCGCCGTCGCCGCCACGCTGCATGGCCGGTTCAACGTCGTCCTCACCGGCAGCCCCAAGGAACGCGCGCTGGCCGAGGCCATCGTGGCCGCCCTGCCCGCCGGGACACCGCCGCCGCTGATCGCCGCCGGGCGGCTCCCGCACATCGGCCAAACCGCCGCGCTGGTTGCCCAAGCCGCCGCCGTCGTCACCGGCGACACGTCCGTGCTGCACATCTCCTCCGCCCTGGGTACGCCGCTGGTCGGCATTTATGGCAGCACGCGCCCCGGCGACAACGCGCCCCTGTTCGGTCCGCGCGTCCTGCTGCATGATGACTCCGTGCCCTGCGCCCCCTGCTACAAAGCCGACTGCCCGCTGCGGGGCGACGCCCACCTGCGCTGCCAGCGCGCCGTCACGCCCGCCCAGGTGCTGGCCGCCCTGGAGTCGCTGCTGGGGGAGACGCAAGAAGGCAGGGAAGAGCCAGGCAGGGAAGAGCCAGCGATTGAAATCGCCGCTCAGGGCGCAGACGCCGAGTGTCCGCCTGCGCGGACACGGAACGGCCCATCCCATGTCCGCGCAGGCGGACATTCAGCCGAAGGCTACTCAGCGGCGAATTGATTCGCTGACTGAAAATCTGGAATGCTGCTGAAGGAGACCCATGAACTCAGTCCCGCTTGCTGATTTTCGGATCGGCGACGGCCAGCCGCTGGCCGTCATCGCCGGCCCCTGCGTCATCGAGAGCCTGGACCTGTGCCGCGAGGTCGCGGGCGAGGCCCAGCGCGTCTGCCGCGACCTGGGCCTCTCCTACATCTTCAAGGCCTCGTTTGATAAGGCCAACCGCACGTCGGGGGCGTCCTTCCGGGGCCACGGCCTCGACGCCGGCTTAGAAGTTCTCGCCGCCATCAGGCGCGAGTTCGGCGTCCCGGTCCTGACCGACGTGCATGAGACCTGGCAGGTGGGGCCGGTCGCCGACGTGGTGGACGTGCTGCAGATCCCCGCCTTCCTGTGCCGCCAGACCGACCTGCTGCTAGCGGCCGCCGAGACGGGGAAGGTCGTCAACGTCAAGAAGGGGCAGTTCCTGGCGCCCTGGGACGTGAAAAACATCGTCGAGAAGGTGACGGAGGCGGGCAACCCGAACCTGCTCCTGACCGAGCGGGGCGCGAGCTTCGGCTACAACACGCTGGTCGTGGACATGAAGTCCCTGCCCATCATGCGCGCGTTCGGCCATCCGGTCATCTTCGACGCTACCCATTCCGTGCAGCAGCCGGGCGGGCAGGGGACCAGCAGCGGCGGTCAGCGCGAGTTCATCCCGCACCTGCTGCGCGCCGCCGTTGCAGCCGGTTTGGACGGCGTGTTCCTGGAGGTCCACCCGCAGCCCGAACACGCGCTCTCCGACGCCGCCACCATACTGCGCCTGTCCGATCTGCACGGCCTGCTCGCCCAGGCGAAGGCCATTGACGCGGTGGTGAAGGGGTTCTAACAGAATCATGCTCGAACTGTCCCAGGTGGTCATGGACATCGGCCGGATGGGCGCGGAGGCCCGCAAACGCCAGGAGCGACTCGCCCGGCAAATGCAGAGTGCGCTGACACAGGCCCGCCTGGACGACACGGAATGGGCGTCCGCGATGGCCCGGCAGCAGGGCAACAAGCCGCCCTGGGCGGTCGCCGACTGCCGGGGCCGCGCGCCCGGCGTCGCCCACGTCCTGCCCGCCGCGCCGCCCGACCGCTACACGGCCCTCGCCACCGACGGGTCGCAGATTCCGCTGGACCGCCACGCCGTCGCCCCGTGCTACCTGCTCAACGTCGGCGAGATCGCCCTGCACTATGGCTCCGGCGAGCGCCCCCGGCTCACGTCAAAGGCCACCCTGCACTATAAGGACGACGAGGTCTACCAAGAGGGTGGGGAGGGGGTGCCGCTCTCCGATAAGATCATCGCCAACCGCCGCCTGCTCGCCGAGAGCGCGGCCCTCGCCGATCTCATTCGGGAGAACCAGGGCCGCTGCGCCCTCGCGCTGGTGGACGACCCGCTGATCCTCTGGACGCCGCAGGGCGAGTCCGAGGCCGAGCAGAGGCGGGTCATTGATGAGTTCTGCCAAATGTTGAAGGCCGCCGCGCAGGCCGATACGCCCGTCGCCGGCTACGTCAGCCGCCCCGGCCACAAGGACGTGGTCGGCGCGCTCCGCCTCACCCTCTGCCCGGAGAACTGCCCGCACGATGCGAAAAGCCCCTGCGCCGCCCTCGCGTCGCTCACCGACGCCCAGCTCTTTGCCGCGCTGCTGACCCGTCCCGGCGACCGCTCCCCCGTCTTCGGCAGTCCTGCCCGCGTCCTGTCCCTCTACCCCGCCGACCAGCAGATCGCCTTCTTCTACCTGAATGCCGGCACGGAGATCGCGCGTGTCGAGATCCCGCAGTGGGTGGAAGACGACCCGCAGTTGCTGGATCGGACGCACGTGCTCTGTCACGACCAGGCCGGCAAGGGGCAGGGCTACCCCGTCGCCCTATCGGAGGCGCACGAGCGCGCCGTCGTCCGCGCCCCGGAGCGTGATGCTTTTTTCCGGCTGGTCGAGGCCGCCTTCGTCCGCGAGAGCGTCCCCGCCCTGACCACCCGCAAGGCCCTCGCCAAGCGAACGAGGGTCCTCTGAGCGAGATGTCCGACCGCGCCAAAACCTGGCTCGCCGCCCTGCTGGCCCTGGGGGCGCTGGGCCTGCTGTTGTTCAGTGTGCGCTCGGTCAACGTCGCCGATGAGGCCGGCCTGACCCTGCGGCCCGCCGCGCAGGCCGAGCCGGCGTCGGACTTCACCCTGCCCGATGCCGCGACCGGGCGGCCCGTGCATCTGCTCGCGGAGGCGAGGGCGCACCCCGTCGTCCTGGACTTCTGGGCGACCTGGTGCGGTCCCTGCCGTGAGGAACTGCCGTCTCTGAACCGGGTGGCCCACAAGTATGCGGGCCGCGCCGCCTTCTACGGCGTCAACTCCCACGACCGCCCCGCCGACATCAGGGCCTTCGCCCGGCTGTACGGCATGACCTTTCCCACCCTGAGCGACGCAAGACATGACGTGGCGAGTCAATACGGCGCGGACGCCCTCCCCACGCTGGTCATCATCGACACCCGGGGGAACGTCCGCGTCGCCAGCGCGGGCTATGACCCGCAACTGGACTTGGAGGCCGCCCTCTCCAGAATCCTGGACGCGCTGCTGGCGGGGAACCCGCGCCACGCCGCGCGGGTCTGAAACGGCATGGAGACCCATTTCTTCACCCGGCGCGATTTCCTGCGCCATCTCACCCTGGCTGGGGCGGCGGCCCTGCTGCCCCTGATGCCGAGCGCCTGGGCCGCGACCGGACAGTACGTGCCCGCCGGCAGGGCCGCCGCCTTTCCGCCCGGCCAGTTCCACGCCGTCACCCTGCCGGGCGGCCACCGCGTCTACGTCCGCCGCCTGCCGGGCCGCAGGCCGGCCTTTCTGGCGCTGTCCGCCGCCTGCACGCACAAAGGCTGCCCCGTCGCCTGGCGCGCCGCCGACCGCAAGTTCCACTGCCCCTGCCACGGCGGGCAGTTTGACGCCACGGGCCGCGCCATCGCCGGCCCCCCGCCCCGTCCGCTCGCCGCCCTGCCCACAAAGGTCCGGAACGGCATCCTGCTCATTCAGGCGTAACGTTCAGGGGAGTTCGCGCACCTGCGGCGCGGATTCCCCGCGCCGGGTGCTGACCTGGCGCAAGTCACCGGGGAAGAACGCGGCGGTGAGACTGCGGCGCGTGTGGGCCGAGGCGTTGCCCGGTGAGCCGTGCAGCAGCAGGCCGTGAAACAAGACGGCGTCCCCTGCCTTCAGGTCCATCCGGACGGCCTGCTCCGCCGTGGCGCGGCGGCAACTCTCCTGGATGCGGGCCGTGTTCTCCTCCCAGCCCAGGCCCACCGGCCCCTGACGGTGGGAGCCGGGCACGACTTCGAGACACCCATTGTCCGGCAGGAAGTCGTCCAGCGCCACAATCGCCGACAGGTGCTCGAAAGTGCCCTCATCCCAGACGGCGGCGTCCTGGTGCCAGGGCACGGGGGCGGGGTTGTAGGGGGCCTTGAGCATCAGCATGTTGTGCCGGTTCAGACACACGAAGAGAGGCCGGGGCAGGAGCCGGGCGGCGGCGTCCGCAAGCGGCCCCCGGACGACTTGCTCGAACGCGCCGCCACGGTCAATGACGCGGCTGAGGCGGCGGAATACCCGGCCCTGCTCGTCCCTGTAATGGTCCGGCACGGCGGCGCAGGCCGCGCCGCTCTCCTGCTCGAAAACGATGGGGCCGGTCCTGTGGAGAATGGCGTCTTCGGTCTGTTCGCGCAGCGCCTGAAGCTCGCTGGCCGACAAGAGATGCCGGACGATGACGAATCCGTTCTCCTGGTACTGTTCGTGCATTTCTTTCATACTGTTCCGGCCTCCCCCATCTGTTCCCCGCCTGTACGCGGAGTCCTGCCGGTGGCGAGGGACTCGGATGGATCATCCGAAACCGTTCTCTCAACCTTTGCGCCGGTTCTGGGGCAGACTCGCCGTGGAGATGACTGACATTCAGACGCCGGACAAGAAGCCTTAGAGTACAGGGTCAACAGGCGGTCCTGCTGTCTGAGACTCAAATGCCAGTGAAGAAGCCTTTGCTCCAACCATGTTGTACCACGGTCTTGCAGCGTCGCCGGAGCCAGGCCCAACGGGTTTCCAATGTTTATTCCCTATTTATCCCCGGTAAGGCTGACGGTTTTGAGGGGCTTGGCACACTTTTTGCATTAGCGGAAAGGCGTTATGAGGACCCTGCTACTAATTCCCAGTGTGCTGAAGACGGATATCGAGGGCGCCGTCGCCGCCGACCGGCATCCGCGCATGGACTACCATGCGCTGGCCGAGGCGCTGCGGGAGGGGTCGGACGACGCGGCGGACCTGCTCGATTACGCGGCGGCGGACGGCAGCCGCCACCCGCTGGTGCGCCTGGCGGCCAGGATCGGCGGGCGCGACGCGGCGCTGGCGACCCTGGGCTGGCTCCAGCGGGGCAAGTACGACGCCATCTTCACCAACGGCGAGAATGTGGCCCTGCCGCTGGCCCTGCTGCTCAAGCTGTGCCTCCGCCGGCCCGGCCACGTCACCATCGGCCACCGCCTCTCCGCCGGCAAGAAGCGCCCCTTCTACACCCTGCTCGGCGCACACCGGCAGATGGATACTATATTTGTCTATGCCCAGACCCAGCGCGACTTCGCTGAGAGCCACCTGCACATCCCACCGGCCAAGCTCTCCCTGATCCCCTTCCACGCCGACCAGCGATTCTACCGGCCCCAGCGCGCCGCCATCGTGCGCGAGAACCAGCTCTGCGCCGCCGGCCGGGAGTGGCGGGACTACCCTGCCCTGCTCGCGGCGATGGAGCGCCTGCCCGACATGACCCTGAAGATGACCACCGCCTCGCCGTGGTCGAAGTCGCACGACCGGACGGCGGATCTGCCCCTGCCCCCGAACGTGTCCGTGCGGCGCTACGAGTACTCGGAGCTGCGCGATCTGTATTCGTCCTCCGTCGCGGTGTGCGTGCCGCTGCTGGAGAACGACTTCAGCGCCGGGGTGACCACCCTCCTTGAGGCCATGGCGACGGGCACGCCGGTGATCGTCACGCGCACCGAGGGACTGGCCGGCGTCATCACGGACGGCGAGAACGGGCTGACGGTCGCTCCGGGGGATACGGCGGGATGGCATACGGCAATCGTCCGCCTGCGGGACGACGACGCCCTGCGCGAGCGGCTGGCCCATGGGGGCCGCTGCTGGCTCGAGCGGCACGCGACACTGGACCTCTGGACGCAGCGCGTCGCCGCCGCCCTGCGGCGCGCGGCGGCCCCCGCCACCGACCCCTCCCCCGCGTCGGGCCGGATTTCAAAAATTCTTTAAGCCGAATTACAGAAAATTCGGGATAACAGGCAACTTGGCATGATTTATGCAGAACGGGACGTGCAAAGACGCCGAAACGTCCGCCCAAATGAGATTCTGAATGAGGTTGTAGTATGAGACCCATTGTCATTGGCTCCCTGGTCGCGCTGACCGCCGCTTCCCTGACCGCCAACGCCCTGCTTTTCCTGCGCTACTCCACCAGCCGCCCGCTGGTCACGGTCGGTAGCCAGGTCATCAGCAAGAAGCAGTATCAGGACGCGCTGGATTACCAGACGCAGGGGACCGTCCTCAAGAAGTTGGTACTCCAGGACCTGGTTGGCCAGGCCGCCGCCCGCGAAGGCGTCCTGCCCACCGAGGCCGATGTGAACGCGCGCATCCAGGAGATCCAGCGCCGCACGCCCCAGGAACTGACTGCGGCCCAGCAGGACCCGGGCAAAATGGCCCAGCTGAAAGGCGACCTGAAGAGCGACCTCGCGCTGGACAACCTGCGGATGAAGGATGTCCGCGTCACCGATGCCGAAGTCGCCGACTACTACAGCCGCCACAAAAAGGACTTCGCGCTCCCGGCCCAGATGCAGACCTCCATCGTGGTGGCGGAGAACGGGGTGGACGCCGCCCAGGCCGTCACGCTGCTCCGGCAGCGCATCGGGATGGACGTGATCGCCCGGCAGCCGCGCCTGCATGTCGTCGGCATGAACGGCTACACCGTCAACATGCAGGCCTTGCCCCCGGCCCTCAGCCGGCGCATCAGCGGCGTCGTCTTCCGCATGAAGCCGG
>JAFAZD010000177.1 GCA_019239955.1 Armatimonadota bacterium | reverse complement strand
TCCAGATCGACAACCGCGGGGCCATCCTGGCCGCCAATGATTCGGACTATCTGGACTACAACAACGACACCTACTCCTACATGTGGCCGCGCGACGGCGCGCTGGTCGCCTACGCACTGGACTTGGCCGGCCAGCCGGAGGTGACGCGCAACTTTTTCCAGTTCTGCAAGGACGTCCTGCTCCCCGAGGGGTGCCTGCTGCACAAGTACAACCCGGACAAATCGCTCGGCTCATCGTGGCACCCCTGGTCCGACGCCGAGGGCAACCCCCAACTGCCCATCCAGGAGGACGAGACGGCGCTGGTGCTCTGGGCCTTGTGGGAGCATTACCTGCGCCACAAGGACGTGGAGTTCATCCGGCCCCTCTACTCGCCCCTGATCCGGCGCGCGGGCCTGTTCCTGGTCGGCTACCGCGACAGGCACACGGGGTTGCCCGACGCCTCCTACGATCTGTGGGAGGAGCGGCACGGCATCCACACCTTCACCGTCGCCGCCGTCTGGGCCGGCCTGCGTGCGGCCGCCAAGTTCGCGGAGACGTTCGGCGATGAGGGGCGCGGCCGGGACTTCCGGCAGGCAATGGCCGAGATCAAGGCGGCCGCGATCACGCACCTGTGGGACGAGGACCGGCAGCGCTTCGTCCGTCGCCTGACCGTCAACCGCACGACGGGCGAAATAGAGGCCGATCTGACCATTGACAGCAGCCTGTACGGCCTGTTCCAGTTCGGCATGTTCGCCGCTGACGACCCGATGGTCGTCTCCACCATGACCCAGATCGAGCAGCGCCTCTGGTGCCGCACCGACATCGGCGGCGTCGCCCGCTACGAGAACGACTACTACCATCAGATCAGTCAGGACACGGCCAATGTCCCGGGAAACCCCTGGATCATCTGTACGCTCTGGCTGGCCGAGTGGTACATCGCCAAGGCGAAGTCGCTGCCGGAACTGAGTCGGGCGCTGGAGATTCTGGACTGGGTGCGCCGGCACACGCTGGAGTCGGGCGTGCTGGCCGAGCAGCTGCACCCCTACAGCGGTGACCCGATGTCGGTCTCCCCGCTGACCTGGTCGCACGCGACGGTCGTGATGACCGTGCGCGAGTATCTGGCGAAGTTGGAGACGGTCTGCGAGGCCGCCGCCAGGGAGGCCCTGATGTCGGGCCGGTTGGATCTGTACGAGATGGCGGACTGACACGAAAGAAGCCAGCGCCTGGGTGTCCGCCTGCGCGGACAAAGAGCGAGTGTCCGCGCCCCCGGCGGCGAATGAATTCGCCGCCTACATCAGTGATCTAAGATACTGCGGAGGGAGAAACTATGTCCGGTTGGAAAAGGCAGGCCGTCGGCGACTTGCCGATGTATCAGGCGACTGCGATGGCCTGGCTGCCCGGCATCGTGCAGGGCTTTACGACCCGGAGCGGGGGCGTCAGCGCCGCCCCCTACGATACGCTCAATTTCGGGGCGGACGTGGGCGACAGTGCCGCCGCCGTGCAGGCCAACCGTGAGCGTCTCTGGAGTGATCTGGGCTTCGCCCCTGCCCAGGTGGCGCTCGCCGAGCAGGTGCATGGCAATGGCGTCGCACGGGTGACGCAGGGCGGCCCGACCCCGGCGGCCGGGGCCGATGCCTTGATCACGGACACGCCTAACGTCCTGCTGATGTTGCTCTACGCCGACTGCGTGCCCGTCTACCTGGCGGACCCGGTGGGCCGGTCGCTCGGCCTCATGCACGTGGGCTGGCGCGGCGCGACGGCGGGGATCGTCGCCAAGACCGTCGCCGCGATGCGCGCCGCCTTCGGGATGCTTCCGGGCCACTGCATGGTCGCTATCGGCCCCAGCATCGCCGCGGACAACTACGAGGTGGGGCGCGACGTGGCCGACCAGTTCCGCAACTTCCCCGGCGGGAGCAGTTCCGGCGCGTCCACCGCCGTACTGCCCAGGGACGAGATGTCGGGCAAGTACACGCTGAATCTGCGCCAGATCGTCTTCACCCAGCTCCTGGCGGCGGGCCTGAAGGCGGAATACATCTCCGTCTGCGACGAGGACACCTACCGCAACCGGCGCGACTTCTTTTCCCACCGGCGCGACGGCGCGGCGACGGGGCGCATGGCCGCCTTCCTGTCCCTCCGAAGCTCGACCGAGGCGGTCTAGACTCCGGTTTCGGGATAAGTGGGGAGAGTCAAGAGGCGCAGAGAGATGAGGCGGGTTGGGCTGATCGCGGGCGTTCTGGTGCTGGTGGGCGCGCTGGCCTTTCTGAACAACGGCATTCGGAAGAACGCGCCGTCGGAGCATGACGAGGACCAGGCGAGTGCGCAGCC
>JAFAZD010000151.1 GCA_019239955.1 Armatimonadota bacterium | reverse complement strand
ACACTTTAGCGCAAGGCCATTGCAGCCGTCTAAACACCCTTGCCCATCCCGATGATACCATTTGAGGCCGGATTGTCCCGCTTGGTCTCATTGGTTTCTGTGTTGCCCGTCTCATGGGCTCTGCTATCCGGGTGTTGCACGGTATGGTATAATGGACGGCAGGACGCGGGAGGGGAAGCGAGCGACTCTGAATCGTCTGGATGCGGCGCGCCCGCGAGGAACAAAAAGGCGAACTGAAAAATGACCAGGCCGCGCCTGCTGCTGTTTTTGCTGGCTCTGCTTCTGGGGGATGTTCCGGCCGCCGGGGCGCAGTCGCGTTTGGTCGCGCTGTCGGGCGCGCCACCCGACGTGCTCATCCTGGTGGCCGCGACATCCAGCGGGCAGGACCAGATCGACATCACCTACGCCGGGATGATCCCCCATGCGCAGGCCCAGCGGGACCTGGCGGCGCTGCGGGCCGCGACCGGCTGGACGCTGCGGCGCGTACGGATCACGGACGCACCATCGTCACTGGCCCGGAATCGGACAAAGATGACCGGGGTGCAGTGCGTGGCCGCGCGCGTCGTGCGCCCGCAGACGCACGGGCTGACCGTGCAGCCGTTCGTGCAGGCGTTCCGCCTGTACCCCTCGATCCTGCTGACGTACTTTGTCGGCCAAGGCTTCCAATTTCAGGGCCTGCACGACTACGCCGACAATGACGTCCGGATCACGCTGGACCAGCACGGCGGCGCCTACACGTACCAGATACTCATTCGGAATCCGCGCCTGGAGCGGCTGAACCTGCCCTACCTGCAGCCCGCCGCGTCCGATGTGCGCGCCGTCCGAAACGAGTCTGGCGTGCGCCCGGATTCGAAACGCTGGCTCTTCGCGCTGGCGGCCGCGCTCGCCCTGGCGGCGGGCTGTGCCGTCTACGCTCTGCTCAGTCGGGCGGCGTGACGGCCTTTATCTCTAAGACCGAAGAAGGATGGAACGATGCCTGGAACTCCCTTAGACCTGAATGAACTGCTCAAGTCGGCGCACCAGAAGAAGGCGTCCGACGTGTTCATCAAGGAAAATACGCCCCCGGCCATGCGCATCAGCGGGCGCATCCAAACCACGGACAACCCGCCGCTGTCCGCCGACGACTGCCGCAGCCTGGCCTACAGCGTGATGACGCACGAGCAGATCGGGCGCTTCGAGCACCGGCACGAGCTGGACCTGGCGTTCCAGGTCGAGGACATCTGCCGCATCCGCTGCAACGTCTACCAGCAGCGCGGCTCGATGGGCATGGTGCTGCGCCTGATTCCGCTCAAGATCTTTTCGCTGGACCAGCTGGGGATGCCGCCGGCCATCGCCGAGCTGACCAAGCAGCGGCAGGGGCTGATCCTTGTCACCGGGCCGACGGGGTCCGGCAAGTCCACCACGCTGGCGGCCATGATTGACCTGATCAACTCGACCCGGCGGGCCAACATCATCACCGTCGAGGACCCGATTGAATTCGTCCACCCGGACAAGATGTGCATCGTCTCACAGCGCGAGGTCGGCCTGGACACGGACTCGTTCATGGACGCCCTGAAGTACATGCTGCGCCAGAACCCGGACGTGATCCTGGTCGGCGAGATGCGCGACATCGAGACAATCAACGTCGCCCTGGCCGCGGGCGAGACGGGCCACCTGGTCTTCTCGACGCTGCACACGGCGTCGGCGGCGGAGACGCTGGACCGCATCATCAACATGTTCCCGCCGCAGGACCGCGACATGCTCTGTCTGCGCCTGTCCGGGTCGTTGAAGGGCGTCATCTCGCAGAAGCTGATCCCGCGCGCCGACGGCACGGGCCGCGTCGGCGCGGTCGAGGTGATGCTTTCCACGCCGACCATCATCAAATTGATCGAGGAGGGTCGCGCCTCCCAGCTCTACGGGGCCATCGCCGAGGGCAACTTCTGGGGGATGCAGACCATGAACCAGTGCCTCATCAAGTACTTCAAGGCCGGCCTGATCTCCGAGGAGGAGGCCATCGCCAACGCCGGCAACGTCACCGAGATGAAGCAGATGGTACGCCGCCCGTAGCCTCTCCTTGCGTGGGCGTCCGACGAAAACGGCCCCGGCCAAATGGCCGGGGCCGTTTCATTCTGCATCAGGAGCGACGCTCCAGTCCTCGTACCTCACACCGCCGATCCTCTCAAAATGGCGCGTGTTCCGCGTAACCACAATCATATTGTGGGCGATGGCGCTGGCCGCGATCCTCCGATCGTTCGTCCCGATCCATTTGGCGGGCGCGCTCATGGCGTTGAAGACTTGATGCGCTTGCGGTGTGTAGTAGAGGACGTTGAGCTTGTACAACTCATCCATCGCACCAATCAGCTCGTCGTACAGGCGGCAGATGTTGTCCTTCGGCGACGGCCGTTCCCGTTCGATGCGGTTCAGCCATCCCTGCAGAATTTCCTGTATGGTGATCGCGCTGATCCAAAGGCAGTCTTCCGGAGTTTGGCTCACCCGCAGAATGACTTGGACGTTGCCCTGTAACCACAGTCCATAAATGTCTGAATCAAAATCAAGCAGATAACGTTGATGGGATGGGGGCATGTGTCACTCTGCCGCTTCGCGCTCCGCCGCCTCACGTTGGGCCTCTCGGTCGCGCATGATCTGGTCCCAAACCTCGTCAAAGAGCGGATCGTCTTTGTGTTTGCCGAAGAGTTCTTTGATAGAGCCGGTGCCGCGCCGCCCGAATCCTGCCGCAACAAGATCCAACGGCCCCTGCGCTGCGTCTTCCGGTAGAGCTACTTTTGTCTCATTATTAGCCATCGGTTGCCTCCCACTATTTTATACCCGATGGCCGCTGTCTTTCTCGCCAGGTGAGAATTTTCCAGGGTTGGTCCCGATCTCAGCCGCATTGCCTGTCCAGACGCTGCTTGCTGTGGTACTGTGATCATGCAGGCAGCACGTAAAGGAGAAAACCACGATCCAATGAAAGCCGTTTTCCAAACCGCAGCCCCCTATGCAGCGGATGCTCTGAATCTCCCCGTGGCGGATGTGGAGGCCGCCGTTCCTTTTTATGAAACCACCATGGGTTTCCGTGTCATGTCACGGCGAGAGACGCCCCATCGGTGCGTGACACTCGGCCGGGATGACGTTCAAATCGGCCTGGCCGAGAATGGAGGCGATTCTTCCCAGGAGGGCTGTTTCTTCGAGGTGAATGACGTCGAGGCCGCGTTCGCGGAACTGCAATCGAACGGCCTGAATTCAGGTGCGCCCAACTTTCAGATTCAGCGCTACGGGGACACTTCCTACCGCGTGTTTTTCGTCATCGCGCCGGACGGGTTGTGCTACTGCCTGGGCGAGCGGCAAGCATAGCACCTGGGTCAGGTCTGAGGAAAGCTCCGCATCGGGCGGGGCTTTTTTCTCGCCACATGAGAAAATTGTCATGCGGTGAGACTTCCCGCAAATCGTTCCATCACCCTCCCGCGAATTCGCCTTCTCTCCTCCGTTGCTACGGTATAGTGAGTTCAGATTGCAGTCCCGTTTAGCGAGAAAGGACATGGTGTGATGAGAGCGTACAACCTGCAAAACGAGCAGCCCCCGGCCTTCCCCGATCAATTCCAGATCATCAAGAATGCGGTGCTCAGCCGCACGAGCCTGGAGGCCAACAACAACAAGTTCTACGTGCTGGAGGTGCATGAGGAGGGCGGCCAGTACCGGCTGTTCACCAACTACGGGCGCGTCGGCACAGACGGCGTGAAGGAGGGGCGCTTCGGCGACAGCCGGGAGGAGATACTGGCGGAGTTCGAACGCATCTACAAGGAGAAGACCGGCCCGCGCAAGGGGTACGTGCCGGTCGAGGTGGAGAAGGCGACGGTCGGCAGCCGCGTCCTGCGGACGGAGACGGAGCAGATATTCCAGGCGAAGCGCAGCGGGAAGAGCAGCCTGCATTGCGACATCGTGAACTTTGTGGAGCATATCTACGACGAGTCCAAGTCCGAACTGGTGCGCCGGATCGAGACGCCGCTGGGGAGCCTGAGCAAGAGCCAGATCGAGCGCGGGGCGGACAAGCTGCGCGAACTGCGCTTCGCCCTCGCCCGCGATCACCAAGACAAGATCGTGCCGCTGACCGGCCAGTACTACTCGCTGATCCCGCACCGGCTGGGGCGCTGGACGGACATCGCCGACGTGGCGATCAACAGCATCGAGAAGGCGGATGCCGAGGAGGAGCTGCTGCAACTGATGCGCGACGTGTATCACGTCCAGAACGACCTGGAGGCCGAGGTGGACCGCAAGTACCGGGCGCTGGGGGCGTCGCTGGAGGTGGTGGAGCGGGACGACCCGCAGTACCGGCGCATCGAGCGCAAAGTGCTGGACACCCAATCGCGCCACCATTACCTCAAGTCGAAGGTCAACCGCGTCTTCCGGGCTTGCCTGCCCGACGAACGGGCGCGGTTTGAGACGGACGGGCGGCCTTGCGGCAACGTCCACAAGCTGTTCCACGGCACCAAGAACTGCAACATGGTCGGCATCCTCTCGCGCGGCCTGCTGATCGCGCCCAAGAGCGCGCCCGTGACGGGCTACATGTTCGGCAAGGGGATTTACTTCGCGGACCAGAGCAGCAAGAGCGCGCAGTATTCCTTGATGTGGGCGAACAATCGCCGGCCCTTCGGCTACCTGTTCCTGGCCGATGTCGCCTTGGGCAAGGTCAAGAAGGAGACGGGACCGCTGTACCGGGAGGAGGCGCCCCACGGTTACCACAGCGTCCAGGGCTGCAAGGGCCAGTGCCTTGTCCACAACGAGTTCATCATCTACCAGACGGCGCAATGCACCCTGCGCTACATCGCCGAAATCCAGCCGGCATAGAAACCCACCCCGGCTCGCTGAGGCTCGCCACCCCCCCCGAAACGGGAGGGGAACAGTGGCGAAGGCACATGACTGTCCATCCTTCCCGTTTCGGGGGGTGGCGAGGCTTGCCGAGACGGAGGGGTTCCGAAAGGAGAACACCATGACCACCCTGATTGAGACATTTGGACACATCAACCTGGCCGGGGCGAGCTTCCGGGATGTGAACCTGGGCGGGGCGCGCTTTGACGACGTGAGCCTGAAAAATGCAACTTTTGAGAACGTCAACCTGGCCGGCGCACACTTTTCGGACATTGACCTGTCCCACGCCACCATCGAGGCCGCCAATCTGGAAGGGCTGACCATCGCCGGGTTCGACATCCTGGCGCTAATCGCCGCCGAAATGAAACGGAGGGAAGCGCGATGAACACGCAGGTCACGAACATCGTGGAACAGGCCGTGTTGGAGAAGATGCGGGCGCGGGAGGCGTTCACGGCCCTGGACATCTCCAACGCGCTGAAGGCGGACCGCTACCCCGTCCGCCACGGCGAGGTCGCCGAGGCGGTGCGGGACATCTACGGGTCGGGCGCGATGGGCTACTACGATTACGACCGGCGGCTGATCGACGTGGTGGCGGACGGCGGCGCGAAGAAGACTCAGGCGTTCCTGTACCTGCACACGGAGACGCGGGAACGGGAATACACGGCCCGGTCGCAGGAATCGCTGCCTCCGGTTCCCGACGATCAGGCGCGGGATTTGTCGGACTGCGCCGCCGCCTCGCCCCTGCCCCTCCTGCCGCGCCCCCAGGGCCGGCAGCGACGCCCGAAGGTGCCACGCACCGGCCAGGGGCGGCGGGACGGCGCTTTGCCCGTCCCCCGTGCGCTGGTGGAGCGACTGGGCTGGACGGAGGGGATGTCACTCGCCTTGCGGTGCGAGAGCGGGCAGATGCAGATCGCCCCCCGGCCCCCAATCCTGGGGGAGTCGGAGGTGCGGGTGTGGGGCGGGCGGCGGGTGCGTGTCTGCAAGAACAAGCTACAACGAGGCGGCCTGACGGCGGACAATGTCACCGTTGAGGTGACCACGGACGGCAGCCTGCGGCTGAAAACGAAAGAAGGTTAACCATGGGCGCATCTTACACAAGCCATCATGTCCGGGCCACTTCTTCGGCGCGTGTGATCGAGGCGCTGAACGGCCTTATTACTGAGCCTGCCTTCGTCTCGGATGCCTCCGGCGGCTGGGTGTCCGTGTTCTGCGAGGAGACGGAAGGCCAGGCCGATGAACCGATCCACAGCATCGGCAAGCATTTGTCGCGCGAATTGGAAGCGCCTACCTTCGCTTTCCTCGTCCACGATAGCGACATCTTCTGCTACTGGCTCTACGAACGGGGGAACGTGCAGGACGAGTACAACTCGTGCCCTGACTACTTCGACGAGATGATGGAGGACCTTGACGAGCAGATGAGTGCGGACGCGAAGGCAGAATATCGCCTGCGTAGCCGAGGTCGGCCCGAGGCCGTCCTGCCTTATGGTGTCCCCGGCACGAGCTTGGACGATTTGGAGGCAATTCTCAATCCGTCCGAGCGGTACATATTCGCCGAGCAGCAGGCGGCAGACTTTGGCGCACTTCTTGGCCTGAAGAACGACGGGCGTACACAGGTCGGCTTCAAATACGTCAGCCAGGGAGATGCTGATTTCTCACAGGCACTCATCAGCCCAGAGACGCTGTCACAGGATTACCTCAACCGCAAGCTCTGGGGGATCGAGTGCATCCACCAGCCGGACGTGATGCGGGGATGGCTGGCGAAGGGGGCTGACCCCAACGCGCGCGACGGTGCCGGGAGAGCGATCTTATTCCACAAGGCCGAGTATTGCCTGGTGGGTGAAGTACGGGCGCTGATCGAGGCTGGGGCGGACGTGAATGTTGGGCTGGATCAGTACCACGAGTATAGCTGGGAGCGTGGTGTTACGCCCCTTATGGCCGCTGCGAGTGCCTGGCAATTAGATGGTGCCCACATCCATGCTGCTCGCCAGGAGGAGACTGTCCGCCTCCTGATCGAAGCAGGGGCCGATGTAAACGCGCGGAGTGAGATGGGGCGAACGGCACTGAAGGCAGCGACTGGGTTTATCCACCCAGCAAGGGCTTACCTTGATCGTTTCTCCAGGCCCATTCAGCCACTGCAAAACGACCACATCACCGAGATGTTGCGCGCGGCGGGCGCGGTGGAGTAAAGCAACAGGGGCGGCCCGTAGGGGCCGCCCCTCTACGGCTGTCAGTGCCGGCGGGACTTGGCCTTGGCCATGCGGCGGCGGTCGGCGCGGGAGACGTGGGGGCCGGCGCCGGCGGGCTGGGCCTCCTCGAAGGGGCCGGCGCCACCCATGCCGTCCTCGTCCGCGCCCCGCATCCGCAGGGCGCCGGCGGTGGCCGGGGTGCGAACCGGGGGCGGCGGCTCAATGCTGATGTGGATGAAGGACATCACGCGCACGACCTCGTCCTGCATGGAGCCGAGCATCTGCTGGAACATGTCGTAGGCCTCCTTCTTGTAGAGCACCAGCGGGTCAATGCCGGCGTAGCCGCGCCAGCCGATGCCTTCGCGCAGGTACTCCATGTTGGACAGGTGCTCCATCCAGTGCCGGTCCAGCGCCTGCAAAGTGACCTGTCGCTCGAAATTACGCATCTCGGTGACGCCCTCCTCCTCGCCCAGCACCTCGGCGAAGTGGCGCTCCTTGTCGGCGTAGGAACGCTCCGCGATCTCGGTCAGGTACTCGATCAACTCGTCGCGGGTCTTGCCCTTGAGGTCCGCGGCCTGGGCGTAGTTGACCAGCGGGAAGAGCTTGTTGAGGCTGTTGTAGAGGCCGTCCAGGTCCCACTCCTCGCTGGAGACGCCCTCGGGGGCGTAGAGGTTGATGTCACCCTGGACGCTCTCGACCAGGTAGGCGGCGATGGTGTCACGCAGGTCGGCCCCCTCCATGATGCGGCGGCGCTCGCCGTAGATCTTCTCGCGCTGGACGTTCATGACGTCGTCGTAGTCCAGCGTGGATTTGCGCATATCGAAGTAGTGCATCTCCACTTTTTTCTGGGCGCGGGCGATCATGGTCGAGAGAATTTTGGCGTCAATGGCCTGCTCCTCGGCCCAGCCTTGAATGAGCGGCGAGTTGGCCTTGTCGCCGAACAGGCGCCACAGTTCATCTTCCAGTGAGACGTAGAAGCGGGACGCGCCGGGGTCGCCCTGACGGCCCGAGCGGCCCCGGAGCTGGTTGTCAATGCGGCGCGACTCGTGGCGCTCGCTGCCCAGGACGAACAGGCCGCCCAGGGCCCGCACCCTGTCCGCCTCCTCCTGGTGCTCCTTGCTGCCGCGCTCCCCGACGGGGGTGAGGCCGATGATCGGCTTGCCGCCGCGCCGGTACTCGTAGGTGTCCGGCTTCTCCTCGCCCTCGTCGTTGACCAGGCTGCCGCCCAGGAGAATGTCCACACCGCGCCCGGCCATGTTGGTGGCGATGGTGACGGCCCCCAGGCGGCCCGCCTCGGAGATGATGCGGGCCTCCCTCTCGTGCGACTTGGCGTTGAGGATGTTGTGCGGGATGCCGTGCGTCAGCGCCTCCTCCAGCCGCTCCTTGTCTTCCGGCGTGATCTCCAGCAGCTTCCGCAGCGCCTCGATGTTGGCTGAGTCCTTCATGCTGGTGGGCGTCCCGAAGTGGCGCGCGATCTCGGTCATCTTGCCGGGCGTCAGCGTGTGCAGCTTCTGGTTGAGCAGCGCGCTCCACTCGGCGTACTTGGCCTTGTCCAGCCCCTTCGCGTTGTCCAATTTGTCGCGCAGCAGGTCGGTCAGGCCCAGCATCTCCAGGCGGTCGTAGCGCAGGCGGTCGGAGACGCGCTCGGACATCTCCACCGAGCGCGTTCCCACCAGGACGGGCTGCTGGCGGGCGAAGAGGGTGAGAATCTCACGGGCGATGCCGCGTAGCTTGGCCTCCTCCGAGCGGTAGATGATGTCCGCGTGGTCCACACGGATCATCGGCTTGTTGGTCGGGACGACGACGACATCCAGCGCATAGATCTTGCGGAACTCGTCCTCCTCGGTCTTGGCCGTGCCGGTCATGCCGGCGAGCTTGGGGTAGAGCCGGAAGAGGTTCTGGAACGTGATGGTCGCCAGCGTCTTGTTCTCGTTCTCGATCTTGACGCCCTCCTTGGCCTCCACCGCCTGGTGTAGACCGTCGGACCAGCGGCGGCCGAACATCAGGCGCCCGGTGAACTCGTCAATGATGACGACCTCGGCCTTGCCCTCGTCGTTGGCGCGGACCAGATAGTCAATGTCGCGCTTGTAGACGGCGTGGGCGCGCAGGGCGGCGTTGGCGTGCTGCATCAGCGAGACGTTCTCCGGGTCGGAGAGATTCTGCACGCCCAGGGCGGCCTCGACGCGGCGCTGGCCGTCCTCGGTGAAGGTCGCGGTCTTCTGCTTCTCCTCCAGGGTGTAGTCGCGCTCGATCTGCAGCATCCGAATGATCCGGTCCATCTTGACATAGAGTTCTGAGGACTCCTCGGCCTGGCCGGAGATAATCAGCGGCGTGCGGGCCTCGTCAATCAGGATGGAGTCGACCTCGTCCACGATGGCGAAGATGAGCTCCGGCTGGTTGAGCTCCTGGCCGGGGACGGCGAGGTTGTCGCGCAGGTAGTCGAAGCCGTACTCGTTGTTGGTGCCGTAGGTGATGTCGCAGTCATAGCCGTCGCGCCGGGTGTCGGCGGGGCGGGCGAAGTCGTAGCGCGGGTCGGGATGGCGGTATTCCGGGTCGTAGATGTACGTCCCGCCGATGTCGCCGGTCTCCGGGCTTTGCCCCTGGATGATGCCGACCGAGAGGCCCAGGAAGTGGTACAGCGGCCCCATCGCCACCGCGCCGACTTTGCTCAGGTAGTCGTTGACCGTGACCAGGTGGACGCCCTTGCCGGTGAGCGCGTTCAGGTAGATCGGCAGGGTGGCCGTGAGCGTCTTGCCCTCGCCGGTCTTCATCTCGGCGATGCGCCCGTCGTGGAGCACCATGCCGCCGATGAGCTGCACGTCGAAGGGCCGCATCTTCAGCGTCCGGGACGCCGCCTCGCGGCAGACGGCGAAGGCCTCCGTGAGAATCGGGTCGAGGGCGGCGTCGGAGACGACGCGCTTCTCCTCGCGCTCCAACTCCTCCCAGGTCTTGCTGCGCCGCTCACACTCGGCGTCCAGCGTCGCCGCGACCCGCTCCTTGAACTCGGCGGTCTTGGCCTTGAGCTGCTCATCGGGGAGCGCCTTCATTGCGGGCTCGAGAGCGTTGATCTTCTCGACCTTCTTGCGATAGCTCTGGATGTCGCGTTCGTTGCTGTCAAAGAGATTGCGTAGGAATTGCATGGTTCAGCCTTTGCGAAAAGAACGGGTGAGTGAACTCACTCGCTCGGGGCCTGCGGCCCGACCGTCCTCCCGGACGGGAGAAGCGGACGGGAGAAAAGGAGATTGCCGACCTCGCGCGCAGGAGTTCACTCACTCGTGGCGACAGGGCCGTAAGAATGGTGCAGGCTAGGGGGCACGGGCGGCGTGCGGGAACGGATTAAACTGGGTGGCGACGGGTTCTGCGGGAGCGGCGGGCAGAGGGCTTACCGCCGGGAGATCGGACGCGATGACAAGCGGCGGCGCGACCGCCGGACGCTGGAACGCCGGCGGCGGCGCATAGCGCTCCGCGATGGCCTGCGGCGTCGCCTCCGCCTGCCGAACAGCGGGCTGGGAGACGACCCGCGCGGCCTGGGCGAGCATGGGATGCGCGGCGGACGACAGAACCCAGCCGGCGAGCGCGGGCGCGGCCAGAAACAGGATATTCAGTTGCACGAAGGTCTGCAAGGCGTAACACATGGTTTGCAACCCACTCCTCAGGTTTCCTGCCTCAACGGACGCCGGGTCCTCAAGGGGGAGCATTCAGGTAAGCGCTCAGGGTACACTTGTCAGTTCCCGGAACCAGAAACGCGAACACCTGCCGAATCCGGTCGCGCTTTTGCAGCGGCGGTGTGGCAAGGTCATCGAGTAGGTGCAGGCAGTGGCGCGCGTCCGCCGGACCCAGGACGGGCGGGACGCTCGCCTGCGCCTCCAGGCGCGAAAGCGCGTCCCGGATGGCCTCCGCGCGCGCATCCAGCTCCCGCAGATTGTCGGCCAGTTCCTCCTCCGTCATCAGGTCGCGCGCGGCGAGCCGCTGGAAGTTCTGCCGGATCCTGGGCAGCCCCTCCCACTCGGCGATCAGGGACTGCTCCAGCGCGTCGCGGGGGTCCTGCCCGCGCCCAGTGCGGGAACAAGGGGGACGGGAACAAGGATTTTTTAATTGGGCGCGCGCCGCAGGGCCATTGTACCCGATGGGCGGGAGGCTGCACTCCTGCCCCCCGTTTTCGAGGAGCGCGGCCATTGCCGTCAGGTACTCGCGCAGCAGGGCCGCCACCTTGCGCTCACTGATCTGGTAGCCCGCACACTCCCGGCCCCCGTCGCCGCCCGCGCCGTCCGACGCATCCGCCAGCACCGCCGGATTGCCCTCCCGCCGCTTCGCGCGCCGCCGCGCCGTCCGCCCGCAGCGGTAGCCGTAGCGGCCGCCGCCGAAGTTCAGCACGTGGAGCGGGGAATCGTGCCCCACCTCCAGGCACAGGGGACAGCGCAGCAGTCCGCCCGAGAACAGCGCGCCCGCCGATTCCGCCCGCCCCGGCGCCCGGTGCCGGCGCACGTCCTGCGCGTGCGTCCACGTGGCGGCATCCACGATGGCCGGGTGCTGCCCGGCGTACCACTCGCCCGCGTAGCAGACGTGGCCGCGGTAGACGCGGCTGGCGAGGATCTCCCGCACGGTGCCGGTGTGCCAGCCGGTCGAGTAGCGCCCCCGGCTCCCGTGCCGTCCGGGGGAGGCGTAGCCGGCGCACTGGCCGGGCGGGGGGACGCCGAGGCCGTTCAGCTCGCGGCAGATGTCCGCCGCCAGCTTCCCGCCGCCGAACTCGGCGTAGATGTGGCGCACCCACGCCGCCTGCGCCTCGTCCACATCCCAGCCGCCGCCCCGGACGCCGGGCCGGGCGAAGCGGTAGCCGTAGGGGGCGGGGCCGTTCATGCGCCCCTGCCCCGGCGCGTCGTGCTCCACCGGCACGGGCGGTCCGCCGGTGGGGTTGGCGGCCTGGCGCAGTCCCTTGCGGCTCTCGGCGCGCAGGTTCGCCACGTAGAGTTTGTTGAAGGACATGGCGATGGTCTCCATGACCTCCTGCATCGGCTCTTGGTTGCCGACGAACGACTCCGTGACCGAGGCGAGCTGCACGCCGTGCTTGGCGAGGTCGGCCTTGATGACCAGCGTGTCCAGGCTCTCCCGCGAAAGGCGGTCCAGCTTGTGGACGAGGAGCACGTCGTACTCGCCCCGGCGGGCGGCGGCCAGCGCGTCCTGGAGGCCGGGCCGCTCCATCGTGGTCCCGGAGAGTCCGGGGTCGGCGAACTCGGCGACCAGGACGCCCCCGGCGCGGCCCGCCGCGTCCCGGTGGCGGGTGACGTGGGCGCGGCACTCCCGTTGCTGGGCGGGGATGCTCAGCTCCTTCTCGGCCTGGGCGGCGGTGGAGACGCGGGCGTAGGAGGCGAAGCGTGTCAGGAAGGTGGGCGGCGGGGCCGGGTCTTGCATGGGAGACAGAAGGGTGGTCGGAAAAATCAAACAACGGCATCAATAAGCCGTCGGGTCAGCGGATGGTCTCGGCAAATACCTTAAATTCCTCCCAATCCACTCCCAGGCGCGCGACCTCCAGCCGGATGCGCCGCATCGCCTCGTCCGCTTGTGTCCCGGAGTAGAAGCCGGCCATGGGCACGAACATCGAGAGTACCATCGCGCCGCCGCGTCGCCCCTGTGCGTCCCGGAATTGCCGCACCAGTTCCGTCAGTTCCAGGCGATGCGCCTCAATCAGCGCGCGGCGCTCCTGCTGACGCGCGGCCTCCTCGCCCGCGAGCCGCTCCGCCTCCTCCCGCCGCATCTGCTCCTGCATCCGCTGCTGCTCTTCCCTCAGGCGACGCTTCACCTCACCGACGGGCGGCGGGGCCGCGCCCTGCCCGGCGTGACTTTTGCAGCGGACGCACTCGGTCTCGAACGGCCCGAAAACGTAACCACAGTGGGGACACTCCATGACACCCTCCCACTTCCGTCATACCACCCCGATCACAACCGCTAACCTCGAAAACACAGTTCCTCGACCCGGCGCGCGATCCGGTGGCGGCTGTCGGCGGGGTCGTCGCCGCCGTCATAATCCCACTGATAGCGCGCGTGATCCGGCGGATCGAGCAGGCCGGGGAAGTCCGCGAGGGCGATGTACTCGCTGACCTCGTGGCACAGCCAGCGTGCGCGCTGCTCGTCCGTCCCGTCCCTGTTGTAGAACAACTGGTAGCCGTCACCGGACAGGCAGATCAGGCGCGCGGTGAAACCCGGCGCAGACATCGCCAGCGGGATGCAGTCAATGCCGAACCGCCGGCAGAGCCGCCCCCAGCCGCCCGCGTCGCGGGGCAGATCGCCCCCGCCCTTGCCCCGGATCACGCGCACGATCTGGCGCGCGTAGTGCTCCAACTCCTGCCGCCTCACCCGCCGCTCTCGCCTCCGCGCCTGCGCCGCTCTTCCTCCCGCCGCAGGCGGATGTGCTCCACGATCACCGCCCGCGCCTCCACCGGCAACTCCGAGTAGCCAGCCTCGCGGATTTCGTCCAGGTAGGGATCGGGGGTCAACTCCTCCGGCGGCAGGAAGCCAGCCGCCCGAAGTCCCTCATTGAGAATACCACGTGGAACATCGGCCCCCGCGCCATCCGGGGCAAGGGCCGTCGCAAGGCTGGCGATCACCTTCCGGGACGGGTTGCGCGTCCCCCGTTCCAGGCCGGAAACATACTCCTGCGAGACGCCCGCGCGTTCGGCAATGTCTCCCTGCGTCAAACCGCGAGCGCCGCGCGTCCTAGCCAGCCAGACCGCGAACAGCGGACGATTCGGCGATGTCGTTCCTCGCGGCATAAGCCCTCGTCTCACAAGATTTTGCGAAGTGTAGCCGGTGAGCATGATCCCCTCCGACTTATAAGACAAATTATATAACAAAAAGTTCCATAAATGAAGGGACAAATTGTTCGTCAAGGGCTTGCATTGCGAAGAACAAAATGTTATAATTGAGTCACTATGCCGAAACTACTTGAAACCTATAGCCCGCTGCGTCTCATGAGAGACTCAGCGGACGGCGGAAGGGGCTTATCAGCACAGGTAGTAGCGGATCGTCTCGTAAATCTTCTCAACACGATGGGCATTAGGGAGGATGCGAAAACTTACGCCTGGATACTCAGGATTGAGGAGCGGGGGACGCGGGATCGCTACATCATCAAGGGCTTGGCACAGATTTACGGCAGACATGAAGAGGATGTGGCGGCGGCGGCAATGCCATCCGAAAAATAAATGAACAAAATGTTCTAAACCCCGTGACACCTATATAACAAAGTGTTATAATAACCTCAGAAGTTCACACTGAGGAGATCAAGGGGATGCAGGCGGCACACCAGCGCAACAGTTACAGCACCGCGACGCGGGCGACGGAGAACAGAGGCTATCAGCCTCAGATACGCGCCAGTCTGGAGATTTTTCGCATGAGCGAGCGTGAGAAGTGGGCGGACGAGGAGTTCCGCGCGCAGGTGGCGCGGGAGGCACAGGAGATCGCCGGGCTGGTGGAGGCCGGGGCCTTGCGCGTGGTGTTCCAGCCGAACTTGGCGAAGGTGTATTCGGACGAGGGCCTGGCCTGCCTCCTGTACCCGCGCTACACCCGCGACGGGTCCCTGGGGGCCTGGGTGATCCCGACCGGCGACTCCCGCTACCCGGCGGAGTCCTGGGAGCGATGGATGAACGAGCGGATCGCGGCGAACGTGGCCGCGCGGCTGGCGGCAGAGTCCTCGCCGGCTACGATCACCGGGGACGTGGCCGCGCCGGGCTGAACGCAGTGGCGGCAAAGCCTGCCCCGTCCCGCCGCAGGACAGTGCGGCGGCAACGGCGGACGAGGCACTCCGGGCCGGGGCGGGGCCGCCATCTTCCCCCCAGCAATCATCAGGGGCGCTGCAGCGGCCCCAGGAAAGGAGACGGGTCCTGAAAAAAACGAGAGGAATGGGGTGAAACGAGGGGGCCGGGCCTGCCGCCAGCAGGCCCGGCCCCGGAGAAATCGGGGGATTTCCATGACCATTATACCACAAACGCCGGGAAAATCGAGCCTGCCGACGGCGAGGCGAAAGTCTCGTCTTCCGGGCGATCAGGCCGCACACATCGCCCAGGTCGGGCGGGTGGTGCGCCTCTGGGACCATGTGATCGCCTGCCACACGAAAGCGGGGAAGCCGTTGAGCGAGCGCGTGATCGAGTCGGCGGACGAGTTCGCCTTCCTGTTCGAGTTCACGGACGGCGACGAGAGCGTCTTCGGCTGCTACAAGCGCGACGAGGCCGCCGCGTTCGACACGCGCGTGCCGGACTACGCCCTGACGGTCCGCCGCGAGCCGGGCGGCGGGCAGGTGGTATGTTCCTGCAACGGCGAGGACGCCCGGTGTCGCCGCCGCCTGTGCAAGCATCAGGTCTGGCTGGCGATCATGGGCGGCTACGCCCTACACCTGCCGGGGGCAGGGCCGCACTCCGGTGTGGTGCGCCCGGCGTCCACCCTGGATAATGCCGTGCGGCGCGTCATCCTGGACACCGACACGGCGCTGACGGCGGCGGGAGAAACACTCCCTTCCGAGAGGGCGCACTAATGGCCCGTCACGATACGGTTCCCCCGGCGACGGCGGCGCGGGCCTACGAACGCGCAGGCCTCGCCCCGACGGTCGGCACACGCTACGACAGTCAGCCCGCCAGCGCCCCTTCGTCCCCGTTCCGCACCTTTGCGCCGGACGGGGCGGGCGGCTGGCGGGAGGTGACGACGGAGGGGGAGCGGCGCGCCCTCGCCCGCCGCATCCTGCTGGCCTCCTACGGCCTGAGCGATCTGGAGCAGACATGACACTCCGCGAGCTGCGCGAATGGGCGGCCCAGTGCCCCGGCGTGATGCACGAAGACATGCGCTTCTGGGCGCGCGTGTTTGAGACCACCTACGCGCGGCAGTTGCGGCGCAACCGCTCTCTGCCGGGCTGCCGGCCCCCGCGCGGGGACTGGGACACGGCGGCCTGGGACGCCACGCCATGACGAAATACTCGACGGACGTGTGCCCCCTCTGCGGCGCGTTCGTGCCCTACGGCGCGAAAATCCGCCACCTCCGGCACGGCTGCCCGCACCCGGAGGCGAGGGAGAGAATCGGGCGGGCCATCGCGCAGGTCTGCGAACTGCTGGAAGTGGCGGCCCGCATCGGCGAGGACGCCCCGGCGCCGGAGGACCGGGCCAAACTCGATGAGCTGCGCGGCCTGATGCGCGCTCCGGTGGCCGGCGGGCCGGAGGCGCGGCGACGCCTGCTGCGGGAGCGGCTGGCCCGGCTGCACCAATTCGAGTCCCTGGCCGCCCCCGCCGCCATCCTGGACCTCGCGCGGCGGCAGGTGGACGAGATTGTGAGTAACCCCGACTTGGAAGACCTTATGAGGCCGTGACGCAGGCATGAAAAAATCCTTCACCACGCAGCACACAACGCAACGCATCTGGCGGCACCTGATTTTTCTGGGGCTGGCGGCGGGCCTGGGATCCGCCGTGGTCTGGCTCTGGTCACTAGCGCAGGACGCCGCGCCGGGGGCGGCCTTCTGGGCGGGCGCGCTAGCCCTGGTGCTGGCCGCCGGGTCGGTCGCGGCCCTCATTTTCGCGCACAAGGAGATGGACTGATGGACGAGCGGATGGAGACGGAGACCTCCTCCAAGATACTGACCCATGACCCATGAGGAGTCGCAGACGCGCTTCCACCTTGACTGAAAGGATACCGCAATGGCGAACGAGATGACAAAATTTCAGAATGGCAGCGGGCAGGCACTCACGATACCTGTCAGCGCGCCCGCCGCCGCGCATTCCGTGCCGGCAGTCTTTAACCCCCAATTCTATGATGCCATGTCGCACATGGCCGGCGCGTTCGCCCGCAGCGGGATGTTCGCCGTCAAGAGTCCCGACCAGGCGCTCGTCATCCTCATGCGTGGCATGGAGCTGGGGCTGCCCCCGGCAACAGCCATGAGTGGCATCCACGTCATTCAGGGTCGCGCGGTGCTGTCCGCCGACCTGATGGCCGCCGTGTGCAAGGCTTCCCCCCTGTGCCTATTTTTTCGGCTGGTGGAGACGACCGACCAGAGGGCGGTTTATGAGACCCAGCGCATCGGCGACCCGTCCCCCACGCCGATGACCTTCACGATGGAGGACGCGAAACGTGCGGGGCTGGCGGGCAGGGACACCTGGAAACAGTACCCCGCGCAGATGCTCCGGGCGCGCTGCATCGCCGGACTGGCCCGCGCCGTCTTTCCCGACCTGCTGCTCGGCCTCTACACGCCGGAGGAGATGGAGAGTCTCCCCGCCGGCCCCGCGCCGCCCAACTCCATGCAGCAAGCGCGGGCCTCTGTGCAGGGGGATACCACTCCCCCGGCTCCGGTCATCGCCGAAGACGATCAGGAACTTCGGCGACTGGCGCGGGACATCGGCACGGCCCGCCAGGAGATGTTCGGCGACGACACGGGCCGTTACAAGGCGTGGCTGCGAGAGCGGTTCCAAGTGGAGACCATCCGAGGTCTCGATGCCGAGACGCTGGGCAAGGTGCTGGTGGCGCTCCGGGATGCGGTGATGGACGAGGCCGAACCCGACCCCTTTGACGACGGGGCGGCCAACGGAGCGCAGGTGGCTCAGGAGCCGGCCCTGCTGGACGTGCCCGCCGGCAACCCCGACGCCGTTCCGAGCGGCTTCACGGCGTAGGAGGGTGCATGATGTGGGTTGTGGATACGCGGGACTGGGCGGCGTGGGATCGAGCAGTGCGTGCTGAGCATCAGCGCCGGGAGCGCGAGCAATCGCTCAGCCGCCCTGTGGCACAGTTTGGTTTTGTGTCTGTAACCGCGCGTGGCTCCATCCTTTCCTTTTGGCCCCCAGAATTCGGGGAGGCAATTAGTGACGAGGAGGCAGGTAGACACCTAAATGCCGCCCGGTCTCTTATCAGACATCTCATGGGGAAAAAAACGAGATTCTGCCTTGATCCTATCTCTCTACTGAGACTTAATTCATTAGGTATGCCTCCTGTGCCTGCGCCCCAATATAGATATTCCTTTGAAAGAGAGCCGATTGCACCCAGCCTTCGGTTCAGGGTTCTGCGTCGTGACGGATACCGTTGCCAACTCTGCGGGACATCGGCGGCGGACGGGAGCAAGTTGGAAGTAGATCACAAAACTCCCGTGATGCACGGCGGCAATAATGATGAGGCCAACCTTTGGACACTTTGCTTTGACTGCAATAGGGGAAAGGGTGCTTTGTCGCTGTAACGGCCAGGTATCAAGGTTTCAATCTCATGATCGCTACATTTTACACCAGCAGCCCCGGCCCCACGGCCTCCGGCCAACGCTTTAACCCCCGCGCCTACACCTGTGCCGCTCCCTACGGCTACCGTCTGGGGGACGTGCTGCTGGTCAGCCGGGGCGGGCGGCGCGTCCGCGTCACCGTCACCGACCGAGGCCGGCTGGGGCACGGGCATCTGGACCTGACCCCGGCCCCGTTCCGGGCACTGGCAGGGCGGCATTGGCGCAAGGTGGGTGTGGTGCGGGGGCTGCACTGCCGTCTGGTGCGGCGGGGACATCGGAGGTCCTAGCGATGAACCGACCTACAGGCTTTGACGACCTCACTGAGCGGCAGCAGGCGGCGTGTTTCGCCTTCGCTCGCAAGTACGGCGTTGACCGAGAAGACATCGCCCTACGCCTGGACATCTTTTTTAAGCTCGCTCACGGCGAGATAACCATCCTGCAAGCGGAGGAGGCGACGGGGCTGGTCATCATTGACCACACGCACCCGACGCTGTTTTGAGGAGACATGGATGACCCCTGAGCTCGCCATCACCGGACACACTGCCTCCTTGCGCTTCACGGACTTTGGCCTGGACGCTTACCGGCGATTTCTGGAAGCGAAGGCCTTGCCGGAAAAGCACGTCACCTACGACTGGGAGGCCGACGCCTACACGCTGACCACCCACGCCCGCTTCGCCGCGCGGCTGGGCGGCGCGGTCCCACCCGCCGAGCGAGAGCCGCTGCCCCTCTCCGACTTCCTGTTTGACTACCAGGCGTACATCGTCCGGCGGGCGTTGGAGGCCCAGCGCTTCGCCGTGTTCGCGGATACCGGGCTGGGCAAGAGCCTCATCTTCCTGGAATGGGCGCGGCAGGTGCGGCACGTCACGCAAGACCGCGCCAATGGCGGCGGCGGCAAGGTGCTGATCCTGACGCTCACCCGCGACCTGCGGGAGCAGACGCGGGAGATGGCCGCGCAGTTCTACCCCGCTATGCCCCTGCTTCCCCTGGACAGCCGCGAAGGCCTGCGGGCATGGCTAACCGTGCCGCAGGTCGGCGTCGCCATTGCCTGCTACTCGCTGCTGGCGGACCGGAAGGACGGCCTGTTCCCGGAGTTCCGGTTCCTGGCGGGGCTGGCGGCGGACGAGAGCAGCATCCTCAAGAGCGGCGGCGGGGTGGTCAAGTGGAACCTCATCAAGAGCGCGCGGGGGATTGACTACAAACTCTCCTTGACGGCAACGCCCGCGCCCAACGACGTGATCGAGTACGCCTCCCAGGCCTCTTTCTTGGAGAAGCTGCGGACGGGAAGCGACGTCATCTGGACGTTCTTCACGCACGAGGACAAGGCCTCCGGCAAGGGCTGGACGGTCAAGCCCCACGCGCGCCGCGCCTTCTACGAATGGATGTCCAGTTGGTCGTTCTACATCCGCTCCCCGCGCCGGTTCGGGTTCGGGGACAACCTGGCGGACGACGTGCCGCCGCCGGAGTTCCATGAGGTCGCGGTGGAGGCGACGACGGAACAACTCGCCTTCGCGCAGGAGACGTTCGCGCGGGCGGGGGCGGGCTTATTCGGCGACCGCGCCCTGGGCGTGACGCACCGGCTGAAACTCTCCCAGGCGGCGAAGGGCTTCGTCTACACGCACAAGGACGGCCAGATGCCCATCCCCAGCCGCAAGCCGGGAACGGTCGCCGGCATCGTCTGCGACGAGGTGCGCGCCGGGCGTTCGGTGCTGGTCTGGACGGTCTTTGACGAAGAGAGCCGGCTGATCGCCGAACAACTCGCCCGGAGGCGCATCCCCGGTGAACACGGCCCGCGCCCGGTGGTCTGCGACGTGCTGGACGGCAAGATGTCCGATGAGGCGCGGTCGGAAGCCATCGCCCGCTTCCGCAACGGTCAGACTGACATCCTCATCTCCAAAGCCTCCCTGCTCGGCTACGGCCTCAACTTCCAGCAGTGCAGCAGCATGATCTTCTCCGGCTGGGATGACTCGTATGAGCGGTTCTACCAGGCCGTGAGACGGGCGTACCGTTACGGGCAGACCAAGACGGTGCGGGTGTGGCTGCCGGTGGTCGCCGAGTTGGAAGGGATGATCCTGGAGAACGTCCTGCAAAAGAAGGCGAGTTTTGAGCAGGACGCCGCCGCGCAGGAGGAGTGCTTCCTGGAGGTGTTTCGTGACGCGAGATGATGTTCAACCGGGCAAGTATTTTCGTGCAAGAAGGCCGAGGATTTCAGGCTGGGATGATGGGCCGATTCTCAACGACCGCAAGGTGCTTCATGTTGGCATCTCTGGGGTGCAGTACGACAGCCCCAGCGTTGCCAATGGACGCCACTTTCCTACCGTCACGATGGAGAAGTTTTTGGCATGGGCGGGGCAAGAGATCACGCCGGAACAATACACCCGAAAGGAGCCCAAGTAGATGAACCTGGCCTGTGACATATTTTGCCAGGATTGCATCCCCGGCATGGCCGAACGCCTGGCCCCGGAGAGCGTTGACCTGTGCATCTCATCCATACCATTTGGTTCACTTTTTATGTATTCCGGCAAGACGGCCGACATCGGCAACAACGCGGACGGGGTGGACATGCGGGAAAGCGAGTTCGGCCTCCACCTGCGCTTCTTCATTGAGCAGCTGCGGCGCGTGATGAAGCCGGGCCGCAACGCCTGCATTCACATTCAGCAGCTGCTCACCTATAAGGTCCAACACGGATACATGGGCCGGCGGGACTTCCGGGGCGCGGTGGTGGACATGTTCAGCGCGGGCGGCTTCCACTGGACGGGCGAGGTCGCCATTTCCAAGAACCCGCAAGTCATTGCGAAGCGCCTCAACTTGCACTCGCTGATGTTCGCCACCGGCAAGCGCGACAGCACGGACCTGATGCCCGCCGTCAATGACTATGTGATGGTGTTCCAGAAGCCCGGCGACAACGCCGTGCCCGTCCGCGCCCTCTATGATCGGCAGGAGAACCCCGGCGGCTGGGTGACGAAGGACGAGTGGATCAAGTGGGCACGAGGCGTCTGGGGTGACATCCGGGAGACCGATGTGCTGGAAGGCTGGCAGTGGGCGCGGGAGGAGGGCGACGAGAAGCACGTCTGCCCGCTCCAGCTCGAAGTCATCCGCCGCTGCGTCCTCCTCTACAGCAACCCCGGCGAAGTCGTTTTGGATCCGTTCATGGGCGTCGGCAGTTCGGCGGTCGTGGCCTTGCGGGAGGGCCGGTCGGCGGCGGGGTTTGAGATGAAGGAGAGCTACCACGCGCAGGCTGTGCGGAACGCGGCCCAGTGCCTGCGAAGTGCCGGGGCACAGATGAGCATCTTCGATTTCCTGGAAATCGAAGATGAGCCGGACGCGCCCGCGCCGTTCGCGCCCCCGGATCCGGTGCCGGCGGCGGCCATGCCCTGCCCACCAGCCTATGACCCCGACAGTGACCCGCGCTTGGAGCAGTTCTGCGCCCGCACGGGGCGGAGCCGGGAGCAGGCGTTGGAACTCATTAGGGCCGGGCAGGTGACGCCATGACCGGCCAGCAGCCCCTCATGCGATACCAGCGTTGCCGTATCTGCGGCGAGAACCCGGCGGAAGGGAACGCCCCCCTGCGCGCATTGCCGGCGCATGGCCGAATGCATCGCCACCGGCGGCATCGGCGTCCCGTCGCGGGCGGATGGCACCTACCTACGCCGCCTCATGTCCTACCGCGACGATCTCAAAATCCGCGAGGCACAGGAGCGGGCGCGTCGGCTGTGAGGCATCGGGGGGAGCGGCCATGAAAATCATTACGCCCGGATTTATGCCGCCGCCATCTTCGTCTTGGCCGTTCGGCTTTCGTTTTCTGTGCGCACGCTGCAGCTGTGAGTTTGAGATAGAGAATGGCGATGACGTAATAGTGGCGACGGAGAAAAGGCCGAATGGCAAGACGACGGTGACGTTCGCCTGCCCGACATGCGGCGTTGGCATGACGTTTTACCGTTACGGCCTGACCGGGGATGTTGGCTTTGAGGAGCAACCCTGATGTCCACGCCCGTCAACTACCCGCGCGGGTCCGGCAAGAGCCTGTCGCCTGCCCAAGAGACACCCGCCACCGCTGGGGCGGATGACACGTTCGACTTGGAGGTGTGCCCCGACGCGCGCGAACAGGCCAAGCGGCGGCGGCGCGAGCAGGCGGAGCAGATCGCCTACTTTGACCAGGTGCGGGCCTGCCGCCGCCCAGAGACGGCCCTGATCGCGGCCCTGGCGAACGAGAACGCGGCGGGGAAGGCGGTCGGCGTCATGCGCTGGAAGATGGGCGTCCGCGCAGGCCTGCCGGACATCGGCGTGTTCGTGCCGCGCGGCGGCTACAGCGGCCTGTTCATCGAGATGAAGTGCTCGGACGGCGTGGCCTCCGACGTGCGGGCGACGCAGGCGGCGTGGCACGACGCATTGGAGGCCTCCGGCTACCGGGTGGTGGTGGCCTACGGCTGGCGGCGGGCCTGGGCGGTGACGTGTGACTACCTTGGATGGGATGATACCCATGACCATTAGTTTCCGTCCGCTGGACAAGTGGCCCTATGCGGACGCGCCGACGCGCCGGGGCTATGCGTACAAGGCCGACTACAGCACCATCATCGCCGATCTGGAAGCGGAACTGGACGCCCTGGACGCCAAAGACGTGATGCTCTCCATGATGCTCACCCGCAAGGACATCCGGCGCGACGGCTGGCCGCTGGCGTCGGCGCGGCCCCTGCATCCGGGCGTCATCCTCCTGGTCTACACTCAGACGGGGGAGTTGGAGTTCGCCTGCGACGACAACGCGCGCTGGCAGCATAATCTCCGGGCGATCTCGCTGACGTTGGAGGCCCTGCGCGCGGTGGATAGGCACGGCGCGACGAAGCGCCGGCAACAGTATGCTGGCTACCTGGCCGCGCCCAACCCGGCGGACTACCGAGACCCCTTTGGGCCGGCGGTCTCCCCCTCGGACTGGGAGGCTGTCGGGAGCACCCGCACCGCACAGGAGGCTTGGGATTTTTTGAGCGAGCAGAGCGGCCTACCGCCGGAGTTGATGCGCGATGATCCGGACGCGCTGCGAACCGGCACGCGCCTCGCCAAGAAGCGGTGCCACCCGGACACGGGCGGCAGCGACGCGCAGTTCCGCCGGCTCACAGCGGCGTTGGAGGCGCTGGGGCTGACATGACACACGCGGAAGCGGAACGCCTGGCCCTGGCTGGCGTGCGCCGCTGCCCCCGGTGCGGGGCGACCAGTGCCCACGCGGAGTTCGGGCGATGCTGCGCCCACGCCGACGGCCTCTCCACCTACTGCCGTGCGTGTGTCAGGGCGTTGGCGAGAGAATATCGGGCGTATCATGCCCGGCGTGTGAAGGCGCGTGTGTGTCGCGCCTGCGGCGCATCCTTCGTGCCTCCGCAGCCCGCCACCCGTTTCTGTAGCGACCGCTGCCGGCGGGAGCACCAGCGGGCACGCGGCAGGGAGTACTCCCGGAAGTATCATTTGGCACACCGGGAACGGGCGAGGCACTTGAAGGAGGCGACGTGAAGGGCACGGCGCAATACCAACGCCAGGCGGCGGCCATGATTCGGGATTGGCAGAAGCGCGGCTTCCTGCTGGCCCTGACGGACTACCACTTCACCCTGGTGACGGGAGAGTTGGCCCTCGCGCTGGAGCGGGCGGCGCTGGACCAAGCCGTCGCCGATGCGCGGGCCACCAGGAAGCCCCCGACGAAGAAGGCCCCGGCGAAGACGACCGCACAGGGGACGGCGGCTTCGCCCGTCAAGAAGCCGGCGAGGAGGACGACGTGAGCGAAGAGATGGAAGCGGCTACGCGCGGCGTTGAGTACGCCGAGATCGAGATCATGGGGCACCGGCGCCGCATCGGGCGCATCAGCGAGGAGGAGCGCTACGGCGTCAAGTTCCTCCGCGTGGACTTCTGGGACGAGGAGACCGACACGGAACGGACTGAGCTTTACACCGGGCCGTCCCTGTTCTCGGTCAGCCCCGTGACGGAGGCCTACGTCCTCGCCGACATCGCCCGGCGCAAGCAAATGCGCGAGTATTACGAGAGTGCGCGGTCGAAGCGGCTGGCGATGCTGGCTGCGCCTGTCCCGGATGATGCCGATGATTCCAACCCCCACGAGGGCGATGAAAATTCGTTCGGCGAGGAGGAAGGCCCAGATGCCGAGGTCGTGACCAGTGGGTGGCTCCATATGGATGGCGATGAGGATGATTGACCTGTACCTCGCCGGCTACGCGGGTCGCAAGGCGACGGAATTGAGACGGGCCGCCCTGCTGCTGGACGCGCTGGTGGTGGACGTGCGCCTGTCGCCGCGCTCGCCGCGCCCGGAGTGGCGCAAGTACCCCCTGATCGGCCTGATCAAAGGCCGCTATCTGTGGGTGCAGGACTGGGGCAACGTCAACTACGCCAATGGCGGCCCGGTCCAGATTCGGGACTTTGAGCGGGGCCTGGAGGCTTTGCGTGGCGCTGGGGACTGGCGACGTCTGATCCTCCTGTGCGGCTGCGCCCGCACGGAGCAGTGTCATCGCCTGGTGTTGGCCGACGAGCTGGCCTGGAATCACCTGCCATGTGTGGTTTATGAACTGGACTGGGCCGATCCGGCCAGCAGCGTTCGCATCTCCACTTATGATGCCCTGCGCCGGCCCGGCAGTACGCTCATGGAGTCCATGACGCCAGCGCGCCCCGATGAAAAGTCCTTTGACGATCTGCCGCACGTCTCGTTTGCCGATGCCGCCCGTAGCCGGCGGCGCTCGCTGCTCGGCGAGACAAACGCGGCGGAGTAGCATCTTTCCCGCTGTCGGCGGCGCGGCCCCGCCGATGCGAGCCGGAATCTGCCGGCTCGTAGACTGGTCGCCAGGAGATACCATGAACGCCAAGCAGTTGATCCACGACCTGATCGCCGCCTTCGCGGAGCGGTTGGGGATGGACGCGAGCGAGGAGCAGACCCTGCGCCAGCAGCTCGCCGACATGACGAGCAAGGAGCAGTCCGGGGAGCAGGCCAACGCCGCGCTCCAGCAGCAGATCGCGTCTGCCCCCGAAGTGCCCCCGGACGTGGCCGCCACCATCCAGGCCGCCACGCAGACGCTCCAGCAGGGCGGCACGCCCGACCCGGACACCGGCCAGCCCCAGCAGCCCGCGTCCCCGACCGCGCCGTCCGCTGACACGGCCCCGGCCACGCCGGCCGCGTCCGCCGCCCCCAGTTCGGCTGGGCCGGCTTCACCGGACACCTCCGGCAACGCCCCGACGGACCCCACGGCCGCTACCGCCGCCCCGTCGCCCGACGGCGCGGCCCCGGCGAGCGCCGGCACCGATTCCGCGAGCGCCGGCACGACGGCCCCGGCGGTGACTTCGCCCTAGTCCCGCGCCAACAGGCGGGAATTGTCCCCGCCGCGCCTCTTCGGTTGACGTTCCGTTCGGCGCGGCGGGGACAATTCCAGACCTCGGATCAGCAAAAACGAGACTGATCGGCTCTCTTCAAGGATTGCGCTAGTGAACACAGACTTTCGCCTCGCCGTCGGGATATTTACGCACCCCAAGATCGTCAAGCTCCGGCGTCGCCTGGGCGATGGCGCAGTGGTGGCCCACCTGCAACTGCTGGCCTTCTGCGCGCAGAACCGTCCCGACGGGCGGCTGACGGGCATGGACGATGACGACATCGCCATCGCGGGCGGCTACACGGGCGAGGCGTCCGCCTTCCGCGCGGCCCTGGTGGAGCTGCGCCTGCTGGATCAGGACGCAGATCAACATCTGGCGGTGCATGACTGGGCGGATCACAACCCCTGGGCGTCTGAGGCCCCGCTGCGCGCGGACGTGGCGCGCCACGCCGCGCACGCACGCTGGGAAAAAGAGCGTGCGAGCAAGATGACACAGAACGGAACGCCTCCGCCCAGTAGCCCCCCGGATGCGCCCGCAGTGCTTAGCAATGCACCCAGCAATGCGCCCGCAGTGCTTAGCAATGCACCCAGCAATGCGCCCAGCATCATTCCGCAATGCCCCTTTCCTCTCCTTTCCTCTCCTCTCGATCGAAGCGAAACTACTCCTACTACTCCCTCCGCTCCGACGCGCGCGCGCGACCCGGCCCCCGATGCGGCCCGCACTGCGCCCGGCCCCACCCCCCCCACGCCCGACGCGACGCCGGAACACGGCGGGCCGCCGGGCGACGACTGCCAAGTAGAAGTAGTAGCTCTCTTGCTTAAAAACGGGATTTCGGAGGAGTCGGCGCGGGAGCTGGCGCAGAAACGCCCTTGCGAGGCGATCCGCCAGCAGGTGGAGGACCTGCCGGCCCGGATCAGCGACCGCACCGCCAAAGGCAGAGCCACCGACGACCCCGCCGGGCTGCTGTTCCGCGCCATCTTCGAGGGCTGGGGACGCCCGGAGTCTGTCAAGCGCCGCGAGGCCGAGGCCGAGGCGCACCGGCAGCGGGAGGAGGCACAGGCCCGCGTCCAGTCCGAGGCCGCCGCCCGCCGCGCGACGGAGGCGGCCACGGCGCAGGAGCTTAACGCCGCCTTCGACGCGCTGGGCGAGGAGGTGCAACGGGAGATCGAGGAGGAGGCCCGTTCGCGGCTGCTCGCTCAGGGCCAGATATGGCGCGACCATCGGCAGAAGTCCCCGGACGGGTGGGACAAGGGCCTGCCGGTGCGACGGCTGCTGCTGGGCCTGCGCAATGCCATCCTCGCCGAGCGCGGGGCGATCAAAAGCCCGGCTCAGGACCCGCCGGATCAGGAGGCTGCCGTTGTCCCATGACCTGCGCTGCCCATGCGGGGGATGGGTGATCCAGTTGATTACCGACTGCCGGGGAACTGTCCGCCTCGTCTGCCGACGCTGCAAGAAGCGACTGCTGATTGACCTGGCGCTGCGGGAGGTCAAGGCGCTCTGCCCCCAGCCGGACCCGGACGGGGACACTTCGGCTCCGCAGGATGTGAACGATCAATGAGCAGATACGGCGATGAGTAAATTGATTGACTTGGCAGGGAAACAAATTGGTAATTGGCTTGTGATTGAGCGGGCCGAAAACGATAAAGCGGGTCAAGCCCGCTGGCTTTGTAAATGCCAGTGTCAGTTCAAGACGAGAAGTGTCGTGAGCGGGTATGCGCTTCGATCTGGCGACTCTCCCCAATGTAAACGATGTGCCCAAGCCAAAGAACCTCCCAGCAACAAAAAGTTGGAAGAACTTTACTTATGCAATGGACTTTCCACTCCCACTATTGCCGAAAAGTATGGCGTGGGCACATCAACAGTCGCCCGATGGCTTCAAAATGCAGGTGTACCGATACGGCCTCTTAGTGAAGCAATAAGTCTCGCACATCGTAAAAGCGAAAAAGTGAGGCGCGCGCGCCCCAAAAACAGAAAATTAGCCACCGCCGCCATCGCTGAATCTCTGCGTGGGAAGCCTGTGCCGCAGTTTGCAAAGCCGTCTATTAGGCGCAAACGCCTGGCACGTCTAAAAGCCGCGCTTGACAGGAAAGCCAACCGCGTCGTCTGTGATGGCTGCGGGATGACCTTCAAACGCAGGCCTAGCGGCTGCAAGAAGTACAACTACTGCACAAAAGAATGCCAGTTAAAAAACCAGGCGCGCGTCCTGGCCGAAGAACGCTCCCGCGCGGAACGGACGCCCGAAACCTATGTGTGGCCGGAATGAGGGTGCGGTGAGAACAGCGATCTCGCCCAGGCGCAATCCCTCCGGCCAATACATCTCGTGGGGTCGAAATAATTTCCCGCGCCCCTTGCATTTTCCGCGCGCGCGTGCTATCATGTGAGCGTTGGGCCTTCTGGCCCCTGTCATCGTTTCTTTCGTGTTAACGCGCCCACTTCGGGACCTCACTGGTATCCGAAGTGGGCGCGTTGCTTTTTGGCCCCGCGATGCCGACCAGCACAGCCGGTAACCCGGATTTCGACAAAATTATACACCCAAACGCGCGCGCGTTCCTGGCGGCCTTCGCCAAGACCGGAAACGTCACTGTGGCCGCGCGAGTCGCCAGGGTCAAACGGCAAAACCATTACAACTGGCTGGAGAGCGTGGACGGCTATCGGGAGGCCTTCGAGGCGGCCCGCGAGATGGCCGGCGATCTGCTGGAAGAGGCCGCCCGCAAGCGCGCCGTGGACGGCTACCTCGTGCCCATCTACCAGCGGGGAAAACATGTCGGCAATGAGCGCCACTACAGCGACTCCTTGCTGACCGTGCTCCTCAAAGGAGCCAAGCCGGACAAGTACAAGGAGCGCGTCGAGAACCAGCACAAGGGCCGCGTGGAGTACGCCCACTCCCTGGATGGCGACCTGGACGCCCTGTCGGTGGAGGAGGAAAGGGCGCTGCGTGACATCGCTCGCAAGCTGGCTGCAGAAGGACCCGAAGGCGGCGCTCCGGTCGCTTGACGCGCACCTGGCGCGCCGCTCGCTCGCCGAGTTCGTCCGCCAGGGGTGGCCCCTCCTGGAGCCGGGGACGCCGCTGATCTGGAACTGGCACCTGGACGCGATCTGCGAGCACCTGGAGGCCGTGACGCGCGGCCAGATCCAGCGGCTGCTGATCAACATCCCGCCGGGGCACATGAAGTCGCTGGCGGTGTCGGTGTTCTGGCCGGCCTGGGAGTGGGTCGTCGCGCCCGAAACGCGCAGCCTGTTCGCCTCCTACGCCATGGAGCTGGCGATCCGCGACAGCGTGCGGTGCCGCGACCTGATCCAGAGCGACTGGTACCAGGAGGCCTTCGCCCCGGAGTGGCAGCTGCGCGGCGATCAGAACCTGAAGAGCTACTTCGAGAACACCGAGAAGGGCTTCCGGTTCTGCCTCTCCGTCGGCGGCCGGGCCACCGGCTTTCGCGGCAACAAGGTCGTCGTGGACGACCCGCTCAACGCCAAGGAGACCTACTCGGAGTCGGCCCGCGAGGCCTGCCTGTTCTGGTGGGACAAGGTGATGTCCACCCGCCTGAACGACCCGCGCACCGGCACCCGCGTGATCATCATGCAGCGCCTGCACGAGAGCGACCTGTCGGGGCACGTCCTGAAGGCCGGCGGCTATGAGCACCTGTGCCTGCCGTCGGAGTTCGACCCGTCGCGCCGGTCGCGGACCTGCATCGGCTGGGAGGACCCGCGCCGGGAGGACGGGGAGCTGCTGTTCCCGGAGGTCTTCACCCGGCCCGTGCTGGATCAGGCCAAGAAGGACCTGGGGCCGATTGACTACGCCGGCCAGCACGGCCAGCTCCCCGCGCCCATGGAGGGGGCCATGTTCCAGGCGCACTGGTTTCGGCGCGCCCCCGCCGCCCCCGCCAAGATGGACCTGGTGCGGTACTGGGACAAGGCGGGGGCCAAGCCCGGCAAGGGCGACTGGACCGTGGGGCTGCTGATGGGCAAGGATGCCGACCGTGTGTACTGGATTGTGGACGTCGTCCGCGGGCAGTGGCAGGCCGATGAGCGCAACCAGGTCATCCTGGAGACCGCCAAGACCGACCGCCAGAAGTATGGGCGCGGGCGCGTCCACACCTACATCGAGCAGCCGCCCGGCTTGGCGAAGGAGAGCACGGATGCCGTGGTGCGGATGCTGGCGGGCTTTCATGCCGAGGGCGACCCCGTTCACCGCGACAAGATCGAGCGGGCGGAGCCGGTCTCCTCGCAGGCCCGCGCCGGCAACCTGCACCTGGTCGAGGCGGACTGGAACGCGCCGTATCTGGCCGTCATGACCGTGTTCCCGAACGGGCAGCATGACGACGACGTCGACGCCACCAGCGGCGCCTTCAACAAGCTGGCGGAAACGCAGGCCCCGTTGCCGATGGACCCGCTGGACGTGCTGCGCGGCATCCGGCGGGCCAACTAAAAAATCTTTTGATTGCCCGGTGGGGCGTGAGGAGAATTTTGCCCGCAGGGATCGCCGAAGATTTTTTGTCCGCAGGGGACGCCTTGCCGCCCGGAGCGCGCGTGCGCGGCAGCGGGCGGCAGACCCGGCCGGCGGGCTGGAACCCGTATGACCTCGGCGGGCTGGGGATCATCCCGCGCCGCGACGTGGCCGATCCGGGGTTCCTGCTGACGCGCTACGCGCTCGGCAACTTCGCCTCCGGCTCGCCGCTGCGGCTCCTGGCGCTGATGCGCTCCGTCCATCCGGGACTCGCCCAGGCCGTGGACAACACGCTGGGCCTGCTCTGCCCGCCGGACGGCCTGCGGATCGTGGCGGTCCGGCCCAGCCGCCCCGGTGAGGGCGACGAGGGCACCGACGACGGCGGCACGGCGGCCCTGGGCGCGTTCTGGGAGTCGCTGCCGAACGAGATCGCCGGGCTGGACGGCCTGCTGACCACCAGCCTGCTGTCGCTGCTGTTCACCGGCATGACGTGCGTGGAGGCGGTCCCGGCGCGGCGGATGGCGGGCCTCGCGCGGCTGTGGCCGGTGGACGCATTGACCATCGTATTCGGGCGCGACGACCCCGACGGCGGCTGCGTCGCCTACCAGAAGCAGACCGGCGCGCCGCGCGGCTACCAGCGATTGGACCCGCGCACGTTCTACTGGCGGCCCGTGGACGGGGACGCGGACAACCCCTACGGCTGCGCCCGGCTCGGCGCATTCCTGTCGCAGGGGCTGGCGGCCCTCAGCCTCAACCAGATGCTGCGCGACGCCTTCCGGCACATCGCCTGGCCGCGCCTCAAGATGGGCATTGACTATGAGAGTCTCTGGGCCATCGCGCTCGACCGGCTGCAACTCAATGAGGACGAGGCGAACGCCTGGGTTCTGGCGCGGGTGGACGAGCTGCAGCGGCGCACGGAGACCTTGAAGGAGGACGACGTCATCCTCCACGACCAGAAGGGCAGCGCCGACGTCATCGAGGGCGGCAAGGGCTTCGAGAACAACGAGGGCGTCCTGGAACGCTTCGACCGGCACGAGGCCCAGAGCCTGAAGACGCGCCCGGTGCTCGTCGGCATCAACGACAGCACCACCGAGACGCAGGCCACCGTGCAGTGGCAGATCGAGGGCAAGACGCTGGAGAGGCTCCGCGCCGCCGCCGTCGCCCCGCTGCTGTGGGCGGCGAACCTGCACTTCCGGCTGCTGGGCCTGGCGCTGACGGCACGGGCCGAGTACGAGACCATCCGCACCAGCGACGCGCTGGTGGAGGCCAACACCGAGGCCGTGCGCATCGCCAACGAGGTCGAGAAGATCCGGCTGGGGTGGATCTCGATGGAGCAGGCCAGCGTGGCGATCACCGGCACCGGCCCCGTGGCCGAGCCGCTGCCGGGGGTGCTCGACCCGCCGGCCGCCGGGGGCGCGGCGGGGACGCCCGACGTCCCGCCCGCTGAGGAGTCGGACCCGGCCAAGACGCCCACCAAGGGCGACTGACCCTCGGTCAATTCTTATTGCCTACTGGCAATTCTGATTGACGACCACAGGAAACAGAGACGTGCCGATTGAGGGGTTCAACTCGGAACGGTGTGCGACCCGCAACCGCATCGCGGCGCGGCGCGACGGCATTGACGCCGTGCCGCTGCACTTCCTGCGGGACGCGCCAGAGGGTCCGGCCGCCGGGGCCGTGAAGACACGCGGCTACCTGCCGACGACGCCCGCCGGCATCCTGGCCCGCATCAACGCCATGCTGCCCGACGGCGCGCCGCCGCTCGCCGAGGGCGACGTCTACTGGCACTTCGCCGAGGCCGCCAACTCCAACTTCATCGGCGACCGCTACTGCTTCCTGGACAAGAGCACGCTCGCCAACATCGCCGCCGACGCCGAGTCGGGCGTTTCGTTTATGAACTCGCACAGGACCGGCGGCCTGTCCGCGCCGGCCGAGATGCCCTTCGGGCGGACATTCGCGGGCCAGTACCAGGAGTGGACGGAGGACAGAGGCGGCCCGGAAAAGATTATTCACCGGCGCGCGCTGATCGGCTTCTACATGTTGCGCGGCGTTCAGCCCAACGGCGAACAGGGTCCCACCACCGACGCTCTGCACGCCATGATCGGCGGGGGTACCGTCGCGGACGTGTCGGTGGGCCTGCACGACGGCGACAAGGTGTGCGACGTGTGCGGCCAGGAACTCTATGCCTACGACACCGAGAGCGGCAGCTACCTGTGCCCGCACGCGCCCGGCACGACCCGCCGGATGACGCCGGAGCAGAAGGCCGCCCAGAAGGCGCGCGGCGTGCCGGACGGGGCCGCCTCCTACTCGCTGGTGGACGCGCGGTGCCATGAGGTGTCCGCCGTGTTCGATGGGGCCGTGCCCGGTGCGGGCTTCCGCAAAACTCTCGCGTTGGCCCGCGCCGCCGGGCTGACCCCGGACGAGACGCAGGAGGCGCGACACGCCTTCGCGTCGCTGCTGACGCCCGGCGACAAGGACCTTTTCAAAAAGCCGTTATTCGCCGGGGACACGAACGGAGGAGACCTCATGAACGATGAACTGGACGAGCGCGCCGAGACGATTCTGACGCGCGCCCTGAAAAAGATGGGTTTCGGCCCCGCCGCGCCGGCGACAGACCCTGCCCCCGCGCCGGCCGCCACGATCACCAGCGCCCAGAAGGTGCTGCTGGACGCCTGCTTCGCCTCCGGCGTGGACAGCCCCGACAGACTGGCCGACCTCCAGGCCCGGGCGGCGGCCGGCGACGAGTACGCCGCGCTGGTGAAGGAGGAGGCCAAAAAGGAGGCCGTGCGGCTGTTCGGCCCCGCGAAGGGTGCCGCCCGCGCCGCCGAGATTGACGGCCTGTCCCTGGCCGCGGCGCAGGCCCGGCGGGACGAGTGGCGCGAGATCAGCGACGCCGACTACCGCACGTCGGAGGGGCGCGGGGCCACGCGCCAGACGGTCCCCACCGCACTTCCCAACCACGCCCAGAGCGCCGAGGGCGTGGGCGGCGGCCGCGAGCAGTTGACCGCCGAGGCCCGCAAGATCGTCGCCCGCACTCGCGGCAAGTCCCGCGCCCAGCGCGCCTAAGGATTTTTTAAACGCGCGTAACGCGCCCGTGCGCCTGTGGCGCATAAGGAGACACGTTCATGTTCGGAACCACGACAATTGCTCAGGTCGGCCGCATGGTCCCGGCCTCCGCCGACGGCGCGCCGGAGTACAAGGCCGGCGGCGTCACCGTTGACTGGACCACCGTGCCCCCCGGCCCAGCAACCGACACCACCCTGACCGACGGCACGCTGGTCCCCGCCGGGGTGCAGTACCTGCCCTTCGGCGTCATCCTGACCCAAATCACCACGAGTGGCAACTTCGGCCCCTACGACGCCGGGGCCAATGACGGGCGGCAGACGCTCACGCGCGGCTCCTGCTACCTCCTCAACTACACGTACACCGCCAATGACCCCCACGCCGACACCGTCCCCGGCGTCTTCGAGGGCGGACGGGTGTTCATCGCGCGCGTCAAGAAACTGGCGGCCGGTGCCTACGTGCCCGGATGGGACAATGTGACCGTCGCGCCCGCCTTCCCGCGCGTCATGGTCGTGCAGTAGGCAATCAGAATTGCCGGTAGGCAAAATCCCGAAGTTCCTGCGAAGGAGTTTCGGGCGAAAGGAGAGAGAACATGCCACCCACCTTTTCCGGCTTCGGGCCGCTGGCGATCCTGCGCATCCAGGCCATCTTCCGGGAACTCGTCGAGGAGAACGACCTGCCGGGCCGCCGGCTCTGGTCCGAGCGCATCCCCGTCGTGGACGCCGCCGACGACGAGATCATGGCCCGCATGTCCGGCCAAGTGGTCGCCGCCGACATCATCGAGACCGACCAGGCCGCCGTCGTCCACAGCGCCGAGCCGATTCGCCTGACCCGGACGGAGATCCCCAAGATCAAGCACGGCCAGCTGCTCAGCGAGACCATGCTGCTGCTGATCATGCGCATCGAGAAGAACATGGCGACCACCGGCGAGCGCAACTTCTTCGACGATTACGTCGCCAACTCCCTGCGGCGGCTGCTGTCGGGCGTCCAGGATCGGGTGGAGCTGCTGCTGAACCAGATGGTGACGGAGAGCGGCGCGAGCTACTCCCGCTACGGCATCAACATGCAGAACGTCTCCTGGAACACCCCGCCGACCCTGAACCTGGTGCCCACGACCCTACACACCAGCGTCAACGCCACGCCCATCAGCGACTTCCTCTCGCTCAAGCAGCAGGGGTCGTTCCTGTACGGCGAGGAGTACGACACGCTCACGATCTCCACGCAGGAGCTGCGCAACATCATCGCCACCAACGAGTACCGCTCCCTGGAACCCCTGTACCGCATGGCCGGGATGCCCGCGAACCTGCCCGTCAACGTCTCCCAGAAGAACCTGGAGTACGCGCGCTCCATCGTCGGCAACATGCTGACCCTCGAGGTGGAGTGCTACGACCGGCGCACCCACGAGGAGCAGCCGGACGGCACGCGCACGACGACCCGGTTCATGCCGGAGAACAAGGCCGTGCTGACAGACAGCAGCCAGTGGGGGAGTAGCCTCATCTGGGACTTCGCCAACGGCATCGTCCCGGAGACCATCCCCGGCATGGTGCCGGGGATCATCGGCGGCGACTTCGACGGGGAGCAGGCCGGCCCGATCTCCTTCGCCACCGCCGCCAACCTCCAGGGCAACCCGCCTGGGCAGGTCCTGTGGGCGGCCCAGCGCGGCTTCCCGCGCAAGCACTGGGAGGCCGGCAGCGCCGTGCTGACCTGCTACTAAAGGGTTTTTAAACGCCGCGAGGCGGAAGGAGACGATCATGGCCCGCAAATCAGACGACAACCAGGAGCCGGAGCAGGCGCCCACCCCCCGCCCAACGCAAACGCCGACCTTCGGCGGCAAGCACCATCTCACCCGCGAGGACGCGCAGACCCACATCCGTCGCGGCGGGGGGGTGATCGTGCGCGACGCCGACGGGCAGAACGAGCGCATCATCGTCACGATTGAGGAGCTGCCCGACGACATGATCCAGACGCCGGAGGATCTGGACGCCCAGATCGCCGCGCTCCAGGCCCGCCGAGATGCGCTGGTCCAGACGTCGAATCAGACCGCCAGCCCGCCGAATCAGACCGCCGGCCCGGCGGGCGAGGCGCAATCCCAGGGAACCAACCCAACGGGCGTCGGGCCTGACGGCCAGTAAAGAGTTTATTCAAAGAGTTTATTCGCGGAGATAGCCCCAGGAGGAAAACGAGAATGACTTACCTGAAAGCGCCGGCGGCCTCGCCCCGGATCTCGGTCGTCGGCGGTACGTCGGGCACGACAGCGACCTCGCCCATCGCCGTCCCGGCGACCAACGTGGACCACCTCATCGTCCACCGCACGCCGACCGCCGCGATCAATGACTTCCTGTTTTCGGCCAACCAGAGCGGGCGGCAGGTCATCGTCTCCTACTCCAATGACGAGACCTCCGGCGGGACGTGTACACTATCCGCGCAGAGCGGGGAGACCATCGTGGGGCCCTCCACGGCCGCACAGGCGCTGCCCGCCCTCAATCCGGGTGAGTCCATCACCCTGACCAACACGAGCACCACGACCTGGGCCGAGGTGGACTAAATGGGCCGACTCACGGGGCGCGGCACGCTGCCGCCGATCCTGGCGCTGGCCCTGGGCCTGCTGCTGGCGTCCCCGGCGGTTGCCCCCGCCAGCATCATCAACCCGATTCCCAGGGGATCATCCACGTCGCCCTGGCTCCAGTGGAGCACCTCGGCGAACGGCGGCCTCGGAGGGTTCGTCGCCGTCCCGATCCCGGTGGCGAGCGCGTCGGCGCTGGGGCTGGTGCAGGTCGGCTCCGGCCTCTCCATCACCTCCGGCGGCGTCCTCAGCACCGTCAACAACGGGACCGTCCGCAAGTTCGCAACGAACATCGGGGCGATCACGGCGGGCACGGGCGTCGTCATCGCGCACGGACTGGGGACGGCGGACCTGGTCTGGAACGTCGTGGACGTAAACGGCAAGAGCGTCTACCCGGATGTTAAGGTGGACGCCACCAACGTCACGCTGACGTTCCAGAACTCCTACGCGGCCAACAGTTTCCGGCTCGTGGTGGAGGGATAGCCATGCCCATCGACACGGCGGCGCTGCGGCAGGAACTGGCGACCGACCCGCTCGGCCTGGGCTACGCGGCCCTGACGGACGTGCCGGCGGCGGACGCCCTGAACGCGCCCCACTACAGCCTGCCCGCCACGACGCTGCCGCAGGTGTCCTTCCTGCACCAGCTCGCCGACATGCTGGTCGCCGTGTCCCAAATCCCCACGGGCGACTCCCGCTACCCGGCGGCGCAGGGCATCCTGGCGGACTGGAACATCCTCCAGCCCATCGTCACGACCCTGCCCAGCATCAACCCGCAACAGCAGTCGTTCACCGGGATTTTCACCGCCCTGGCGGGCATGGGCGTCATCACCCAGGCGCAGCTGACGTCCCTGACCACCGTGCCGGCCTCGCGCGCCGAGGTGCTGTTCGGATCGGGGACGCTCATCACGCACCTGGACGTGGCGCAGGCGAGGCAACCGAATGGCTAAACCACTCTACAGCGGCCCCAACACGATCACGCTGCCCGCCGCCGCCAACGGCCTCGCCAACGGCGCGGCGGTCCAGAGCGCGGCGGTCAACAACACGTCCGACCTGGCACTGGAGGACCTGCTGCGGGTCACCGTCAAGACGGCCGCCGGGACGCTGGCCGCCAACGCGGTTGTAAACGTCTACGTCGCCGGCTCGCTGGACGGCACGACCTGGCCGGACGGCCTGACGGGGAGCGCGGGCACGTTCACGCTGCCTGCCGCGCCCAACAGCACCTTCCTGGGGACGGTCAACGTCAACACGGCGGCGGCGGCCACGGTCAGCCGGAAGTTCCCGGTCAGCCTGGCCTTCGGCGGGACGCTGCCGCCCTACTGGGTCGTCATCCTGAGCAACGCGACCGGGCTGGCATTAGACAGCTCCGCTGGCGCGGTGGCGGTCTACGAGGTCGTGCAGACGCAGTGAGGGGATTGCATGGCGTTCTCGCCCTTCGCCAAAACCTGGGGGACGTTCAAGCCCCCGCCCGGCTGCCGGCTGGACCGGGCGCACGAACTGAGCGCCCAACTGTCCGACTGTCTGCTGCTCAACGAGGCCGGCGGCACGAAGCTCGTCAACCTGGCCGGCGCGGACGGCAGCCTGAGCGCGGGGTCCGGGACGGCCGGGTGGGGAACCACCCGCCTGGGACCCGGCGCGGTCATCGGCGGCGGGGGGAGCCTTTCGCTGCCGAGGCTCGGCAACTACGCGGGGCAGGACGCCACCATCCGAATCGTCCACGCGCCGAGCTCCTGGGCGGCCTACACCTCACTGCCGGACCTCGCCAACTACAGCGTCGGGCAGGGCGGGCGCGAGTTCTCGCTGTTCTTCGACACGAACGGCAACATCAACTACATCGGGTTCGGGGGGAATACGCCGCCGCTCTCCGGCGGCGGGGCCAACACGTCCATGTCCGCGGGCGGCGTCTACGATTTCGTGTTCACCCGCTCGCCGTCCAGCGGGGTGGGGACGAGTTACGTCAACGGCAAGCTGATGGGGACGATCAACGCGGGGAACGCCACGACCCAGACGACGACGGCTGCGGCCATCGGCACCGGGGATTCGGGCGGCGGCTCCAACTACAACGGGGCCATCGTGCTGTTCCAGGGCTGGATCGGGCGCGCGCTCAACGCCGCAGAGGTCGCGTCCCTGTACGCGCAGCCCTACCAGATGCTGCTGCCGGCGGCGTCCCGGTACTACAGCATCCCGTCCCCGGCGGCGGGGCGACGCTTCCCGCCGGTGGGGGCCGGCGTCCTGGGGGCCGGGCCGGGGATTGTCCTGGGCGGACGGGCCTGGACTCACTG
>JAFAZD010000321.1 GCA_019239955.1 Armatimonadota bacterium | reverse complement strand
CTTGGCCAGCACGCTGGTGATCGCCGCCGTCAGCGACGTCTTGCCGTGGTCCACGTGCCCGATGGTCCCGATGTTGACGTGCGGCTTCGTACGGTCAAACTTCGCCTTACCCATGATAATCTGCTCCTATCAAAAAAGTCTGAAGAGGCAGGGGCATGGCACGCCATGCCCCGACAAAAAGGTTCTACTGGACGCGCTGCAAGGTCCGGCCCTGGGCCTTGGCCTTGAGCTCCTCTTCCACGTTGCGCGGAACCTCGGCGTAGTGCGACGGCTCCATCGTGGAGGAGGCGCGGCCCTGGGTCATCGAGCGCAGGGAGGTGACGTAGCCGAACATCTCGGACAGCGGGACCTTGGCCTTGATGACCATCGTGCCGCCGGGGCCGGTCTCTTGGCCCTCGATGATGCCACGCCGGGAGTTCAGGTCGCCGACGACGCTGCCCAGGAACTGTTCGGGCGTGACGACCTCGACGGTCATGATCGGCTCCTTGATGACCGGCTGCGCCTTGCGCGCCGCCTCCTTGAAGGTCATCGAGCCGGAGAGCTTGAACGCCATCTCCGAGGAGTCCACCTCATGGAACGAGCCATCCACGACGGTGACGCGGACATCCACCACCGGGTAGCCGGCGGCGACGCCCTGCTCCATGGCCTCCTTGACGCCATCCTCGATGGGCTTGATGTACTCCCTGGGGATGGAGCCGCCGACGATCTTGTTGACGAACTCGAAGCCCTGGCCGGCCTCCAGCGGCTCGACGACCAGCTCGCAGTCGCCGTACTGGCCCTTGCCGCCGGACTGGCGCTTGTAGGGGACGCGCGCCTCGGCCTGCCGCTTGATGGTCTCCTTATAGGCGACCTGCGGGCGGCCCGCGTTGGACTCGACCTTGAACTCGCGCCGCATCCGGTCCATGATGATGTCCAGGTGCAGCTCGCCCATGCCGGAGATGATGGTCTGCCCGGTCTCCTCATCGGTGCGGATGCGGAAGGTGGGGTCCTCGGCGCTCAGGCGCTGCAGGGCCAGGCCCATCTTCTCCTGGTCCGCCTTGGTCTTCGGCTCGATGGAGATCGAGATGACCGGCTCCGGGAAGGTGATGGTCTCCAGCAGGACCGGCTTCCTCTCATCGGCCAGTGTGTCGCCCGTGGTGGTGATCTGGAGGCCCACGGCGGCGGCGATCTCCCCGGCGAAGACCTCGTCCACCTCCTCGCGCTTGTTGGCGTGCATCCGCAGGATGCGCGAGATGCGCTCGCGCTTGCCCTTGTTGACGTTGTAGACGTTGGTGCCCTTGGTGAGCGACCCCGAATACACGCGGAAGAAGGTCAGATTGCCGACATGCTGGTCGTTCATCAACTTGAACGCCAGCGCCGCGAACGGCGCGTCGTCGGAGGGCTCGCGCGGCTCCTCGGCCCCGGTGTCCGGGTTGACTGCCTGAACCGCGCCCTTGTCCAGCGGCGAGGGCAGGTAGCCAATGACGGCATCGAGCAGGGGCTGGACGCCCTTGTTCTTGTAGGCCGAGCCGCAGAGGATGGGAACCAAACTCATGTTGATGGTGCCCCGGCGGATGGCGGCCCGCAGCTCGTCGGGCGTGATCGGCTCCTCCATGATGAATTTCTCCATCAGATCTTCATCGCTCTCGGACACCTTCTCGATCATCTCGGCCCGGTACTTGGCGGCCTGCTCCTGCATCTCGGCGGGGATGGCGGCGATCTCGAAGACCTTGCCATCGTCGTTCTTGTACAGGATGGCCTGGTTGTTGACCAGGTCGATGATGCCCCGGAAGTCGCTCTCCGCGCCGATGGGAATCTGCAGCATGACGGCGGGCGCGCCCAGGCGGTCGCGGATGGTGCCGACGGCGAAGAAGTAGTCCGCGCCCGTGCGGTCCATCTTGTTGACGAAGCACATGCGCGGGACGTTGTACTTGGTCGCCTGCCGCCAGACGGTCTCGGACTGGGGCTGGACGCCGGCGACGGCGTCGAAGAGGGCCACTACCCCGTCCAGGACGCGCAGGCTGCGCTCCACCTCGACGGTGAAGTCCACGTGGCCGGGCGTGTCAATAATGTTGATTCGGTGGTCGTTCCAGAAGCAGGTGGTGGCGGCGGAGGTGATCGTGATGCCGCGCTCCTGCTCCTGCTCCATCCAGTCCATCGTGGCGCCGCCCTCATGGACCTCGCCCATCTTGTAGGTGCGCCCTGTGTAATACAGGATGCGCTCGGTGGTCGTGGTCTTGCCGGCGTCAATGTGGGCGGCGATGCCGATGTTGCGGGTTTTCTCTAAACTATATTCACGTGCCATAGTTGCTGCTTCCAAGCGGCTCCCCCAGAATTAAGTGCCGGGGGACAAAAAACTAGAAACGGTAATGGGCGAACGCCTTGTTGGCGTCGGCCATCTTGTGGCGATCCTCACGCTGACGGACGGCGGAGCCGGTGTTGTTGGAGGCATCCAGAATCTCCGCCGACAGGCGATCCACCATGGTCTTGCCGTTGCGCTTGCGGGCGGCCGTGGCGAGCCAGCGCATGGCGAGGGACAGCTTGCGGTCGGCACGCACTTCCATCGGAACCTGATAAGTGGCGCCGCCGACGCGGCGGGGCTTGACCTCAACCTGCGGCATGACGTTGCGGACGGCCTGCTCAAAAACCTCAATGCCCTTCTTGCCGGATCGCGCCTCGACCTGGTCCAGCGCCGAATAGAAAATCCGTTCGGCCAGACTCTTCTTGCCGTCGAGCATGATGCGGTTGACGAAGCGGGTCACGAGGCGGTTGTGGTAGACCGGGTCGGGCGTGACGGGGCGCTTGCGGGCGGGTCCTTTGCGTGGCATATCTCAATGGTCTCCTGCTCTAGCGGCGGCCGGCTGGGGCGGGCGCGCCGGGCTTGGGGCGCTTGGTGCCGTACTTGGAGCGGCTGCTCTTGCGGTCCCGGGTGCCCTGCGTGTCCAGGGTGCCGCGCACGATGTGATAGCGGACGCCGGGCAAATCCTTGACGCGGCCGCCGCGGATGAGAACGACGCTGTGCTCCTGCAAGTTGTGTCCGATGCCTGGGATGTAGGCAGTTACCTCAATGCCGGGGTTCTTCCGGCCCGACCCCGTGAGGCGGACGCGAGCGACCTTGCGCATGGCGGAGTTCGGCTTCTTGGGCGTGGTGGTCTTGACCACGAGGCAGACGCCGCGCTTCTGCGGGTTGCCCCTCATGGCGGGCGCCTTGCTCTTCTTGGTGACGCGCTTGCGCCCCTTGCGGACAAGCTGGCTAATGGTCGGCATACGGGTCAGCGATCCTTTTTGATGGTTTACGCAACAAAACGCCCCGCCAGCCGCCGGGGGCGGCATGGGGCGGGACGGGGCAACGCCGATGTCAAGCGACGATTGTGTGTCAGACTTGGCGGAAACGCGGCCGTTTCCTCGAGCGATTGCCCCCTTGCAAAAGCAAAGCGATACGATATAGACCGTTCGAAGCGCGGGCGCTTCAAACGAACCCTTGTATTATACTTTCCTCATCCGGGAATGTCAAGGGTTTCCCCACTGAGGCAAAAAAGTTCTCTCGCTGTAATCCGGCACATCTTGCAGTTGAGGGGGCCCTCTGTCCCTCCGACAATCCTAACACGATGATCTCCGCCCCCGACCAGGGCAAACCTGCCGTGAGACAGGGACGCAAAGCCGAGGGGTCTCCGCGTCTGGGCCGCGAAAGACGCCGCACCAGCGCCGAGATAGCCTGGCCGCCGAACGGGCGACACCGAGACAACTGTTTTGTCTCTCCGTCGGGCAGGGACACCGTCACTCGCTCCGGGGAAGCATCTCTGCCTCCCCGAAGCCTCATCCTTCGCAATCGACAAGGGCAAACCGTCCAAAAGGGCGGGACGCAAAGCCACGGGCCTAAACCACCGAATGACGGGGCAGGGCCGCCGGGTCACCGAACTGCGACGATTCCGAAGGAGAATACCATGCAAGGACTGCACATGACCAAGAACGCCGCGGCCCTGGCCGCCGGCTTGCTGCTCGGCGGGGCCGCCATCGCGTCCCACGCCGCGCCCCTGGCGGCCACGACGGATGCCGCCCTGGCCCGCCAGATGGCCGCCCGCCCCGCCCACGGCTGGATGGCGGCGATCATCAAGACACGCGGCCCGCTGACCCCGGCGCAGCGGGCGCAACTGGCCGGTCTGGGGGCCGAAACGGTCCGCGACCTCTCGCTCATCCACTCCCTGGAGCTGCGGGTGCCCACCAGGAACCTCGCCCGGCTGGCCGCGCTGCCCTTCGTCACCCATCTGTCCTCCGATGGCGAGGTCACCAAGTGCGACGAGTTCACCACTGAGGGCAGCGGCGCCATCGGCGCCTGGCTGCAGTACGGCCTCACCGGGCAGGGCGTCACCGTCGCTGTGGTGGACAGCGGCATCGGCGGCAATGATGACGTGCAGCAGCCGTACACCGGGGGCGGCAACCGCGTCATCGCCGGCGTGAACTTCGTCCCCGACCATCCCGGTGCCCCGCTCCCGCCCAACGGCGGCGGCGATTCCAATGACCACTGCGGGCACGGCACGCACGTCGCTGGCATCATCTCAGGCACCGGCAAGTCCTCCACCGACGACCCCAATTCGCACGACCGGAAATACTATCGGCACTTCTACGGCGTCGCCCCCGGCGTCAGCCTGGTGAACGTGCGTGTGCTGGACCAGCAAGGAAGCGGCACGGTCGGCCAGGTGGTGGCCGGGCTACAGTGGGTGGTCGCCAACGCCAAGACCTACAAGATCCGGGTGGTCAACCTGTCGCTAGGTCACTCCGTAGGCGAGAGCTACACCACGGACCCGCTCTGCCAGGCGGTGGAGGCCGCTTATAGGGCGGGCATCGTGGTCGTCTGCGCCGCCGGCAACGATGGGCGCCTCAATCCGACGGTCAACACACCGGGCCTGGACAACGAGGGCTGGGGTACCGCCTACGGCAGCATCAACTCGCCCGGCAACGATCCCTACGTCATCACCGTCGGCGCCATGAAGGGCAGCGCGTATGACTCGAACGGGGCCTATCAGGTCAGCGGGCGTAGCGAGGACCGGATCGCCACGTACTCGGGCCGAGGCCCCTCTCGCCTGGACCTGGTCGCCAAGCCCGACCTTGTGGCTCCCGGAAACCAGATCATCTCCACGCTCGCCGGGGGCTCCTACCTGGATGCTGGGCACAGCAACACCAACCAGATCCCGGAAGCGGCCTACATGGTCAAGACGGACCCCAACCACATCTCCGACCGCTACTTCCGTCTGTCGGGGACCTCGATGGCCGCGCCGGTCGTGGCCGGGGCGGCGGCGCTGATGCTTCAGCAGTACCCGTCGCTCTCGCCGGACACGATCAAAGCCAGGCTGATGGTGTCGGCAGACAAGTGGCTGGATCCACAGGGCAACGCTGATCCCTTCACCTACGGTACGGGCTACCTGGACATCCCCGCCGCCCTGAACTGCACCGTCACGACCAGTCAGCCGGCCCTCAGCCCGACGCTCTACCTGGACAGCAGCGGCAACTTCGCCATCGAGATGGACCCGTCCGTCTTCGGCAGCCGCGCCCTCTGGGGCACGCGCGCCATCTGGGGATCGGGCACCATCACAGACACCCGGGCGATCTGGGGCAGCCGAGCGATCTGGGGGTCGGCGTCGGACACGGCGGCCAGCCGGGCCATCTGGGGCAGCACCGGGGTGGCCGAGGAGCGGGCGATCTGGGGCAGCCGCGCCATCTGGGGCAGCACCAGCGTCAGCAGCAGCAGCAGCAGCACGGCCAGCAGCGTGGACCTCTCCAGTATCGCCATTAACGGGGAGTAGTAGGCGCAAGAAAACAGCCGGGGGCGAGTTCTGCTCGCCCCCGGCTGTTTTCGCGTCAGATCGCCGCGTCGGAGTCGGCGCTGATGGTCGGCTCCTCGCCGGCACGCTCGCGCTCGGCCAGCAACGACAGGCTCTCGCCCGCGGTGCCGGTGGCCTCGCGGATCACGGCCAGGTCGTCCTCATCCAGGTCACGCTCCAGGGTGGCGGCACGTCCGCCGCCGTCGGCACGGCCCCCCGCACGGACGGAGGCCAGCCGGTTGGCCGAGTCGACCCCCTCCAGCTTCGGCTCCAGGCTGCGGTACTGGGGCAGCCCCGTGCCGGCGGGGATCAGACGCCCGATGATGACGTTCTCCTTCAGGCCCACCAGCGAGTCCTTCTTGCCGCGCACGGCGGCCTCGGTCAAGACGCGCGTGGTCTTCTGGAACGAGGCGGCGGACAGGAACGAGTCGGTGGCCAGCGACGCCTCCGTGATGCCCAGCAGCAGCGGGTCGGCCTTGGCCTCCGTCCCCGGCGGGTCCAACTCTCGGATGCGGGTGTTGGTGTCCTCGAACTCGAAGCGGTCCACGACCTGACCCGGCAGGAAGCCGGTGTCGCCGGCCTCCCGGATCTTGCGCTTGCGAAGCATCTGGCGGGCGATGACCTCGATGTGCTTATCGTTGATGTCCACGCCCTGCGACTTGTAGACGGCCTGAATCTCGCGGACGATGTACTGCTGGACGCCCCGCACGCCCTGCAGCTCCAGCACCTTCTGCGGATCCAGCGGGCCTTCCGTCAGCCGGTCGCCGGCCTCGACGCGGTCCCCCTGATCGACCTGGAGCGAGCCGCGATACGGGACCAGGCTGGCCTTGCGGACCGTGACCACCTTGAGACCCACCTCGCGGATTTTTTTGAGGTGCTTGTCGGTCAGCTCCATGCCGGCGGTCAGGGTCTCCGGCACCTCGGTGGCCCGCCTGGCCTGTGTGGCGGTCATGCCCTCGGTGTCCGCGTGGGGGCCGAGGTAGATGTCCTCCGCCAGCGTCTCGCCCAGCAGGCCGGAGTTCGTGTTGTCTTCCACGGGGACTTCCGTGTGGATGATGACGCGGCGCAGACCCTTGGTCTCGATCTCGGCGACCGTGCCGGAATGCTCGGTGACGATGGCCTGGCCCTTGGGCTTGCGCGCCTCGAAGAGCTCCACGACGCGCAGCAGGCCCCCGACCTGGTCCTCGAGCACCTTCAGGACCGCCTGGACGGCACGGACGCGCTCGCGGTCCACGCCCGCCGGGGTGGCCGGCGCGCCCTCGTCCTGGTTGTCCAGGGAGACGATGCCGCGCGAGATGTCGGTGTGCAGCTCCTTCAACGCCTCCTGCTTGCGCTGGCGGACGTTGGCGACGCCGGTGAGCTGCTTCTGCGCGATGCCGCCGGAGTGGAACGTGCGCATCGTCAACTGCGTGCCCGGCTCGCCGATGCTCTGCGCGGCGATGATGCCGACGGCGACGCCCGGCTCGACCAGCTTGGAGTTGGCCAGGTCCAGCCCGTAGCACTTGGCGCAGATGCCCATGCGCAGCTCACAGGTGAACGGGCTGCGGACGCCGACGCGCCGCAGGCGCGACGCCTGAATCTCGGCGGCGATCTCGTTGGTGATCAACTCGCCGCCCGCCACAATGGTCTGACCGGCCTTCTCATGGCCCGCCGGGTAGACGACGTCTTCCAGGGCGAAGCGGCCGTAGACCCGCTGGCGCAGGGTCTCGATGACCTCGTTGCCGTCCCGAATCTCCTCCACGTAGATGCCCTGCTCCGTGCCGCAGTCGTGGTCGCGGACGATCACCTCCTGGGACACGTCCACGAGGCGGCGGGTCAGGTAGCCGGCGTCCGCCGTGCGCAGGGCCGTGTCCGCGAGGCCCTTGCGGGCGCCGTGCGTGGAGACGAAGTACTCCAGGACGCTCAGGCCCTCGTGGAAGTTGGACTTGACGGGCAGGTCCTCCACGAGATTGCCGAAGGGATCGGACATGATGCCGCGCATCCCGGACAGCTGCGTGACCTGGCCGCGCGTCCCGCGCGCGCCGGAGTCGGTGAACAGGAAGATCGGGTTCATCGAGCCTTCCCGGCCCATGTTGTTCATGATCACCGAGCCGATGTCCTTCGCGGCCCCCTGCCACTGCTCCAGGACACGCTCCTTGCGCTCGCCGAGGGTGATCAGGCCGCGCTGGTAGTTGCGGTTGAGCTTCTTGACCTCCTCCTCGGTCTTGCGGATGATCTCGTTGCGCTCCTGGGGCACGTCCATGTCGGTGATCGCGATGGTCATGCCGGCCTTGGTCGCCTCGCGGAAGCCGAGCGCCTTCAGCTCATCCAGCAGCTCGATGGTGCGCTCGTCGCCGTTCAGGCGGTGCATCAGGGCGATCAGCTCACCCAGGTCCTTCTTGCCCAGGCCGGTGCCCTTGCGCTCGCGCTTGGTCAGGTCGGCGCTCTGCAGGGCGGCGGCGCGGTCCTTGTCCTTCTTCTCCACCATGACATAGAAGGTATCGTGCATGTTCTCGGGCAGGACGCCGCTGAACAGGATGCGGCCCACCGTCGTCTCCCGCGTCAGATTCTCCCCTCCGGCCCGCGGGAAGCGGACCTTGATCGGCTCGTTGAGGCGGATGATCTCGGCGTCATAGGCCATCCGGGCCTCGTCCGGGCTGGCGAACGTGTAGTCGTAGACGGGGTCGTCGGCCTTGAAGGTCAGGAAGTAGCTCCCCAGGACCATGTCCTGCGCCGGCGCGACGATGGGGCGGCCGTCGGCGGGCGAGAACAGGTTGTGGGTCGAGAGCATCAGAATCCGCGCCTCGGCCTGCGCCGTCGGCGACAGCGGCACGTGGACCGCCATCTGGTCGCCGTCGAAGTCCGCGTTGAAGGCGTTGCAGACCAGGGGATGGATCTGGATCGCCTTGCCGTCCACCAGCACCGGCTCGAACGCCTGGATGCCCAGGCGGTGCAGGGTCGGCGCGCGGTTCAGCAGGACCGGGTGCTCCCGGATGACGTCCTCCAGCGCGTCCCAGACCTCCGGCTTGAGCTTGTCGATCATGCGCTTGGCGGTCTTGATGTTGCTGGTGTAGTTGCGCTCGACCAGGGCCTTCATCACGAACGGCTTGAACAGCTCGATCGCCATCTCCTTGGGAAGCCCGCACTGGTGCAGCTGCAGGCGCGGGCCGACCACGATGACCGAGCGGCCCGAGTAGTCCACGCGCTTGCCGAGCAGGTTCTTGCGGAAGCGGCCCTCCTTGCCCTTGAGCATGTCCGAGAGGGACTTGAGGGGCCGGTTGTTGGAACCGACGACGGGCCGCGTGCGGCGGCCGTTGTCGATCAGGGCGTCCACCGCCTCCTGCAGGAGCCGCTTTTCGTGGTTGACGATGCTCTCCGGGGCGCGGATCTCGGTGATCTTCTTCAGGCGGTTGTTGCGATTGATGATGCGCCGGTACAGGTCGTTGAGGTCGGACGTGGCGAAGCGGCCCCCGTCCAGTTGCACCATCGGGCGCAGCTCGGGCGAGATCACCGGGACGGCGTTGAGGATCATCCACTCCGGGCGGGACTTGGACTGGATGAAGGCCTCGGCGACCTCCAGGCGCTTGATGGCGCGGGCGCGCTTGGGCCCCTGGGTCGTGGCGATCTCCTGGCGCAGATCGGCGGCCAACTTCTCGACATCAATCTCCTGCAGCAGCTCCTTAATGGCGGCGCCGCCGAGGCCGGCGCGGACCACTTCCGTCATGTCGCGGTCCAGCCTTTCGGCGAGGACGTCCAGCAGGGACTCCAGTTTACGGTAGTCGTCCTCGGCCAGCAGCATCCGCTTCTCCACGTCGCGGTCCAGCATGGCCAGGGCGTCGCGCAGGGACTGAATCTGCTCGGCGGTGTCGCGCTCGATGTCCTTGATCTCCTCCTCCATCTGGCGGCGGCGATCCTCGATCCGTGCCTCGTCCCAGGCCTCCAGCGGCTCCTCGCCCTCCTCCGGCTCCGCGCCCTCGGCGTGGGCCTTGATGTCCGCGCCGGCCTCGAGACGGGCGGCCTCGATGTCCTCATCCCGCTGGCCTTCCAGCTCACGGACGCGCTCGTCCAGCGCGGCCTGGTACTGCGGCATCTCGTTGTTGACGCGGGCGCGGTCCACGAACGTGACGATGTAGGAGGCGAAGTAGAGGACCTTCTCCAACGGGCGCGGCGAGATGTCCAGCAGCAGGGACAGCGGCGAGGGGACGCCCTTCAGGTACCAGATGTGGCAGACGGGGGCCGCCAGCTCGATGTGGCCCATGCGCTCGCGGCGGACCTTGGAGCGGGTGACCTCCACGCCGCAGCGGTCGCAGATGATGCCCTTGAACTTGACCTTCTTGTAGCGCCCGCAGTGGCACTCCCAGTCCTTGACGGGCCCGAAGATGCGCTCGCAGAACAGCCCGTCGCGCTCCGGCTTGAAGGTACGGTAGTTGATGGTCTCCGGCTTCTTGACCTCGCCGTAGGACCAGTGGCGAATCTCGTCGGGGGACGCGATTCCGATCCGGATTTTGTCAAATACGCTTGCATCAGCCATAAGGGTTCAATTCTCCAAACTTAGCGACACGAGAAAACCCCTCACCCCCCGGCCCCCTCTCCCTCAGAAGAGGCGAGGGGGAGGCAGGGTGAGGCGGCAGGTGGGAATACCCTCTCCCCCGCGAGGGAGAGGGTGGCGAGCTTCGGCGAGCCGGGTGAGGGGGCGACGCCGGAGGGGGTTCTTACCCGCCGAACAGGGCCTCGGCCTCGGCCTCGGCGCGGGGCAGGCGCGGGCGCAGGCCCCGGCCCCGGCCCTCGGAGTCGCCGTAGTCCTCCTCCTTGTCCTTCAAGTCAATCTCCTGCTCGTTCTCGTCCTCGACGGCGACCTTGAGCCCGAGGGATTGCAGCTCGTTGACCAGGATCTTGAACGACTCGGGCACGCCCGGCTCCAGCATGGCGTCGCCCTTGACGATGGACTCGTAGGTCTTGACTCGGCCCAGAACGTCGTCGGACTTGATCGTCAGAATCTCCTGAAGCGTGTAGGCCGCGCCGTAGGCCTCCAGCGCCCAGACCTCCATCTCGCCGAAGCGCTGGCCGCCGAACTGGGCCTTGCCGCCCAGCGGTTGCTGCGTGACCAGCGAGTACGGGCCGGTGGAGCGGGCGTGAATCTTGTCGTCCACCAGGTGGGCCAGCTTCAGCATGTAAATCTGGCCGATGGTCACCGGATGGGTGAAGAAGTCGCCGGAGAGGCCGTCGCGCACCCAGGACTTGGCCGACGACTCGATGATGCCGGCGCGACGCCAGACGTTGTCCCGGACGCGCTGGACGATGGCCTCATAGTCGTAGCCGTCTACGGAGGAGAGTTCGGCGTTCTCGTCCAGGTGGCCGTCGTAGTCTTCGGGCAGCTCCACGGCGGGCGGGGCGGCCACCAGGGCCGCGATCTTTTCCAGCCGGGCCGGGTTTTCCCGACCGATCTGCTCCAGCTTGGCTTGGAGATGGGTCATCAACTCGGCGACGCCGTCCTTCTTGCCGGCCTCCAGGTCAATGCGCAGCTCCTTCTCCACATACGAACGCAGGGCGTCGTAGCGGCGGAACTCGGCGAACTTGGAGATGTCGGACAGAATCTCGTGCTCGGTCGCCCCCTCAAAGATGGGGTTGACGAACGAGACGTCCAGCGCCTTGCCGACGTAGCCCAGGTGCGTCTCCAGAATCTGCCCGATGTTCATGCGGCCCGGCACGCCGAGCGGGTTGAGCACGATGTCCACGGGCGTGCCGTCGGGCAGGAACGGCATGTCCTCCGGCGGCAGAATCTTGGAGACGACCCCCTTGTTGCCGTGGCGTCCCGCCATCTTGTCGCCCTCCATGACCTTGCGCTTCTGGGCGATGTAGACGCGCACCAGCATGTTGACGCCGGCCGAGAGCTCGTCGCCGGGGAGCCGCTCCAGCTCCCCCTCCCACTCCTCCGAGTGCAGGCTGTCGGGGCGCTTGGAGAAGTTGTAGACCTTGCCGCGCGCGTCCCTGTACTTGAAGCGCGAGAAGACCTTCACGTCCACGACCTTGCCCTTCTCGCCGTGCGGGACGCGCAGCGAGACGTCGCGCGTCTCCTCGGCCTTCTTGCCGAAGATGGCGATGATCAGCAGCTCCTCGGCCGTCAGCTCGCCCTCCC
>JAFAZD010000138.1 GCA_019239955.1 Armatimonadota bacterium | reverse complement strand
CTTTCTGCACGTCGTCCAGGCTCCGCTCGCGGACGTTGACGGCCACCGTCGCGCCCATCTTGCGGGCCAGGTCGAGGCGGTACTCGTTGACGTCGGTGACGACCACGAAACGTGCCCCGGCGTGGCGGACCACCGCCGCCGCCATGCAGCCGATGGGACCGGCGCCCGTGATGAGCACGTCCTCGCCCAACACCGGGAACGACAGCGCCGTGTGGACGGCGTTGCCGAACGGGTCGAAGATGGCGGCGACGTCGCGGGGGATGCCGGGCCGGTGGTGCCACACGTTGGTCATCGGCAGGACCAGATACTCGGCGAACGCGCCGGGGCGGTTGACGCCGACGCCCTGGGTGTTGCGGCACAGGTGGCGGCGGCCGGCCAGGCAGTTGCGGCAGCGCCCGCAGACGACGTGGCCCTCACCGCTGACCACCTCGCCGGGGAAGAAATCGGTGACGTTCGCGCCGACGTCGGCCACCTCGCCGACGAACTCGTGGCCGACGACCAGGGGAATGGGGATCGTCCTCTGGGCCCAGGCGTCCCAGTGATAGATGTGCAGGTCGGTGCCGCAGATGCCGGTGCGGTCCACCCGGATGAGCACGTCGTTGATGCCCATTTCGGGCTTCGGCACGTCCTCCAGCCACAGGCCCGGCTCGGCCTTCCGCTTGACCAATGCCTTCATGCGATGCTCCTCACTGTCCTGTTCGTCAGCCGAACTGATGCAGCTGCGTCGGCACGAAATACGTCACCAGCGCGGCGAGCAGGCCGCCGAGCAGCAAATAATTGGCCCGCGGGCCGCGCCAGCCGGCGGCGACGTGCAGGGCCAGATACAGGCCGTAGACCAGCCAGGTGACGGCCGAGGCCAGCACCTTCTGGTCGGCGAGCCAGCGCCCGTGCTGCCCGCCCGTCGCGGCGGCGATGGCCCCGGCGGCCAGGCCCACCGTCAGCAGCGGGAAGGCGAAGGCCACCAGGGTGAAGGCCAATTGGTCAATGCTCGCCAGGGGCGGCAGCTTCCCGAACAGGCCGCCCGCGCGCTTGCGCTTCAGCACCCGGTGCTGGGCCAGGTACAGGCCCGCGCAGCCGAAGGCCAGGACCAGCAGGCCGAAGGCGAACAGGAGGGCCAGCACGTGCAGGCTAATGAGGTTCGTGTCCAGCAGCCGCGCACTGGCCGTCGGTGCAGACGGGGACGACGCACGCAGGGCCGCCCCGGCGAAGAGACAGAGGAACGCGGCGGGCAGGGCGAACGCGCCCAGGGCCGTCGGGCGGGGCCGCAGCCGCCATTCCAGGGCCAGATAGGCCAGCGCGACGGCCCAGGCCGTGGCGGAGAGGGTCGCGGCCGGCGTCGTGAACGGCGTCCGGCGCGTCACGGCGCAGTGGACTCCGATGGCGAGCGTGTGGAGGACGACGGCGGCCACGGTCGCCGTCCGCGCGCCGACGGCGAGCGGCGGGTGCCGGAGCAGCAGGTGCGCCCCGTATCCCGCCGACGCCAGCAGGTACAGCGCCGCGGCGGCGATCAGCAGCAGTGCCTCCGGCCCGCTCACGTCTCGCCTCCCCCACTGCCGAACCAGTCAGAAATCTTGCGCCCCCACGAGAGTTGTGACACAGCCTGTGTCACAACTTCGCCCTCGCCTACGTGGGCTGGCCGCAAATCGTCCAACATCTGTTGGACGAATGGGTTGAAGAGAAAAGCCAGCGAATGAATTCGCCGCTCCGTAGCCTTCGGCTGAATGTCCGCCTGCGCGGACATGGGAACGCCTCTCTTGTGTCCGCGCAGGCGGACACTCGGCGCACAGCGCCACCCAGCGGCGAATTCATTCGCTGGCATTTGGGCGGCGAATTCTTTCATGGTTCGGTGACTTTCTCGGCGGGCACGCGCGCCGGGGCAGAGGCAGGGGGGGCGTCTTCCAGGCCGAAGGCGCGGCGGATGGCGTCCAGCGCGGCGGGGCCGGCGTCCTCCTGCGCGCTCGCCTTGATGGCCTGCGTCGCCGGGTGGGCGATCTTGTTGGTGACGGCCTGCATCGCCGCCTCAATCGCGCGCCACTCCTTCTCGGACAGGCCCGGCAGGCGGGCGCGCAGGCGGGCCAGCTCGGCCAGGCGCATGGCGTCGAGCTGCTCGCGGACGGCGACGATCAGCGGGGAGACCTCGAGAGCGCGCCCCCAGCGCAGGTACTCGGCCACGGCGGCATTGATGATCTCCTGCGCCCGCGCGACCTCCGCCGACCGCGCCCGCCGCGCCCCGGCGACGAACTCCTGCAGGTGGTCGATGTTGAACAGGTAGACGTTCTCCAAGTCGTCCACGCTGGCCTCCACGTCGCGCGGCACGGCGATGTCGAACAGCGTCAGCGGACGGCCCCGGCGGGCGCGCATGGCGTCGCGGATCATCGCCTGGGTGACGATGGGGTGCGGTGCCGCCGTGGAGCAGACCACGATGTCGGCCTGCAGCAGGAGCTGCGGCAGGTCGTCGAAGCGCCGCGCCCCCCCGCCGAACTGCGCAGCGAGCTGCTGCGCCTTCTCGAACGTGCGATTGGCGACCAGCACGGCGGGCGCGCCGCGTGCCCCCAGGTGCCGCGCCGTCACCTCGCTCATCTTGCCCGCGCCGAGTACCAGGACGGTGCGCCCCGCCAGCGACTCGCCGAAGACCTGCGCCGCGTACTCCACCGCCGCCGCGCCGACCGAGAAGGCCCCGCGCGCGATGCCCGTCTCCGTGCGCGCCTTCTTGCCCGTGACCAGCGCCTCCTGGAAGAGCTTGTTGAGCAGGGCCCCCGCCGTCCGCGCCGCCTGCGCCGCCTCCAAGGCCCCCTTGACCTGCCGCTGAATGTCCGGCTCGCCCAGGATCATGGAGTCAATGCCGGCGGCGACGGAGAAGAGGTGGTTGGCGGCGGCCCCGTCCCGATAACAGTAGAGGTGGCCGTCGAACTCGTGCCGCGACAGCCCGTGCCAGCCAGCGAGGAATTCGGCCAGGGCGTCCTCCGGGTCGTCCGTGCCGGGCGCGAAGGCGGCATACGCCTCCGCCCGGTTGCAGGTGGAGAGCAGGGCGCACTCGGCCACGCCCGGCGCGTCGGCCAGCGCCGCCAGCGCGCGCGGCAGCTCCCGCTCCCCGATCGCCAGCTTCTCGCGCATCTCAATGGGCGCGCTCTGATGATTTATTCCGAGGACCAGGAGAGGCATTCCCGCGCCCGCGCCTCCGCTTCTGCAAAATTCCCGCCGCGCAACCCTTCCCGAACGATGGGGTCGTCAATGACGCGCCGCACCGCCGCCCGCCGCGCCGCCTCATCGCCCGCCGCCTGGATACCCTCCCGCAGGCATCCCATCAGCGCCGTCAGCGGCCCCCACTCCGGCCCGAACTCGTCCTCCAGCCGCCGGCGCAGCACGGCGGCCAGCGTGGGGCTGAGGCCCGACGTGGAGACGGTCAGCACCAGATCGCCCCGCGTCACGGACGCGGGCGACAGGAAATTGCCCCCAGCGGGCTCGTCGGCCCGGCAGACCAGGATATTCCGCCCCTGCGCGTCCCGCGCCACCGCCTCGTTGACCTCGCGCAAGTCCGTCGCCGCGATGACCAGAAACGCCCCGTCCAGATGCGCCGCGTGGTACATGTTCCGCATCCACGTCAGCGCGCCCTCTTCGGCCAGCCACTGCAGCGGGGGCGTCGCCTGCGGCGCGACCAGCCGGATCAGGGCCCCGCACTCCCGCAGTGCCGCCACCTTGCGCTCCGCCACCGCCCCCGCGCCGACCACGACGCACCGCTTGCCCTGCAAGTCCGCATGGATGGGATACAGTGTCATTCGCCCCCCATTATACCCGATGGCGGCCCCGCCTCTTGCTGCCCTTGTGCGGGTGACAACTCCCCACGCCTAAAGAATAAATCCTATAAGGCGGGGGCTTCTACGCGGTCTATGCCGCGACTCTGTATTGCCCTACAGAGAGAATGTTGATGGCGGCGTTCGTGTCCCTGTCCAGGGACAGGCCGCACATCGGGCAGTCATGCTGCCTTTGGGAAAGTGGCTTCTTGGCAATGTGTCCGCACCCGCTACAGGTCATAGACGTATAAGCGGGATTGATTTCGGCGTACACCCTAGCGGCTCGTTCGGCCTTCTGAGAGAGTACGTTCCGAAACATTGACCAGGAAGCGTCAGAGATAGACTTGGCAAGGCAATGGTTCTGAACCATGCCTTTGACGTTCAACTTTTCAACAACGATGACGCCGAAGCGGTTCACGATGCGCCGCACTGTTTGATGAACAAAATCATGCCGCCGATGGCGAACCCGCTCATGGATACGAGAAACAACCTGTTTGGCCTTGCGCCGTTCTCGGCTCCCGCGCTTCTGTTTGGACAACTTGCGCTGTGCTTTGGCAAGGGCTCTCTCGTCTTTGCGGAAGAAGCGCGGGTTCTCAATCATCTCCCCGTTGGACAAGGCGGCGAAGGTTTTCAGCCCAACATCTATGCCGACCTGTTCCTCGGACGCTGGCAACAGTTCGGGGCCGACTTCGCAGGAGAAGCAGGCATACCACTTGTGACGGACACGGCGGATGGTACAGGCTTTGATCGTGCCGTCAATCGGGCGGTGCAAGCGAACGGCGACATCGCCAATTCTGGAGAGCCGCAAGCGTCCCTGCTGAAACCCGAAACCGCTCTGTGGGTAGGTGAACGAGTCGTAGCCTTCGCCCTTCCTGCGGGGAAGGCCGGGCGTTTCTCCGCTTCGCACTCTGCGGAAGAAAGCGTCAAAGGCCAGGTCAACGCGAGCGGCGACATTCTGCAAAACTTGGCTATACACATTGCAAAGTTCGGGGTGTTCCTTCTTCCACTTTGGGAACGCGGCTTGCTGCGCAAACTTAGAGGGCGACTTGCCCAGCACCTCGTAGTCATGCTTGCGCCAGTTCAGCAGGCTGTTGTAGACCAGGCGGCACGTCTCCAGCGTTTCTTTCAGAAGCGTCTCTTGGGCCTTCGTCGGGTACAGACGATACCGATAAGCAAGCCGACAATCAGACATTCTTCTGGCCCTCGATGTATTGCTTGATGACTGATGGCGGTGCGCCGCCTGTCGTCAGGCAGGCATAACGATTTGTCCAAAGCGACGGCAGGCGGGATTTGAGAACAGGGAACTCCTGCCGCAGGTAGCGCGACGAGCGGCCTTTGACGAGTTTCACGAACTTGTGAACGCCAAACTGAGGGTCAACTTCGCAAAGCAGATGCACATGGTCGGGCATGACTTCCAGTTCTATGACTTCGCATCGTGTTTCGTCGGCGACTTCGTGGACAATGGACTTCAACCGTTCGGCTATGTCTCCTGTGAGAACCTTTCTTCGGTACTTCGGGCAGAAGATGACGTGATACTTACAGGAAAAGGCGACATTGTTGTTGGAGCGCAACTCGGTTTTCACGAAGACATTATACCGGAAGCACTTATCTATCGTTAACACATCTAAAAACGAGAAAGGCCAAAGAGAACGGGCTTCGGATTACATCCTTCGCCCGTTGAGCCGTATGTCCCCCTGCCTAAAGAATAAATCCTAAAGGCAGGGGCCTTACGGCTCTTATGGTAAAATGGACGCAGGAACAGGGCGAGGGGGAACGATGACGACAGCCTATTTCGATTGTTTTTCGGGCATCAGCGGGGACATGACTCTGGGGGCGCTGCTGGCATGCGCGGGGGCGGACGAGGCGCGGCTGCGGGAGGGGCTGGCGGCGCTGGGCGTGCCGGGGTATGAGTTAACAGTTGAGACCGTCCAGCGACAAGGCATCACGGCGACGGATGTGGACGTGAAATTGCTGGAGACGGACCGGGGGCACGGGAGGCACTTGTCGGACATCACGCGGATTTTGAGGGAGAGCCGGCTGTCACAACGGGTGCAGGGGCAGGCGCTGGCCGTGTTCACCCGGCTGGCGGACGCCGAGGCGAAGATTCACGGAACCAGCCGCGAGGAGATCCATTTTCACGAGGTCGGCGCGGTGGACGCCATCGTGGACATCGTCGGGAGCTGCCTGCTGCTGGAGATGCTGGGCGTGGACCGGGTCGCCGTCTCCGCCCTGCCCTGCGGCTACGGGATGATCCGGTGCCAGCACGGGCTGATGCCTGTCCCCGCGCCCGCGACGGTGGAGTTATTGCGGGGCTTCCCCGTCTACCCCGTAGACATCAAGGGCGAGCTGGTGACGCCCACGGGCGCGGCTTTAGTGACGACGCTGGCGGACCCGGCGACCGCCGGGAAGATGCCCGCGATGCGCGTCCTCACCAGCGGCTACGGGGCCGGCAAGAAGCAGTTCCAGCCGGACATGCCGAACCTGCTGCGCGTCATCATCGGCGAGACCGAAGACGCCGCCGACCGGACGCCCCGGACGGTCGCGGTGCTGGAGACCAACCTGGACGACCAGAACCCGGAGGGGTTTGATCTGCTGATGGAGCGGGCCTTCGCGGCGGGCGCGCTGGACGTGTTCTTCGCGCCGGTTCAGATGAAGAAGAACCGCCCGGCGACGCTGGTGACGGTGCTGTGCCCGCCTGACAAGGCCGACGCCCTGGCCGGGGTGATATTCCGGGAGACCGGCACGTTCGGGATTCGAGTCCGCGAGCAGCGGCGCTACACGCTGGAACGCTCGTGGCGGGCAGTCCAGACCGAGTTCGGTGACATCCGGCTCAAGGTGGGGCGATGGCAGGACGAGGAGATCACGGTCGCCCCCGAATACGAGGACTGCAAGCGTGCCGCCCAGCAGCACGGCGTCCCCCTGCGCCGTATTTATGACGCTGCACGGCAAAAGGCGTAGGGGGCCTGCTGCGCCCCCTGCGGAAACGCCTGCCCGGTTTATAAACCATTTTCTCCTGGTATGTCTGCTGAGACTGACGCCATCAGTCTAGAACCAGGAGAAACGGGCATGGAATATGAGGAGCGCACGTCTCCCCGGCAGGACAGCCTCCCCGAAACAGAAGAAACAGCCTTGTCCCCCAACGTGAGCCGCCGCGATTTCTTGCGGACGGCGGGCCTGGTCGGCGCGGGGCTGGCCCTCGGCGGGCGGGCCGCGGCGCAGGGGGCGGGCGGCAACCAATCCTCACCCGGCGGGCCGCAGGGGCAGCCGGGCGGCGGGCAGCAGCCAAGCGACCCCGCCGGGATTGAGGAAAGCAGCCCCAGCCAGTCGTCGCGCAAGACCACCGGCGCGCTTGGCAGTTCGGGTAAAGGCCCGTCCGCTCCAAAGGCGGTGTTGAGCGGCCCCGCCGCCGGGGAGGGCGAGATCCCCCGCCGTCCGCTGGGCAAGACCGGCCTGACGGTCTCGGCGCTCGGCCTGGGCGGACACCACCTGGGCGACGCCGACAGCGTCAACGAGGCCATGAACATCGTCCACGAGGCGGTGGACGTCGGCGTCACCTTCTTTGACAACTGCTGGGAGTACCACAACGGCAAGAGCGAGGACTGGATGGGCCGGGCGCTGGCGGGCGGACGGCGCGACAAAGTGGTGCTGATGAGCAAGGTCTGCACGCACGGGCGCACCCGGCAGTTGGCGATGAAGATGCTGGAGGAGTCGCTGCGGCGCTTGCAGACGGACCATCTGGACGTGTGGCAGGTCCACGCCGTCACCTACGACAACGACCCCGAACTGGCCTACGCCAAGGACGGCGTCTTGGAGGCCTTTGACCAGGCCAAGCAGCAGGGCAAGGTGCGCTTCGTCGGCTTCACGGGCCATAAGGACCCCGGCATCCACCTGAAAATGCTGCAAATGGGCTATGCGTTCGACACCGTCCAGTTCCCACTCAATCCCTTTGACTACTCCTTCTTCAGCTTTGAGCGGCAGGTGCTGCCGGAGGCGAATCGGCGCGGCGTGGCCGTGCTGGGCATGAAGAGCATGGGCGGCACCGCCGACGCCATCAAGCACGGGCTGGTCACGGCGGAGGAGCTACTGCGCTACGCGATGAGCCTGCCGGTCGCCACCACCATCAGCGGCATGGACTCGCTGGACGTGCTGCACCAGAACCTGCGCGTCGCGCGCGGCTTCCAGCCGATGTCACCGTCAGACATGCAGGAACTGCGCGCCCGATGCGCCCCGGTGGCCGCCGACGGACGCTATGAGATGTACAAGGTCAGCATCAAGTACGACAACCCGCACACGCGCCAGCCGCACGGCTTCCCGATTGACCCGACGGTCAAGGAGGTCCAGGACATGCTGACGCGCGGCATCGGCACCCCCGGCGACGCCCTGCTGACGCCGACGATGTGAGTCCCACCCCCTGCTTCACGGAGCCCTCCCGCAGCGGGAGGGTTAAGAGAGGAGGCCCGGCGGGACCAAGCCTGCCCCTCCGAATCCTCCCGCTGCGGGAGGACCCTGTGAGCGGAGCGAACAAGGAGGTGGGTCCCTAGAAACGAGACACAACCATGCCAAGCCAGACCAGCCCGGACCCGAAAGCGCCCGACATGCCGACCATGCCCGAATCCGAAGGGGCCGACATGGGGTCGGAGGGCGTCCAGAACAAGAGCACCGGCGGCAACGCGGTCGCCTACGACGCCTGGCCGGGAACGGCCTCGATCCAGCGGCCCGACGGCAAGGGCGGCGTCGGCGTGAACACCCCGCTGGCGCAGGGGCAGGCCTACCTGCCCAGCCCGCTCGCCCCGCCGCCCGCGCCGCTGCCGATGACCAACACCGGCCCCGGTCAAATCCCCCAGAAACCGCTCGGCAGGACCGGCGTTCACGTCAGCATCATCGGCCTCGGCGGGAGCAGCCTGGGCGACGCCTCCTCATTGGAGGAAGCCGTGAACATCGTCCATGAGGCCGTGGACGCGGGCGTCAACTTCATGGACAACGCCTGGGAGTACAACGACCACCGCAGCGAGGACTGGATGGGCCGCGCCCTACAGGGGCGGCGCGACAAAGTGTTCCTGATGACGAAGGTGTGTACCCACGGGCGGGATAAAAAAGTCGCCATGCAGCAATTGGAAGAATCGCTGCTGCGCCTGCGGACGGACTACTTGGACCTGTGGCAGATCCACGAGGTCGTTTATTATGACGACCCGGAGCTGCACTTCGCCCAGAATGGCGTCTGGGAGGCGCTGGCGCAGGCGAAAAAAGATGGGAAAGTCCGCTTCATCGGCTTCACGGGCCACAAGACGCCCCAGCTGCACCTGCGGATGATGGCGCTGGCCGACGAGTACGGCCTGCACTTCGACACCGTGCAGATGCCGCTCAATGCCTTCGACGCGACGTATCGCTCCTTCCAGCAGTTTGTTCTCCCGGAGGCGCTGCGGCGCGGCATGGGGGTGATCGGCATGAAGTCGCTGGGCGGCAGCGGCGAGATGGTCCAGCAGGGGGCGGTGACGGTGCGGGAGGCCCTGCGCTACGCCATGAGCCTGCCCGCGTCCGTCACGGTCAGCGGCATCGATTCGCTGCAAGTGCTGCGCCAAAATCTGGACATCGCCAGAGGCTTCCAGCCAATGACCGCCGACGAGATGACGGCCTT
>JAFAZD010000405.1 GCA_019239955.1 Armatimonadota bacterium | reverse complement strand
TTGGAGGTCATCCCCGCCTGCCGGAAGTACGGGCTGGGTCTGATCCCGTGGTCGCCGCTGGCGGGCGGTCTGCTCGGCGGGGCCTTGCAGAAGCAGGCTGAGGGGCGTCGCTCCGGCATGGACATCGAGCCGCACCGGGCCAAATTGGAGCGGTGGGAGGGTCTGTGCAAGGACCTGGGGGAGAAGCCGGCGGACGTGGCGCTGGCGTGGCTGTTGTCCAACCCGGTGGTGACGGCGCCGATCATCGGGCCGCGGACGCTGGAGCAGTTGGACGGTTCGCTGCGGGCGCTGGAGATCAAGGTCTCCGAGGAGACGCACAAGCAACTGAATGAAATCTTCCCCGGCCACAGGACCGCCCCCGAAGACTATGCGTGGTAGTCGAAAGAGGCACAGATGACCGAATCGCCGCTCCGCGTCGCCATCATCGGCACTGCCAAGCGCTCGGACTACCTCTACGGCCCGCTCCTGAAGGCGCTCCCCGGCGTGGAACTGGTCGCCGTCTGGGGCCGGAGCGAGGAGTCCGCCCGGCGGCTGGGCGGGAGCCTGGGCGTGCCCGCGTTCACCGACCTGGACCGCCTGATCGCCGAGACGCAGCCGCATCTCGGCGTGGTCTCGGTGGCTTACAGCGCCAACGGGCGGGTGGGCCGGATGGCGGTCGAGCACGGGCTGCATGTGCTGCTGGAGACGCCCATCGCCCACGATCTCGGCGAGGCCGACGCCATCATCAGCGCGGCCCGTCAGCGCGGCCTGAAGGTGGAGGTCGCCGAGCAGTTCCACCGCCGCCCGCTGGAGCAGATCAAGCTGAAGCTGATCCAATCGGGCCTCTTCGGGCGCGTGTATGTCTCCTTCAACGACTTCGCCGGGCACGGCTACCACGGCGTCAGCGTCCTGCGGAGCTACCTGGGCTTCGACGCGCGGCCGGTGCAGGTGACGGGGGCGGTGCGCTCGTACCCGCTGGCCCCGCACTGGCCGCGCCTGGGCGCCGGCCCCAGCGCGCGGGAGGAGACGCAGGAGCACGGCCTCATCGAATTTGAGGGCGGTCAGCTCGGCGTCTTCCATTGGACCAGCGTGGGCTACGACTCCCCCCTGCGCTGGTGGCGTAGCAGCCGGTTCCTGGCCGAGAAGGGCATGGGCGTGACGGCCGGGATGTACCCAGACGTGGAGGAGCAGCTCACGCTGCTGGCCCCCGACGGGCAGGCGGCGCAGCGGATCACGCTGGAGCGGCAGTTCGAGCGGGTGGACGGCGGGGCGCTGGCGGCCATCGCGGCGCATACGGGCGACCCTGACCGGCCCATCGTCACCTGGGAGAATCCCTTCCGGCCCCGGGTGCAGGGACACGGCCCGCAGTGGCACGACGACGAGATCGGGGTGGCGGGCTGCATTCAGAGCCTGGTGGACGCGGTGCGGAACGACACCGAGCCGACCTACGGGGCGCAGCAGGCGCGGCTGGATCAGGAGATCGTGCTGGCGCTGCATCAATCGGCGCGGGACGGGGGGCGTCCTGTCCGTCTGCCGCTGGAGGCGACGTGAGCCGAGCGCCGGACAGGTGGATGACTGAGGCCATCCGCCTCGCCGTCGAGAACGTCCGGTCCGGCCGCGGCGGCCCGTTCGGGGCGGTGATCGTGCGTGGGGAGGAGATTCTCGCCACCGGGGCCAATCAGGTCACGCGCACGAATGACCCGACCGCCCACGCGGAGATCGTCGCCATCCGCAGCGCCTGCGCGGCCGTGGGCGACTTCCGGCTGATGGGCTGCGTCCTCTACACGAGCTGCGAGCCTTGCCCCATGTGTCTGGCCGCCATCTACTGGTCCCACCTGGACGCCGTCCATTTCGCGGCCACCCATCAAGACGCGGCCTCTTACGGGTTCGACGACGCCTTCCTCTATGATGAGATGAGAAAGCCGATCTTGGACCGAAGCCTGCCGATGCATCCCGTAAGCCATCCGGAGGCCGCCCTGCCGTTCCAGCAGTGGGCGGCGTCTCGGAACAAAATCCTGTACTGAGAGAGAAAAAGTCAGCGAGATTAAAAGAGCCAGCGATTGAAATGGCCGCTCGGTAGCCTCCGGCTGAATGTCCGCCTGCGCGGACATAACTCTGTGTCCGCGAAGGCGGACAATCGGCGTCTGCGCCCTGAGCGGCGATTTCAATCGCTGACTTTTTTTCTTACTGATGACGTTCGCAAGGGAGAGGATTCATGGACGCGATCACCCATTGCAAGATTCACCCCGCCGTCGGCATCGCCCGCGTCGGCAACAGCCCCGACGAGTTCTTTATCGGCCCGGAACTGCCCTATCCCACGCCCGCCCCGGCGGGCGGCTACAAGGACGGGGCGGGCCGCCTCAAGCGCCAGGCCGCCCGGTTCCGCCTGTTCGGCTACAACGCCGCCGGGGACGTGGTTCAGGAGCTAACGGCTGACGATGCCCAGATCACCTGGACGGCGCACCTCGCCAACAGGAAAGCGGCCTGGTATAACTTCGAGCTGGCCATGGACATCCCGGAGGCCAAGCCCTGCGCCCGCCGCAACGCGCGGGTGAGCGGCCCGGACCGTGCGCGCCTGGTCATTGATCCCGGCAGCCGTTCCATCGCGGGCAAGGGCCAGAGCGGTCCGGCCTTCCAGTTCGACACCGGGCAGTTCTTCGGCAAGCCCATCTATCTGGGCGAGCTGCGGACGGACGAGGCCGGGCATCTGCTGGTGCTGGGCGGGCGGGGCGCCTCCGCCCCCGCCGAGCCGGGCCACACTGCCTACACCTTCGCCAACAACGACGGGTGGCACGACGACGTCGCCGACGGGCCTGTCTCGGCGCAGGTGACGATCGGCGGCCAGGATGTGCCGGTCGAGCCGGCCTGGGTCGTCACCGCCCCGCCCAACTACGCGCCGGACATCGTGACGTTCCAGACCATGTACGACCTGATCGTGGACTCCTTCCAGAACTCCTGGCTGCCACCTGTCCCGATGCCCTCCTTCACCGACCACGTCCTGCCGATACTTCAACAATTGAGCGACGCCCAGTGGGTCAACTTC
>JAFAZD010000065.1 GCA_019239955.1 Armatimonadota bacterium | reverse complement strand
AGGTGGATCAGCAGCGCCCCCAACAGCATCTGGGCAACCGCAATCGTGTGCCGCGTCGTCGCCCGGCCGGGCTGGAGCAAGGCGAGGGCCACGGGCAAGCTAATGATGAAGCCGCCGAGGACCAGGGCCATCCAGACGTGCAGGTGCGTTTCGCTATAAGACCCCGCCCAGGCCTGTGGCGAGATCCACAGCGCCGCCGCCACGGCGCCGACCCATTGGAATGCCATTAACCCGGCAAATAGCCGGTCGGTGCGCTGGTAGATCGCTTTCTGGTGGTGCCGAAAAAGATCTTCGGCCCGTCGGGACGTGCTGTCGGGTTGATCGGCTACTGGAGGCACGGTTGGTCTCCTTTGCGGTCAGGGGCGCGGGGGCCGATAAGAGGGCAGCCATAGACCGGGGTTTCTGCCTGCGGTGCTGTACCCTTCGTCAACAACGACCGCACGGCGTCTGCGCCGATACTCGGGCCGGCGTGACCGCGGGTGTTGGTGATCCCCCCGGAAAAAAGCAGGGAGCCGTCGGGCTGGTAAAGCAACACCTGGCCGGAGGTCGTTGCCCCGAACAGCCGCGCCTGCGCGCCGTCGGTGTCGGCATGCACGGCCGCGCCCGGAATGGCCGCCGCGCGCCGCCACAGGTCCGTTTGCGCCCAGTCAGCGGGGGCGCTGCCGGGCCGGTAGAAAAGAACGTGAAGCGCCACGAGTCCGCGGCAGCGGGCCATCAGGTTTTCCAGCTCGTCCATGGTCGCGCTTGTGCACGGGCAGCGCGGATGGGCCAGCAGCACGAGGGTGGGACGGTCCGGATCGAGCGGAAGGATCGTGCCGGCCGGCCAGCGCCCGGCCGCCGGGCCGGGGTCTCCCGCGGTGGTCGCGTAGTCCATTAATCGGGCAAAACCGACCCCGATGCCCGCCGTCCAGAGGGCGCAGGTAGCGAGCAAGAGGAGATGCGCCTTGCTTTGAAGGACTTTCGAAAACACCGCGTTGCCCTCCGACGGGAAACCCTCATCACTTCGCCGCCCCGGCCGTCCGCCAATGGGCCGCAAGAAATGCCGCGGCCGCGGCGCTGTCCACGGGTTTCGAGAACAAGAAGCCCTGCCCGTATTCGCAGTTCAAGGACGCGAGCCGATGGCGTTGCGCCTCGGTCTCCACTCCCTCGGCGATCACGTCGAGGGCCAGGTTGTGGGCCAACACGACGATCGATTGCACGATTTGCCGATTCTCCTCGGCCTCTTCCATCTGCCGGACGAAGGACCGGTCAATCTTGAGGGTGTCGATGGGAAACTGGTGCAGATAATTCAGGGAACAATAGCCCGTCCCAAAGTCGTCGATGCAGACCTGAACCCCAAGGTCGCGCAGGTGGGCGAGCAGGACGGCGGCCGCTTTCGGGTCGTCCATGATGGCGCTTTCGGTGATTTCCAGTTTCAAGCTGTGCGGGTCCAGGCCGGTTTCGCTCAGGATGCGCTCGACTTCGCGCGCCAGGTCGACCTGCAAGAACTGTTTACTAGAAAAATTTACACTGATGTCCAGGGGCGGGTCCACGGGAAAGGCCGCCTTCCACGCGCTCATCTGGCGGCAGGATTCGCGGAGCACCCACCAGCCGAGCGGCAAAATGAGCCCCGTCTCCTCGGCGAGGGGAATGAATTCCGACGGGAGCAACAGGCCGCGCTGGGGGTGCTGCCAGCGCAGCAGGGCTTCGAACCCCATCAGGCGGCTGGGCTCCAGTGCCACGATCGGCTGGTAGTGCAGACAGAATTCCTGGCGTTCAAGCGCCCGCCGCAGGTCGGTTTCCAGCTGGAGGCGCGCCAGCGTCCGCGCGCGCATGGCGGCGTCGAACACCTCATAACGGGCCTTGCCTCCCGCCTTGGCGGAATACATCGCCGCGTCGGCGTCGCGCAGCAGCTCATCCGGTTGGCCATAGCCGGCCGGCCCCAGCGTGATGCCGATGCTGGCGCTCGTGAACACCTCCGTACCGTTCAGAACGAACGGCACGGCCAACTCGCGTAGAATGCGCTCGGCGACGCCGACGGCGTTGGCCTCGTTCTGGATGTCTTCCAGAAGGATGGTGAACTCATCCCCTCCCAGGCGGGCGACGGTGGCCTGGCCCGTCACGCGGGCGACTGTGTCGCCGGAGCGCAGACAGGCCTCCAGGCGGCGTGCCACGCTGATCAGCAGCTCGTCGCCGACGAGGTGGCCGAGGCTGTCGTTGATCACCTTGAAGCGATCCAGGTCCAGGAACAGGACGGCAACGCGCCAGTCGCGGTCGCGCTTGCCGCGCTCCAGAGCCCGCCCCAGCCGGTCCATGAACAGCACGCGATTCGGCAGGCGCGTCAGCGGATCGGCGATCTTGTCTTCGGTGATGTCGGTCAGCGAGCCGGCCATGCGGCAAGCCAGGCCGTCCCGATCGCGGATCGCGAGTCCGCGGCTGAGCACCCAGCGGTAGGAATTATCCTTGTGCAACAGGCGATGTTTGTTCTCGAAGTGCAGGGTGTAGCCCTGGCGATGGGCGGTGATCTCCGCCTCGACGCCCGGCAGGTCCTCGGGGTGGACGCGCCGGAACCACTCCTCGAGGCCCGTGCCGATCTCGTCCTCCGCGAAGCCGAGCATCGCCTTCCAGCGGGGGGAATAATAGACGACGTCCGTGAGCAGGTCCCAGTCCCACAGGCCGTCGTTGGCGCCGCGCGCGGCCAGGGCGTAGCGTGCTTCACTGTCCCGCAGCGCC
>JAFAZD010000014.1 GCA_019239955.1 Armatimonadota bacterium | reverse complement strand
TCCAGGCCCGTCATGGCGTCGGTGTAGGCCAGCGCCTGAAAATCCTGCTGCAGGAGGACGCGCTGCAGGGGGAAGGCGGCGCGGGCGGCGAGCTCCTCCAGGCGGCTGACCTCGGCGGGCCGCAGGCTGCCGGGCAGGTCGTAGCCGACGTAGAGCATGCCGAGCAAGCCCTCGATGCTGACCAGCGGCAGGCAGGCGAAGGAGCGGGCGCGCGGGTCCAGCTCGAGCAGGCGCGTCGCGCCGGACCTCTCCAGCGCACGGGTGTCTTCGACGTAGAAGGCAGCGGCGAAGCGCCCCATCCCGCCTTCATCGGCGACGTCCCAGTCCGGGCCGCGGGCGTCCACAATGGGCAGGGATGCCTGCAGAGGGCTGCGGCCCTTGGGACCGCAGGCGTCGCGCAGGTCCAGGCTCTGGCCGGAGGAGTCCTTGAGGTAGACGGCGCAGACCTGGCACCCGCAGAGCTTGTGGACGTTGAGCAGGATCAGGTTCAGGGTCGTCTCCAGGTCAATGGCCGCATCCATCATCTGGGACATATCCAGCAGGGCGTCCAGGTCCTGGGCCCGGCCGTGCAGGGCCCGGATGCGTTCCTCGTTGCGCTTGGAGACCAGGCTGACGAAGACGGCGACCAGCGGAAAGGAGATCGCGCCCTCCCAGTCGGCGTAGGCCACCAGGTGATGCAGGTCGCGCCGGCCCAGGCCGACCACATAGAGCAGAGCCATGCCCAGCCCCGATGCGAGGCCGGCACGGGTGCCGAAGCAGATGGCGGCGAGAACGAGGGGCATGTAGAGCGCGAAGGACAGAGGGGAGTCCCGGCTCCCGGTCAGGGCGACGTAGAGGAGGGCGAAGACGGCGGAGACAGCGATCACGGCGACGTCGCGCAGGCGGCGTCCCGGCGGGGCGGCCTCATCCGCCCGCGCCAGCCAATCCCGCCGCGCGGCCCAGAGGCCGAGACCGGCGAAGGCGGCATCCAGGGCGGCCAGCTTGATCACGGGGCCACCCGCCATGACTCCCGCCAGGGTGGCGAGGAGCACCCAGGCGGCGATCAGGGCAACGTTTTGTAATGCTTGCGGGCTGACGGTCGGGGATTTTGCCATGGGGTTAGGGGAGTCCCCCGGCCCCCAATCCTAGGGGAGCCGGGTCAAGGCGGGCCAGGTGATCACGGGCCTGATTCAGTTGCGTCTCGACGGCGGCGCCGCCCGTGCCGCCCTCCGATTCGCGGGCGTCGGCGCTGCCGCGCGGGCCAGTGAGGGCGGCGGCGTCCGCCCCGGCAAACAACTCGGAGGCGGCGATCAGGTCGTCCCCCGTCAGGTCCTCCAGGCCATGCCCGGAGGCCAGGCACCGGGCGACCAGCCTGCCGACGGCCTCATGGGCCTGGCGGAACGGCAGGCCCTGGCGGACCAGATAATCGGCGAGGTCGGTCGCGGTCGAGAAGTCGCCGCGCAGGGCGGCCGCCATGCGCTCCGCCCGAAACGCCGTATTTTGCAGCAGGGTGTTCATCGCGGCCAGGCAGAGGTCCGCCGTGTCGAAGGCGTCGAACAGCGGCTCCTTGTCCTCCTGCATGTCTTTATTGTAGGCCAGCGGCAGCCCTTTCATCAGAGTCAGCAGTCCCACCAGGTCTCCATACACGCGGCCCGCCTTGCCGCGCGTCAGCTCCGCCACGTCCGGGTTCTTTTTCTGCGGCATGATGCTGCTGCCGGTGGTCACGTTGTCCCCCATCTCCACCCAGCCGAAGGCGGGCGTGTTCCACAGAATCAGTTCTTCGCTCAGGCGCGACAGGTGCATCATGAGAATGGATAACGCCGAGACCGTCTCAATGGCGAAGTCCCGGTCGGAGACGGCGTCCAGGCTGTTGGGAATCGCCCGGGCGAAGCCGAGTTCCTCGGCGACCTGCTGCCGGTTGATCGGGAAGGTCGTGCCCGCCAGCGCCCCCGCGCCCAGCGGCAGCGCGTCGCAGCGCGAACGGGCGTCGCTCAAACGGTCGTCGTCGCGGGCCAGCATCCAAAAATAGGTGAGCAGGTGATGGGTCAGGCGCACGGGCTGGGCGTGCTGCAAGTGGGTCATGCCGGGCAGCAGGGTATCTCGGTGCTGCTGGGCCTGGGCGAGCAGTGTCGCCTGCAGGGCGCGAACGCGCTCCTGTGTGGCAACGATGGAGTCCATGACATACAGGCGGATGTCAGTCGCCACCTGATCATTGCGCGAGCGGGCGGTGTGCAGCCTGCCGGCGATGGGGCCAAGGCGCTGTGTCAGCAGAGTCTCGACCGCCATGTGGACATCTTCAGCGTCGGGCGGCAGCGCGGCGCGCCCCACCGCCAAATCTTCGGCGAGTGTTTTCAACCCCTCGGCGATGGCTTGCGAATCGCTCAAAGGGATTATGCCACAGTCGCCCAGCATTTTCACATGCGCGATGCTGCCCCGGATGTCGTAGGGCCAGAGGCGCTGGTCGAAGGGGAGGCTGGCATTGAACTGATGGATCAGGGCGTCGGTCTCCTGCGAGAAGCGCCCCGCCCAGAGTTTGGGTGCGGAGGACATGGGTTGGTTTCCTATACGTGGATTGCAGTCAAAAAGATCGCCCCCCAGCCCCATCCCAATAAAGCCCCCAATTCTGGGGGAGCCGGAGAGGGTCACGGTCGGAAGGT
>JAFAZD010000010.1 GCA_019239955.1 Armatimonadota bacterium | reverse complement strand
GCCGCCTGGGCGAGCTGGCCGCGCATGATGTTGCCGCCGCCGACCACGATGGCGACCTGGACGCCGAGCCGGTGCAGGCTGACGACCTCGCCCGCGATGGCGGCGACGGCGTTGTAGTCCATGACGCCCTGTGTGCCGTCCCCGGCGAAGGCCTCGCCGGAGAGCTTGAGCAGCACGCGGGACCATTTCGTCTTCTGGTCATCGTCCATCGGCTAGGCCGCCGCCTCGCCGACCTCAAAGCGCACGAAGCGCCTGATCTCCGCCTTGCCCTGGATCAACTGCGCGATGGTCTGCTTCGGCTCGCGCACGTAAGGCTGTTCCAGCAGCACCTGCTCTTTATAAAACGTGCCGACACCGCCCTCAATGATCTTGTCGAGGATGTTGGCGGGCTTGCTGGCGTTCTTGGGGTCGGCCATCGTGCGGGTGCGGACGATCTCGCGCTCCTCGCTGACCACCGACTCCGGCACGTCCTCGCGCCGCAGGTACTTGGGGCGGGCCGAGGCGATGTGCATGGCGACCTCGTGCGCCAACTCCTTGACCGCCTCGCCCTCACCGGCCAGTTCGATCAGGACGCCGATCTTGCCGCCGGCCCCGCCGGTCTTGTGGACGTAGGCGTCCACCGTCCCGTCCTCCGTCCGGAAGGCGGCGAAGCGCTTGAAGATGATGTTCTCGCGCATCTTGCCGAAGACTTCCTGGACGCGCAGGCGGGCCGGCTGGCCCGTCTCGGTGTGGGTGGCGTCCAGCAGTTCGTCCACACTGGCGGCCTGGGGATTTTCGGCGGCGTGACGGGCCATGTCGCGCGCCAGGGCGATGAACTCCTCGTTGCGCGCCACGAAGTCGGTCTCCGAGTTGATCTCCACCAGCACGCCCAGGCGGTTATGCTCACGCACGAACGCCTCCACGACGCCCTCGGCGCTGGTGCGGCCTTCCTTAACCTGCATGTTCTTGTGCTTCTCGCGCAGGGCGCGGATGGCGGCGTCCATGTCGCCGTCGGCATCGGTGAGGGCCTTCTTGGCCTCCATCATGCCGGCCTGCGTCTTGTCCCGCAATTCCTTCACCATTGCGGCGGTGATCTCTGCCATAGTGCTGCCTTTCAAGAAAGACCTAACCCTGGTCGCAAGCGACCTTTCCCTTCCCTGCCAGGGAAGGGACCGCCGCGAAGCGGCAGGGTTAGGTCTGTCGGGTTAACGTCCTACACGGGCCGCTCGACGGTCGGCTGGCCGGTCTCGGCGGCGATCTCTGACGCGGCCTCGGCGTCGGTGGTCGCGGCCTCCGCACCGACCGGGTGAGTCGCGCCCGTCTCGTTGCCTTCCGTGAGGATGCCGGACGCGCCGCCCGTCGCCGCCCCGCCGCCGACCTGGCGCTCCAGGGCCTCCCACTGTGCGGCCACGGCGGCGGCGTCAGCCTCCTCGCCGGTCTTGCCCTCCTCGGCCGCCTCCACGGCGGTCTCCTGCCACTCGCCGCCCTTGATCTCGATGATGGCGTCGGCGATCTTGTTGGAGATCAGGCGGATCGCGCGGATGGCGTCGTCATTGCCGGGGATGACGTAGTCCACCTCGTCCGGGTCGCAGTTGGTGTCCACGATGGCGATGATCGGGATGCCCAGCTTGCGGGCCTCCTGCACGGCAATGCGCTCTTTCTTCAGGTCCACGATGAAGATCGCGTCGGGCAGGCCCGGCATCTCCTTGATGCCGCCCAGATAGCGCTCCAGCCGGTCGCGCTCCTCGCGCAGTTCGGCGGCCTCCTTCTTGGGCAGCGAGTCCAGGACGCCCTCCGCGTCCATGCGCTCCAGCTCGCGCAGGCGGGCGATGCGGGTCAGGATGGTGCGGTAGTTGGTGAGCATCCCGCCCAGCCAGCGGGAGTTGACGAAGTACGAGCGCGACCGCTTGGCCGCCTCGGCGACCGCGTCCTGCGCCTGCTTCTTGGTGCCCACGAACAGCAGTTTGCCGTTGTTCTGGGCCAATTCCTGCACGTAGGCGTAGGCCTCATCGAACAGTTTCAGCGTCTGGTGCAGGTCAATGATGTAAATCCCGTTGCGGCCCCCGTAGATGTACCGCTTCATCTTTGGATTCCAGCGGCGGGTCTGGTGGCCGAAGTGGACGCCCGCTTCGAGCAGGTCCTTCATGGCGAGAACTGACAAAATTGTAACTCCTTGTGTGTTTTACGTCCCCGCCGTTCAACCAGGGGCGTGACCGCGGGCGGCACACGCGCCCCCATCCCGGCGGGTGAGGATTGGGAAATTCCGTCCGCACAGTATACCACATCGGGCCGGCCGGAAGCAACACCCTTTGTGGCAAATAACTTTGTGGTTTAAAGGGTCGTAGAACGGGGGCTAAAACCGCAGCAGCAGTTGAACGGTGAAGCGGTGATTTGTGCGTCCCGTGCCGGCGCTGGGCACGTCGTAGAGGTCCTCATACAGGGCGCGGAAGGTCAGGTTCGAGTCCGGGGCGTAGGTCAGACCGACCGCGTTGCGGCTGGAGAGGCTGTCGCGCTGGGGGTACTCGAACAGGGAGTGCGCCGCCACGACGCCGGCGCGAGGGCTGAAGCGGTAGTCGCCCTCGGCATAGTAGCCGAGTACGCGGCTGTCCTGGTCCGCACCGATCATCGCCTCGCCGCGCCCCGTCAGGCTTTTGTAGTTATAAGTGCCGTCGCCGGCGACGCGCGTCTTGGCCGTGAAGCCACGGTCCGCGCGCACGTAGCCGGACGGCGGCAGCTCGAAGGGGAGCGGGTGGGTCGAGTCCAGGTCCGTGATCGGCAGATGCCCTTGCAGCAGCGAGCCGCCGACGGTGACCGTGCCGTTGCGCGTCACGAACGTGCGCCCCAGCCGGAAAGTGATCACCCGATTCGGGTTCAGGTCGAAGTGGTCGGGGCCGGAGCCGGTGGTGACGGAGAAGTCATAGTTGAGATATCCGTAGAAGCGCCCGGAGATGGCGAGGCCGAAGTCCGTGCGCAGGCCCAGAGACTGCGCGTAGAGCGGCTGCAGGAGGAGCAGGTGCGGATCGTAGACCGCCAGCAGCGCGAAGGGGAGCTGGAACTGGCCCACCTTCAGGTAGGCGGTCGAATCCGTCTCCGTCTGGATGGGCAGCCGGTACAGCACGTAGGCCTCGCCGACCTGCACCTCCTGGGCGTTCGGGATGTCCGGCGGGTTCTCGGCGATCACCTGTAGGCGGATGTTGCCGATCGCCTGTCCGTTGCGCGTCAGCGGGTGGTTCAGGTCCAGCTCGGCGGCGTTGATCCACCCCTGCCGGGTACGCCCCGTGGTCGCGGTGCGATAGCGGGCATCCAGTGCGCCGCTGAACAGGAAGCCGCGCCCCAGTGGGATCGGCGACGGCAGGGCGACCTCCGGCGGCGGCTGGTCGGTCGGCACGGGCACGGGCGAGCCTCCGCCGGCCGGGGGCGTGATGACCACGGGCGGGGCGGTGGTCGTGGGGGGGGCGGCCGCGGGGGTGTTGCCGGTCGGCGGCGCGATGTCCGACCGGGCGGCCGGGCCGGCCAGCAGGAGCAGTAGGGAAAATGCGACGCGCAGCGGGGGACGCCGATTCATACCGCGTGGGATTCGCCGCCGGCCATGAGAAGTCCTGCCCCCCTGCTACCCCTTCCGCTGCGCGAAATCGCGCAGCAGGTCGGCCAGGGCCTGTACGCCCTTCACGGGGAAGGCGTTGTAGATGGACGCCCGGAAGCCGCCGACGCTGCGGTGGCCCTTCAGCCCGTCCATGCCATTTTTCTTGGCTTCGGCCAGGAGCTCGCCCTCCAGGGCAGGGTCGTGCAGGCGCCAGGTCACGTTCATCAGCGAGCGGTCGCCCTTGTCCGTCACCGTCGGCTGGTAGAACGGCGCGTGCTCGTCCAGGGCGTCGTAGAGGACTTTCGCCTTCTGCCGGTTGCGTGCCTCGATGGCCTCCAGCCCGCCCTCGCCCTCGAGCCACTTGAGCACCAGGCCGACCACGTAGATGGCGAAGGTCGGCGGCGTGTTGTACAGAGAGCGGTTCTCGGCATACGTCCGGTACGATAGGATTTTCGCCACCTTCGGGTTCGCCGTCTCCAGAAACGACTTGCGCAGCAGCGCCATCGTCACGCCCGCCGGCCCGGCGTTCTTCTGCGCCCCAGCGTAGAGCAGGCTGAACTTGCCGTAGTCGCGCTGGAGCGCCAAGAAGTCCGAGGAGGCGTCCGCCACCAGCGGCGTCTCCCCGACATCGGGCAGCGCGAAATACTCCGTGCCCTCGATGGTGTTGTTGGTGGTGATGTGGACGTAGCGCGCGCCGGGGGTGCGGGTGAACTCCTTGGGGAGCTCGGAGTAGCCCTCCCCCTTGGAGGTCGCCGCCTCGCGCGCGCCGCCGAACAGTTGGGCCTCTTTCAGCGCCTTCGCGCCCCAGTCGCCGCTCACGACATAGTCGGCGGTCTGCTCCGGCGTCAGGAAGTTCATCGGGACCATCGCAAATTGCAGCGACGCGCCCCCCTGCAGGAACAGCGGGTAATACTCCTCGCCGCTCAGCCCCATGACGCGCAGCAGCCGCTGCTCGGCGTCGGCGTGAATCGCCTCGTAGTCCTTGCCCCGGTGGCTGACTTCCAGCAGGGACATCCCCGACCCGTTGATCTCGCGCACGCCCTGCGCCGCCTCGTCCAGCACCGGCTCCGGCAGGATCGCCGGCCCGGCGCTGAAGTTATAAATCCGATGGCTCATGGATACCTTAAATCTCCTTAGTGACGCCTCCCAGTGTACCCGAAATCGGCATTGGGCTGTCATCGACCTGGGCGGAGTCCGTCTCCGGCTTCAGGGGCTCCCCCGGCTGGCGGCGGAAGCCCCGCCAGAACAGCTTCCGATCACCCGACGGCAGCCGCGACAGCTGCAGCGCGGCCAGCAGCCGGCCCCAGGCCAGCCCATGCCGCCCCTGGAGCAGATTGCGCCCGGCCGACCCCAGGTAGATCCGCGCGCAGCGGCCCCGCCAGTACGGCTCCTGCGCGGTGCGCCGCAGAACCCGCGACAGCGTCTCCGGCAGGGACAGGCACTGGTCCAGGCTGCGGAGCCACTGGCTGTTCTGTCGTTGACTGTCGGTCGTCGTGGTGGCGGGGTGATTGACGCGGACCACTGCCACGACAAAATCCGTGCGGGCGACCGGCCCGATCCGACTGATGCGACGGAACAGGTCAACGTCTTCTACCGGGACCATCAGCGGGTCGAAGCCGCCGACCCGAAAGAAATACTCGCGGCGCACCCAGCGTGCCTGCGGCGGCAGGGTTTCCCCGGCGAGCAGCAGCGGGAAGATGTCGCCGCTGATGTCCGGCCGGATCACCTCGTCGGTCGTCTGGGCCATGTCTGTGATGCGATAGCCCCCGTAGACGTGCGTCGCCCGCGTCCGCTCGGCGACCTCCAGCATCGCCGCGAACGCCCCCGGCAGCACGTAGTCGTCGTCATCCAAAAAGTATAGCCAGTCGCCCCGCGACAGCGCCGCCCCAGTGTTGCGCGCCACCGCCCGCTCCGTCCGGTACGTGTTGAGCACCGTCACACGCGGGTCGTCCATCCAGGCCGCCCGGATCAGCGGCTCGGATGCTGGATCTCCGCCTCCACCCTCTGCGCCAGCACGTTCTCGACGCACCGCCGCAGCAAGTCCTCCCGCCGGAACGTCGGCGTAACAACGGAGATGGTCGTCATAGACCCCCAGTGTACCCGGCCACTGTGCCTCCCTGTCAACCAGGGCGCGGGGACTGGAAAGACGGGCGCAGCGCCCGGCAATTTTTTTTCAGCTCAAATCAGAGAGCGAGCTGAGTCAGGGCGGGCCGCGCTGTTTACGCCTGCGGGACGCTGGGTAAGAACCGCGTGGCGACGACGCAATGTTTGTCAAGCGGGACAAAACGTGCGACCGGAAAGCCGCCGACCTCGAAAATGTAAACAAATGCGACAAAGGAGTAAGTAAATGACTACCACCCAGAATGCCATCGCCGGCTACTTCGCCGACCGGGCCAGTGCCGAGCGCGCCGTCCGTGACCTGATTGCCGCCGGCTTCAACGAGAACGAGATCGACCTCGCGCCTTATCGTAGCGCCGCGACCGGCCAGTACGCCGGCTCTCAGCCCTACCTGGAAAGCGCGTCCTACCTGAACCGCACGAATGCCGATGCCGACTACGCCGCCGGCCATGCGGGCGGCTACACCGTCACCGTCACCGGGTCCCGCGCCTCCGAGTCCCGCGCCATTCTGGAACGCGACGGGGCGGACATCAGCGACCGCGTCAACCCGGCGCTCGCGCAGGAGGGCGTCCAGCGCATCCAGCTCCGAGAGGAGCAGCTGACCGCCCGCAAGCAGCGGGTTCAGGCCGGCGAGGTACGAGTCCATAAGGATGTTGTCACCGAGACCAAGACCATTGACGTGCCCGTGACCCACGAGGAGCTCGTGATCGAGCGCCGCCCCGTCACCGGCCAGGCGGCCTCCGCGGCCCCCATCGGGCAGGACACCGCCGACATTGTCGTGCCGCTGTCGCGCGAGGAGGCGACGCTGGAGAAGCAGACCGTCGTGCGCGAGGAGGTCGAGGTCGGCAAGCGGTCCGTGACGGAGACCGAGCGCCTGTCCGACACCGTCCGCCGCGAGGAGGCGCGCATCGAGAACACCGGCGATGTCCGCGTCGAGAATGCGACCGACCACCGCGCCGACATGCTGGACACCGACGAGACCGTGGACCGCACGGGGAACCGCCGCTGACGGATCACGATACAGGAGGTATCACCATGGCCGATTTGATCACCGGACTTTTCCACGACCGCGCCGAGGCCGAGCGGGCGGTCACTGATCTGCAGAACCTGGGCTACTCCCAGAACGACATCAGCGTCATGATGAACGACACGGGCCAGGCCCGTGACTTCGCCGAGGGGACCGGCACCAAGGCCGCCGAGGGCGCGGGCGTCGGCGCGGGCATCGGCGGGACGCTGGGGGCGATCATCGCCGCCCTGACCGCCACCGGCAGCGTCGCCGCCGTCGCCGCCACCGGGGGCCTGGCGGCCCCGCTGGTGGTCGGGCCGCTGGCGGCGGCACTGGTCGGGGCGGGCGCGGGCGGTCTGACCGGCGGCATCCTCGGCGGCCTGGTCGGCGCGGGCATCCCGGAGGACCGCGCCCGCGAGTATGAGACCGGCCTCGGCGCCGGCGGCATCCTGATCGGCGTCCACGCCAACGATGCCCAGGCCGCCGAGGTCCGCCGCATCCTGGAGCGCGACGGCGCGGATGACGTGCAGGGGCCCTCGGATTACCGGGGCAACACCGCCGCCCAGACCGACTTCGTGGACACGGCCCCGGCCCCGGTCGGCTCCGGCGTGGAGGCGACCCGGACGGACTACGTCCCGCCCGCCCCGGCGCGCCTGGACGCCGCCGGAACCGCCCCGGCGGACGCGGGCGTTTACGGCACGACCGCGTCCACCGGCACGGCCCGCGAGTTGGGGGAGTCCCCGGAGCGCATCCAACTCCGCGAGGAGGAGCTGCGCGCGAGTACGCAGCGGGTCTCGGCGGGCGAGGTCCACGTCCACAAGGACATCATCACCGAGACCAAGACCATCGAGGTGCCCGTCACCCGCGAGGAGGTCGTCGTCGAGCGCCGCCCGGTCGGCACCCCCGTCACTGGTAACACGGACTTCCGCCAGACCGAGCAGGAGATTCGCATCCCGGTGATGGAGGAGCAGGTCACGATTGAGAAGACCCCGGTGGTGCGCGAGGAGGTCGAGATCGGCAAGCGGCAGGTCACGGAGACCCAGCACCTGACCGGCTCCGTCCAGCGTGAGGAACTGCGCGTCGAGAAGACCGGCGACGTGCAGCAGGCCGCCGACGTCACGGATCACCGTAGCGAGATGCTGGACAGGGACGAGACGGTGGACCGCACCAGACCCCGTTAACATCGGGGGCCGCGCCACCCGGCGCGGCCCCTTTTTCACAGGATCGTCTCAACGTAATGCCGCGACGGGGCGTCCAGCCGCGACACGTCCGTGATCTCGAAGCGGTTGCCGTCCACGTCCAGCAGCAGTAAGTGTACGTCCGACAGCCAGATGGCGTTCTCCTGTAGGTTCTGCGTGACGAAGTCGCGCGGCCCCCGGTCCGTCTCCACGCTCCAGTAGGTCGCCCCGAACTCCTGCCTGGCGTGCGTCACCTGCGTCACCGTCGCCGTCAGGTAACGGCGGCGCAGCTCCTCTCGCGCCGCCGCCAGCGAGTCGGGCGGCAGTTGGGCCGGGTCGGGCAGCATCACGATCTCCGCGCCCTTGCCATCCAGCAACGCCAGGTATGTGTCGGGCCGCGACAGCGGTGCCGCCCACACCGGCTTGACGGTATGGTACGAACGTTCCTCCCCCACCGTCAGCCGCAGGCGGTCCTTGGGCGAGTAAAACAGTCTCAGCGTTTCCGGATTCAATCACGTATCTCCTTTCCGGCACTCCCGTCTTATCCTATAGTGTTGTGCAGTACCCCCACCACCTGGAACCATTCGGGTTCCGGCAATGGGTTCGCTTCCAGGGTCATGCCCAGCCGGCGCATCACCGCCTGCGACGGCAGGTTGTCATGCTCCGTCGTCGCCACCACCCGCCGCGCCTGCAGGTCGGTGAAGGCGAAGCCGATCAGGGCGCGGGCGGCCTCCGTCGCATAGCCGCGCCCCCGGTGCTCTGGGGCGAGCGTCCAGAACAGCCCCATCTCCGGCGTGCAGAGCGGGGAGGCGGGGTCATCGCCCGCCTGACGGAATGACGGCAGCCGCTGGAAAGGCCCCCACGATGGCACATAGCCGACCGAGCCGATGAGGACGCCCGCCTCTTTGAGCACGACGGCCCGGTCGCCGTATGGCGGCTGATACAGTCCCGCCAGTTGCTGATAGTTCCGCACCGTCCATTCCAGCCACTCCCGCCGCCGATCCGGGTCGGAGCACTGCGGCACGTTCGGCAGGTCATCCATCGTGTAAGGCCGGACGAGGAGGCGCTCCGTTTCCAGCGGCGGCATGGTCAGGTTCACAGGCCCGTCTCCTTTTCGGGAATCAGGGTGTTCTCCAAAATCGTAATGTACCCGCCGCCGTCCGCCGTCAGCATCACCCGGAAGCCCAGCCGCTCTTGCAGCCGGCGCGACCGCTCGTTTTCCAGGGCCGCGCCGCCCACCAGCCGCCGGAGCCGCCGGTCCTCGAACGCAAAACGGATGAGCGCCTGCGATGCCTCAAAGGCGTACCCCTGGCCCCAGTATCGCTTGCCAAAGGCGAAGCTCAATTCCACCTCCACGTCGTTGAAGCGCGGGGCCGGATCGTCGGGGAATCGCGCGAAGTTGTTCACGTAGGCATCCAGACCGACCATTCCCAGCAGCGCCCTATCGTTCTTGCGCGCGACGGCCAGCCGCCCGAAGGAGCCAGTGTAGCCCCATTCGGCGGTGCGAAACGCCAGCCACTCCTGCGTCTCCTCCCGCGTCTTCGTCCGGCCGCAGTAGAAATTCGCCACGTCCGGGTCAGAATACACTTCCCGATAGACGTCTTCCAGATCGCCTGTGCAAAACACCCGCAGAAGCAGCCGCTCGGTTTCCAGAGGTTTCAAGCCGCCCCGGCCTTTCCGGCGGCGCGGTCGAGCCAGCGGTAGCGCATGGACGAGGCCTCAAAGTAGACGGCCTGGCCGCACGGGTCGCCGTGACGCTCTGCCAACTCCGCGATGGACGGTAGCGGATCCGGGAGCCGGTAGAGGCTGTCCTTGGAACGCGGGCCGTAGTCAATGGCCCGTCGTAGCGTGGTGGCGACGCCGTCTGCCTTGAGGTTGCCGTGCCGCTGCCCATACAGCCCCGCCTCGCCGGTGTGAACGTCCAGGTTGGGGCGGCAGACCAGAGAGACGCCTTCCTGGGGGATCAGTTCCCACGGCTGGCAGGCGGCCTCCCACTCGTCGCGCATAGCCTTGCGAACCCAGGCGGCCTCGGTGTACGCCTCCAGGTTCTTCCACTGCACCTCGCCGTAGATGGTCAGCCTCCGCACCCGGTCCGAGATCGGGCGCAGGTCGTCCAGGGTGGGCCGGTGCGCCTCGTACTGGCGCGCACGTGCCGTCGGATAGTAGCGCGCCACGTCCCAGGCCATCCCGCTCAGCCCCAGCCTTTGCAGCGTCTCCGCCATTGGCTCAAATTGGGCAGCCAACTCGCGCGTCACGAACACATTGGCCCCGCAGCGGAAGCCGAGGCACTTGACCCGCTCGACGGCCAGCAACGTCTCCTGAAAGGCCCCATCCCGGCTGACCAGTGCGTCATGCTCCGCCCCCAGGCCGTGAAAGGCGACCCAGAAATGGCGCGTGCCCTGCGCGCCGATGGCGGTGGCCAACTCCCGCCAGTCGTCCCGCGTGGCGAACGGTACTCCGGTGGTCGGCAGCGGCTCGAAGTCGTCACCGCAGACCTCCCGGAACAGCCGCATCACTTCTGCGGCCTGCGGGTGGGCGGCGATCTCGTGCATCGGGTAAGAGCCGAAGTCAATGCCGGCGTCGTCACAAAACTGCCGCGCCCCCTCTAACGCGAAACGTATGTCTTCCAGAGGCATCATCCCGTAGGGGACGCCCTGCGCCCAGCAGTGCTTGCAGACCGTCGGGCAGCCCGCCACTTCCATGTGCATGTTCAGTCCCATGTTTGCCTCCGGAGGGGCTTGGCGGGTGATGTAGGGGCTTGCCATGCCAAGCCCCTACATCCTATCAATTCTCTGCTGACGCACCCTGGCGGCCGCGTTGCTCGCCCGGCGGTACTCCTCGTCATGGATCCGCAGCGCCCCGTGAACCTCGCTGGTGATCTTCGGGTCGGTCTCGCGGGCGAGGAGGACACGCAGCGCGGCGGCGGCGCGAGCGTCGCGCGGCTGGAACGCCAGGGCGCAGACGGCCTCGCGGCGCACCCACATGTTCTCGTCCGTGAGCGCCACGTCGGTCAGGACCGGGACGACGCCCACGGTCAGGGCGCAGGTCTTGCACCGCTGGCAGCTCAAGGAGTGGACTGCCTGGCGGCGGACGCGCGGCACGGGGTCATGCAGGGCCTGCCGCAGCGTCTCCACACAACGGTCATCTCCGTGGTGGTCCATCAGGTCCGCGCACAGCCGCCGCACCTTCGGGTTGGGATGCGAAGTGATGGCGTCCAGCACCGCCCGCAGAGCGTGTTCGTCGCGGACGATGTGTCGGGCCAGCGCCTCGAACACCGTCCAGTCGGTGTGGCGCTCCGCCAGGCGGTCAATCAGTGCTTGAACCTCGCATCTCTCCACGTCTCTGTTCTCCCACAGGAATTTGCCCCCAGACAAAGGGGTTCGTTTTGGCAAAGTTTGAATCACCGGAGAAGGGGGCGGGGCGGAGTTCGTTTTGGCAGATTTGCATATCGTCGTCCGAACCCTCTCCCACATTCCCCTTCTGAAACCATCGTCTGTTCTCCAGGGAAATTATCGGCAATCTGGGCCGGAGGACGCGCGCGGAGCTACACCTGTAGAAGTTCTCGCACCAACTGGTAGACCTCCGTGGAGGCGTTGCTGTCCCGGCAGGAAGCATTCTCGTGAAAGGTTTCCAGCACCCATTGTGCGTTGTCCAGTGCCACACCCACGCGATCCGCCAATCTTTCATACAGGCGCTCATCACCCTCGTCATAGTCACAACCGAAGTGCTTCTGCCAATACGTCTGTGACAAATAGCCTTTCGTTGCGTCGCCATTGGCGAAGTCACGTTTGGTGCGCTCGAAGTGGGCGATCAGCCATACCTCAAACGAGGGATTGGACAGGAACAGGCGGATGTTGTTTTTCCGTGCCAATGCGATGGCTTCGTTCAGCTTCGCCTCGTGCCCGGCGTGTTCCACGTCCAGCACGCACCAGACCTCGTCATAAACCTTCTCACCCTGTACTCTACGTTGACCCTCCGTGATGGCCGCGTTGACCGTCACGGCCGCGCTCTGCCCCTTGCCGGCTTTCACCTTCACCTCCAGCCGGTGTCGAACGCCGCACACTTTACAGAGTTCATCGAGATAATTCGGCTCCGTCTTCTGCCCTTCACACTGAATCAGCAGTGAGTGCCTGCGCCTGCGCGGGTTCTGGGGGCGCTTCGGCCTCATGCTCTGACCCCACCGGCGGCTAAATCGTCAAAGGCCCGTCCCAGATGCGGCGTACCGCCGTATCGTCCGATTAGGTAGTTGCGCAGGAACGACTCCGTGTTGCGAACGGGAGGCTGGATGTCCGCGAGTGAGAAGAATGTGGATGCTCCGTCGCACTTCTCGGCGAGCCAAATCTGGTCACGCCGGAACAGGTCCTGATCCAGCAGAGACGAGTCATGGGTGGTGAACAACAGTTGCGCCCCAGTGGTGTTCGCCCCGGCGCTCTGAAAGAGTTCGAGCAAGCGGCGTGTCAGCAGCGGGTGCATACTGGCACTTAACTCGTCTAAGACGATGAAAGCTCCGGTCTTCAGAGCATCTAAAAATTGCCCGGCAATCCCAATAAAGCGTTGTGTCCCTTGTGAATCGTCGGCCTCGAAGTCAAATTCCACCATCCTTCCCTCACTATCGCGGCGCATTGAAACAATGCTTGGCGTCGGACTCACGGCAGCGAATCTTCGTATTGCCAGAAGAAAATCCGACACTTCGTCCGGCATACCAGGCTCAACATCAGGCAGATTGCCTTTCGTCTTGGTTTCGATGCGGAAGTCCTCCATGCCTGTATCTGCGTCAGAAAGCAGGGCGATTACTGCCTGCCTAGTATGCTCTTCTGTCTCACACAGTCGTGCCGTTAGGGCAACCAAGAGGTCCGCCTCGCTGGACATGTCAAATGTCCGAATGTTGTTGCGGATGTAGCGGTAGGCCGGCCGAATTACATCAACATTCTGTTGAGCACCAACGGAGAGTGCCAGCATGTTTTGCAATGTCCGTGTCATGATCTGGCGGGCGTCGGACTTCTTGAAGCCCGCAAATTCCCAGCTATCTGTACCGAGCGTTGCGTTGAACGTGCGCTGGAAGTCGCAGACCTTAGCTCCTGTTGTCTCTCGTTCCGCTGTCAGCCACTCTGACTGGACTCGGCTCCGATTAGCCTCAAATCCGTAGACGTACACAATGCCATCCGTGACGAATGTGATCTCAAAACGTGAGGGCCCATCGCGCATCGCGGGATCAAGACGGTAGGGTTCCACTGTCGTGATGGGATCGCCCTCGTTCATGCGAGTCGCCGAGTCGCGCACGAAATCGCGCATCACCTGGATGGCTCGAACGAAGTTGCTCTTGCCGGAGGCATTCGCGCCGAACAGGGCGGTGGCTTTGAGCAATTTGTATCCCTTGCAGGAAATCAAATTATCGGGGTGGCGCTTGGCATTCTCCGCTACAAAGCTCAATGTCTGTTCGGCGTTGATGGAGCGGTAGTTGGCGATTTTAATTTCAATGATCATGGGCGGGCACCGAAGGGCAAACGGAAAGCATATGCAGAAAACTTGCATTGGAATAGAGTCTGTGTCATTGTACCACAATATAACTCGTCCTCAGACGCAAGTTTTCTGCACAGCGTCTGCCAACGCCTTTAGGACGGGGCGCAGCAAGCCGCGCCCCTACTCGCCCTGGGTGCCGATGCCGATGATCTGCGTGACCTGGCTCTGAGTCTGGACGAGCTTGTGGAACTCGCCCTGCTTCTCCATCAGCTCGGCGTGCGTGCCCATCTCCACGATCTGGCCGCCGTCCAGGACGATCAGGCGGTCGGCGTTGCGGAGGGTGGACAGGCGGTGCGCGATGGCGAAGGTGGTGCGGCCCTTTGTCAGCCGCCCGATGGCCTCCTGGATCTGCTTCTCCGTCTCCACGTCCACGCTGGAGGTCGCTTCGTCCAGGATCAGGATGCGCGGGTCGTGCAGGATGGCGCGGGCGATGGAGACGCGCTGGCGCTCGCCGCCGGACAGCTTCGCGCCGCGCTCGCCCACCATCGTGTCGTAGCCGTCCGGCTTGCCCAGGATGAAGTTGTGGGCGTTGGCCGCCTTCGCCGCCTCCATGATGTCCTCAAACGACGCCCCGGGCTTGCCGTAGGCGATGTTCTCGGCGACCGTGCCGTTGAACAGGAACGGCTCCTGCAGCACGAGGCCGATCTGACGGCGCAGCGTCTGGAGGCTGATGTCCCGGTAGTCCACGCCGTCAATGGTCAGGCTGCCCGCGTCCGGCTCGTAGAAGCGGCAGATCAGGTTGATGGTGGTGCTTTTGCCCGCGCCGGACTTGCCGACCAGGCCGATCATCTCGCCCGGCTTGGCCGTGAAGTTCAGGCCCTTCAGGACAGGGTTGGACTTGTCGTAGCCGAAGCGCACGTTGGCGAACTCAACCTCGCCGACGATTGCCGTCTCCCGTTGCGCTCCCTTGAGATAAGGCTCCGGCTGGGTGTCCATCACCTCGAAGATGCGCTCCGCGCCAGCCATCGCCCGCGAGAACCAGTTGTTGAGCTGGCCGAACCACTGCAAGGGCATGTAGATCAGCGTCAGGTAGGCGTTGAACAGCCAGAAGTCGCCCAGGCTCATCCGGTGATGGTACACCATCGCCCCGCCCACCGTCCAGTTGATCAGCGCGCCCAGGCTCGTGAAGAGAGTCATCGCGCCGAACAGCGTGAACCAGCGCGAGTCGGCGGTGATGCCCGCGTTCATCAGCTCCTGGTTGCGCCGGGTGAACTTGTCGTTCTCGTGGTCCTCCTGCGCGAACGCCTTCACCACGCGGATGCCTGACAGCGACTCGTTGAGGTGCATGTGGAAGCGCGCCCACTTCTGCCCGACCCGCGTGAACAGGGTGGACATCGGCTTCCAGAACGCCGCCGCCAGCACGATCACGACCGGCATGGGGGCCAGAATGCACAGCGTCAGCAGTCCGTTCGTCCGCAGCAGGAAAATGGCGATGCCCACCATCAGCAGGCCGTTCGTGACCAGATAGGGCACGCGGTGCACCAGGAAGCCCCACACCCGGTCGGTGTCCTGCGTCACCCGGCTGGTGATCGCGCCGACCTGCTTCTTGTCGAAGTAGCCGATCTGCAGGTACTCGATGGCCCGGTACAACCGCGCCCGCAGGTCGGCGGCGATGTGACCGGCCAGGAATGCCGTCAGCCGCCCGGTGACGATCTGCACGCCCACGTTCGCCGTGACGATCCCCAGCCACAGCCCCACCAGCCCGTACAGGTGCGCCAGCCCCCGGTGGCCCATCAGGACGGTGTTGATCAGGTTGCGCTGGATCAGCGGCGGGGCGAGGTTGAGCGACGTGGTCAGCACAGCCATCAGCGCCAGCCCGGCGGCCTGCGGCCTGTAGGGCGCGAGGAAGCCGGCGATGCGCAGCATCGTCTTCCCGCGGTTGACGCAGGCCGGGCAGATGCCGTCCTTCTCCGGCAGCAGCCGCCCGCACTTGGGGCAGCGCGTCCGCTCCTGCTTGAGATTGATGGAGAGCGGCTCGCCCTTGGCCAGCTGCTCGATGCCGCGCGCCGCCTCGCTGAACTGGGCGGCGACCGACTGGGAGTACGTGACGACGGGCAGGATGTCGCCGCCATTGGCCGTGACCTCCAGCCGCCCGCCGCCGACGAGCGGCTCGTTGCGGGCCGTCTGGATGTCGGCGATGGGCATCTGGAACGCCGTCGCGCCGGACGCCTCCAGGACACGCACGGCGTCGGGCGTCACCTCCAGGGTGCGCCTTCCGAAGCGTCCGTCGGCGTCGAAGTCCGCCTCCAGCCGGATCAGCGGCTCTTCTTCTTGATGTTGCGGTCGGGGTGGGGCCAGCCGTGTCGCCATGAAACCTCCTTGCGTCGTGCAAAGCCGAGTGTCAGTTCTGTCGTGCGGGCACAAAAAAGCCTCGGTGTGCCTCGCATCGGGAAAGCGAAGGGAGCACCGGGGCCGGTCGGAGGAACGCTGCTTTTCGGGGACGCTGTGTTAGCGGCGACGTTCTCCGGTGGACGCGGTGCAGACGGAATGGGCCTGTGGGGCGCTGTCCGGGGGAAGCAGGACGAAGCCGGCCCACCGGGACGCACGCCAGGCGTCTGCCTGTACTGCCGTCTCAAACATGATGCGAGGAATCATCGTCAAGGGCCGCTTCCTTCCTGTCAGAATGGCGTCCGCCGGGGCGAACGGAATAGAGTATAGCCGCGCCGCCCGCCGTTTGTCAACCCCGGCAGAAAAATCGCTGGGCGGATGGCCGGCCCGGCGAAGGAGGTGCGACACCCGGAGTCATTCAGTTTTTGCCTGGCGCCTGAAGTCGCGGCTATTCAATGCACTGTCCGCCTTCGCGGACATCGTTGCTCTGCATCGGCGAAGGCCGATAGCGCATTGCCCAAGCCGCGAATTCATTCGCCCGGCACGAGAACTGATTGCCCCTGGCATCGCGCCAGGCGAACAAGGAAATCCGCTGGCCGGTGGCGAACAGGGCGGCATGACACCCAAGTTTCTGCGTCTTGGCATGGCAATGCTCTGCCTGGCAGTCCTCTTCCTGTCGGATGTCACACCCGCTCGGGTCGGGGCCGTTCAAAACCCGGCTGCCGCCGGTCAGAACCCGTTCCATCCCAATGTCAAGGTCACGTGGACCAAAGACGACATGATCGTGCAAAGTGACGGCATCCCCGATCATCCCCATGGGGACTTTCCCAACGCCAGCAACCCGAACCTCATTCTGAAGCAGCACTATCGATTCGTCATCCCGCGCCATCCGCGTTACGTCGCCCAGATCACCCGGACGCCCTTCGGCCCCATCGGGGTGGCCGTCAACGGGATTCCCTTCTACAACCAGTACAACGCCAATGGGCAGGACGCGGTGAAGGCAGAGACGTTCGACTCGTGCTGCGGCCATCCCGACCCCCAGGGGCGCTACCACTATCACAAGTACCCGGTCTGCATCCATTCGCCGTTCAAGGACCCGAAGGGCCAGCATTCGCCGCTGATCGGCTATGCCTTTGACGGCTTTCCCATCTATGGCCCGAACGGCGAGGACGGCCGCCCGCCGAAGGACTTGGACTCGTGCAACGGCCACTGGGACAAAGTTCGCGGCTACCACTACCATGTGACGGCGGGCTATCCGTACATCCTCGGCGGGTATCATGGCGTCGTGGAGACGAGCAACTTTGACCACCCCGGCGCAGGCAGCGGTCCCGGCGGCCCACCCCCGCCGTTCGGCCCGCCGCCTCCCTTCGGGCCGCCCCCGCCGTTCGGGCCACCGTAACAGCATTCTGAGGAACGCAAAGGGTCATGCAAAAACTTTTCCTGTGGGCGTGTCTCGCCATCCTGGTGATGGGTGCGGGGGACGTGGTCCGCGCCTCGGAGAACCGCTTCTGGCTGGCCAACCAGTCGGATTTCGGGGCCAAGCGTGGCTTCTGGCTGGATTTTGAGAACTCGTCGGCGGGCGACGCGCCCTGCACGCTGCGGACGCTCAAGCTCATCCTGGGCGTGGCCGACGGCACGAACTGGCACTTTTTCGCATCGGTCCCCGCCTGGCGGTACGATCATGACTACCGGGTGCGGGCCGTCTTCGGCACCGGGCGGGCGCAGCTCTGGCTGGACGGGCAGAAAATTACGGATGAGCCGTCCGGCTGGAAGCCGGACACGGGCGCGTTGACGGCGGGACAGATTCCCAACTGGGCGCACGGGGCCGCCGACTACTGGATTGTCCCGGCCTCCGTCCGTCTGACGCCGGGGCAGGGCCGGCCCCTGGCGTTCAGCTTCCCGGCGCTGTCCGCGCCTCTGATGCTGTTTGAGCCGCAGGCGCCGCGCCGGGTGGAGGGCTGGCATCTCAAGGCAGGCACGGCGCTGACCGTGGAGGCGACGTTCCGCCTGTCCCGCCCGCCGGCCGACCCCCACTCCCTAACCCCCTTGGTGGACCGTTACGGGCAGTTCCGTGACGGCGACTGGCCGGGGAAGACCCACGCCGACGCCGACCTCCGGCGCGACCGTGCCGAGGAAGACCGTCGGCTGCAAGCCTGGTCCGGCGCCCGCGCGGCTTATGACCGCTTCGGCGGCTGGCGCAAGGCCGGCTGGCATGACAACGCAACGGGTGTCTTCCAGACCGTCCGGCACAACGGCGTCTGGTGGCTGCTGTCGCCGGAGGGGAACCCGTGCTTCTACACCAGCGTCTGCACCGCGCCCCTGGCCGACGGCGACCGGACGCCGGTGACGGGCCGCGAATATCTGTTCGCGGGCTTGCCGCCGCGCGACGGGCCGTATGCCGCCGCGTGGGGCAGCGACCCGTTCGCCTGGAGCCCGAACGTCCAGGCGGTCTCGTTCCCCACGGCCAACCTAATCCGCAAGTACGGCGGCGACTGGCGGAATGTGTTCCACACGCGCACGGTCCAGCGGCTGAAGGCGTGGGGCTTTTCGGGCTTCGGCAAGTGGTGCGACATCGAGGCGGACCTGCCCTCGCTGCCCGTCCTGAACCGGGGCGGGGTGCCGACGCTGGCAGGCCACCCGGACCCGTTCGACCCGGCGACCGCGGCCAAACTCCATGACGTGCTGGCCCCGCAGATCACGCCCCACCGGGACGATCCAACGGTCGTCGCCTGGTCCCTCGGCAACGAGCATGACGAGATCATCACGGCGGGTGAGATTCGGGACATCCTGGGGCGGGGCGGGGACGTGCCCGCCAAACGGGCGCTGGTGGACGAGGCGCTGGCGGCGCGCTACGGCGGCGACGTGGGCCGCCTCGCCGCGGCGTGGGGCGTCACCGCGACCGACCGGGCCGGCCTCTATGCCGCCGCGCCCAAGCCGCCCGATGCCGACGTGGAGGCGCTACGCCAGTTCTACGCCGACCATTACTACGCGCTGATCGAGCAGACCGTCAAGTCGCTGGACCCGAAGCACCTGTACGCCGGGTTCTGGATCGTGCCGGGCTGGTGGGAGAACGAGCAGGACTGGGACCTGATCGCCCGGCACTGCGACGTGATCGGCTACGACAACTACGCCTTCACCTTCGCCGACGACCGGCTGACGCGGCTGATGCGCCGGACGGACAAGCCAACTTTCTGCGGCGAGTTCTCGTTCCCGCCCCAGTACGCCGGGCAGCGCGGCTTCCGCGTCTACGACGCCACCTGGTCCACCGAGGACGCCGACGCGGGCCGCCTGTACGCACGCTACGTCGCCGATGCCGCCCGCAACCCCTACTGTGTGGGCCTCGCCTGGTTCGAGTACCGCGACGAGCCGCTGACCGGCCGAGGCGGCGGGCACGGGCCGGACCTCGTTTATGGCGAGGACTACGCCTTCGGCACGGTGGACGTCGCCGACCATCCCAAGTGGGACCTGATCGCCGCCATGCGCCGCGCCAACCTCGCCGCCCCCGGCCTCCGGCTTCGGTCCAAATGAAAGGAGACGCCATGACACCGTGGCCCGTTCTGACGCGCTACGACCAGGACCACCTCGCCCGGATCGCCCTGCCGCTGGGCGGCATCGGCACGGGCACGGTCTCGCTGGGCGGGCGGGGGGACCTGCGGGACTGGGAGATCGTCAACCGGCCCGCCAAGGGCTTCACGCTGGAGAAGACCTTCTTCGCCCTCTACGCCCGGACCGAAGGCGGCGAGGCCGTCGCCCGCGCGCTGGAAGGACCCCTGGACCTGTCCGAGTACGAGGGCGGGTTCGGCAGTCCGGCCCGCAATCACGGCCTGCCGCGCTTCCGCCGGGCGGCGTTTGAGGCCGCCTATCCGCTGGGGCAGGTGCTGCTGTCCGACCCCGACGTGCCGGTGGAGGTGCGATTGCAAGCGTTCAATCCCCTCATCCCCGGCGACGCCGAACGGAGCGGCCTCCCGGTCGCCGTGCTGCGCTACGTGCTGACCAACACGACCGACACGCCGCTCGCCGTCTCGGTCTGCGGCTCCGTGCAGAATTTCATCGGCGCGGACGGCACGAATGGTGCGGCGAGCAAGAACGTCAACCTGTTCCGGCGGAACGGCGGCCTGGCCGGCGTCTTCCTGCGCTCGGACGGCGTGGACCCGCAGGCCGAGCAATGGGGGAACATCGCCCTCTGCACGACGGCGACGGAAGGCGTGACGTATCGCACCGCCTGGGCCAACCTCAGTTGGGGCGACACGCTGCTGGACTTCTGGGACGACTTCTCGGAGGACGGTCGGCTGGAAGAGCGGGAAGGAGGCGGCGTGGACGCGCCGGTGGCCTCCCTGACGGCGGGCCTGACGCTGCCGCCGCACGGCACCGAGTCCATCACCTTCCTGCTGGCCTGGCATTTCCCCAACCGCATGACTTGGACGCCCTGCCCCCCGGCCCCCAATAGCGGGGGGGAGGGAACAGAGTCCTGCTGTCCGGCTCCCCCAGAATTGGGGGCCGGGGGGGCCAACCCCAACTGGATCGGCAACTATTACACGACGCAGCATCGGGATGCATGGGACGCCGCGCGGCGCGTCGCCGCCGATCTGCCGCAGTTGGAAGCGGACACCCTGGCGTTCGTCCGTGCGTTCTGCGACAGTGACTTGCCCCCGGTTGTCAAAGAGGCCGCGCTCTATAACCTCAGCACCCTGCGCTCCCAGACTTGCTTCCGCACCGCCGATGGCCGCTTCTACGGCTGGGAGGGGTGCGGCGACAAGAGCGGCTGCTGTCACGGTTCCTGCACACACGTCTGGAACTACGAACAGGCCACCGCCTTCCTGTTCGGGGACCTGTCCCGCGCCATGCGCGAGGTGGAGTTCGCCCACGCGACGGACGCCCAGGGCAAGATGTCCTTCCGCGTCGGTCTGCCGCTGGGCCGGGCTGGCGACGGGGTGGCCGCCGCCGATGGGCAGATGGGCTGCCTGATGAAGTTGTACCGTGATTGGCGGCTGTCGGGCGATGAGGCGATGCTGAGGGTGCTGTGGCCGCACGCAAAACGGGCGTTGGAGTTCTGCTGGATCGCAGGCGGCTGGGACGCGGACAAAGATGGCGTGATGGAAGGCTGCCAGCACAACACGATGGACGTGGAGTATTACGGCCCGAATCCGCAGATGGGCGTCTGGTATCTGGGTGCGCTGCGGGCCGCCGAGGAGATGGCAAAGTCCCTGGGCGAAGATGATTTTGCTGCGACTTGCCACGACCTATTTGGGCGTGGCCGCCAATGGATTGACGCCCACCTGTTCAACGGCGACTACTATGAGCATCAAATCGTGCCGCCGAACGACGCGGACGCTATCGCCCCCGGTCTGCGGCTGGGGGCGGGGGCGACGAACCTGGCCGACCCGGAACTCCAACTCGGCGGGGGCTGTCTGGTGGATCAACTCGTCGGCCAGTACATGGCGCACGTCTGCGGGCTGGGCCACTTGCTTGATCCCGGCCATGTGCAGACGACATTACAGAGCATCCTGCGCTACAACTTTCAGCCCGATCTGTACGCCCACTTCAACCACCTGCGGACGTTCGCGCTGGGGCACGAGTCGGCACTGCTGATGGCGACCTACCCGAAGGGCCGCCGTCCGCGCCGCCCCTTCCCGTACTACAACGAGGTGATGACCGGCTTTGAATACACGGCGGCCGTCGGGATGCTGCAGGAGGGCCAGACCGAGGAGGGCTTGAAAATCATCGCGGCGATCCGCGCCCGCTACGACGGCCGGCGGCGCAGCCCGTTTGACGAGGCCGAGTGCGGCCACCACTACGCCCGCGCGATGGCGAGCTGGGCCGCCGTGCTCGCGCTCACCGGCTTCCAATATGACGCCGTCGCGCAGTCTCTGACGTTCGCCCCGTACCGCCCCGGCAAGTTTGAGGCCTTCTTCTCCACCGGCAGCGGCTGGGGCGTCCTCACCCGCCCGGCGGACGGCCCCGCGACCCTGGACTGGCGCTCCGGCCCGCCGCTGACCCTCCGCACGGTGACGCTGGACGGGCGGACGCAGACGCTCGACCCGCCGCAGACGCTCGCCGCCGGGCAGCAACTGGCGCTGGGAGCGCCGCCGGGGACCGCAGCGTCTGCGTAAGGGGCAGGGCTGCCAGCCCACCGGCGGCGTCAACAACGGACGTAGGGGGCCGCGCCGTTCATCGGGCGCGGATCAGGGGTCATCTCCTGTCCCCCTGAGACTGCTCGGCGGCCACGACTGTGCGGGCGACGATGGCCTCCAGCTCTCCCCCGTCCAGCCAGACGCCGCGACACAGCGGACAGTAATCAACCTCCACGCCCAGCCGGCCGTCCGGGAGCATCTCCCATTGGCAGGCGGGGCACTGGCGACGGCGTTGCAGCGGCGAGGCCAGGGTGTGCCCGCTCATGGCTCTCTCCCTTCCCGCCGGCACGGCCGCTCCGGCTGGGCGGGCCGTTGATCGCCGCCGAGCAGCGCGCCCAGCTCATGCCAGGCCAGGCTCAGGTCGAGGCGCTTCTGGGGCAGGTGCGCCGTCAGCCGGGACAGGCCATGACGCCCGATCCACAGGCCGCCGCACCGCGAGCAGCACTGCACGTCCGCGCCGTACTCCCGCGTCGGACGCAGATCGCAGAGGCAGCCGGGGCAGCGGACGCCGACTCCGCAGTTTGTCGCATTCATTTCGTCGTTCCTTTCGCTTCGTCAAGGGGCTGACCCGTGCAGGCGCGCCTCCGGGAGCCGCGTCTGGAGGATCGGGTCAGCGGGGCATGGTTTGGTCAGCGTGGTGACGCCTGAGCAGGCGGAGCTTCAGGCGGAAGGAACGACGGGAGGCGGGCCGCGGGGGCCGCATGAGCGGGTGGGGAGGCAAGCAGTGCGGGGGGCCGCAACAGCGAGCCGACATTGGGCCGGCGGCGGGGGAGGGACGGCCGACGCGGCGGCCCGCCCCGCGCCGAGGAGCAAGACGCCGAAGATCGGGCGGCGCGCGGAAGCGCCGGGGGCGTGTGCCGCGACGCCGCTGACGCCGAGGAGGTCGGCCCGGTCGGTGTCGGGATCACCTGACGCGCGTCTGGCCGCCCGTCCCAAATGATGCCGTGTCTGCGGCACAGCGGTGCCATGGGAGGCCGCCCGTGCAGGGGAGCAATACGAGGCCGTGGAGGAAAATGGAATGAGGGACGCCGCGGACGACACGCATCGTGTCATCAGGAGCGCCGCCAAGAACACCCTGACCCAGTTGTAATCCCGTCGTGGCATCGTTCTTAAGTCTGCTTACGTATAAGACCGTGTTAGCCGTTCCCGAATCAAGTGAACGAAATGGCGGCCAAGCGCAGGCGGTGAGGAGGCATCATGGAAAGTGAAGAGGCGGGGAGCACCCGCTCCCGGATTGACCCGCGCGTCCGCATCGGCCACGTCCACCTCAAGGTCGCCGATCTACAGCGGGCGTTGGACTTCTACTCCGGTGTGCTCGGCTTCGAGCTCACCCAGCGCTTCGGCGGGCAGGCGGCGTTCCTGTCGGCGGGCGGCTACCACCACCACATCGGGCTGAACACCTGGGAGAGCCAGGGCGGCGGGCCTCCGCCGATGGGGACGACGGGCCTCTACCACCTCGCCGTGCTCTACCCCACGCGCGCCGCGCTCGCCGACGCGCTGCGCCGCCTGCGGACGGCGGGCGTCCCGCTGGAGGGCGCGAGCGATCATGGGGTCAGCGAGGCCCTCTACCTGCGCGACCCCGACGGCAACGGCGTGGAGCTATACTGGGACCGCCCGCCGGAGGCGTGGCCGCGCACGCCCGACGGGGAACTGGCGATGTACACGCGGCGGCTGGACCTGGAAGGTCTGCTCCGCGAAGCCCCGGAAGCACAGCCCTGATCACAGTCTTGCCTATTGGCCCCCAGCGCACCTGACGTCATGCAAAGTCCCTCCGCAAAAAAATGTTTGCGGAGAAGCTTGTCTTTTTTGGCGGTTGAGGTATAATAGGGGGCCGTTTTCTTGTACGCTGACGGCCTGATCCCGCCGTTGACGCACACCGGGACAGAGACAGATGCGTCGCCCGCCGTGCGGTCTGCGCCACCGAAGCGTCGTACCGCAAATCCAACGCGGCGGCCCCTGAGATTCAATGAACGTTCGCCCGCAACGATATTTTCGCCATGCGGCGGCCTGTCTGGGCCTGCTGCTGATGGCGTCCGTGAAGCCTGCTCTGGCCGCGCGCCATCACCACGCCCGTCACCACGGCGGCGGAGGGCTTGCCACCACCTTTTACGACAACGACGGGATCGCGGCCAACGGCCACACCTACTCGGAGAACACGCGGCTCTACGGCGTGACCTGTGCCTCCAACCGTTACCGGCTGGGGACGGTGCTCCAACTCCCCTCCCGCAGCGGCGGCTTCGTGCGTGCGGTCGTGTGCGACCGCATCGGACACGGCTCGGACATTGACCTCAACGTCCGGGGCGCGCGGGCGATCATGGGCCGTCACTATCGGGGAATCGGCCGGGTCTCCGTCCGCCCAACGGTCGTGGGGCACGTCAACTGCCTGGCCTCGCGCCGCAGGCGGGCGGAGTCGGGGCATCTCGCCCGCCGTCATCACCATCGCCGATGACGCGGCCCTTTGTCTAATCTCATCCTGCGCCGAGGGTATACCCGTGAAAAAACCGACCCTGCCCTTGAAAATCCCTGATTTGAGGGGGTACAATGGGTTCAGCATCGTCCAAGAGCAGGTCCCCTGCGACGGGACATGAGACAATCACTCACGGCGGCGTAGCTCAGTTGGTTAGAGCACGCGGTTCATACCCGCGGTGTCACGTGTTCGAATCACGTCGCCGCTACTTGTTGGCGCTCCTGATAGAGAACGACTCACGCCCGCCTTCAGGCGGGCGTGAGTCGTTCGAGTCGGTGCTGTCCCAGCAACTCAGAGCGCGGCGGGTTTGGGCGACAGGCGATCCTGCTCGATGACGACGGTGGTGCCTGTAGGGCCCGTCTGGAGCCATACGCGGTCCACGGCCTCCAGCACCATCTTGAACCCATAGCCCAGTGTCCCCGCCGTGGTGAAGCCCTTTTCCAGCGTCGCCCGGGGGAGGGACTCGACGGCGATGCCGCGCCCGTGATCCTCGACCCGCACCTGCACCGTATCGCCGTCGGCCACGGAGACGCTCCCCATCCCCCCGCCCGCGTGGACCACGGCGTTCATGGCGCACTCGCCGGCCGCGGTGATCAGGCCGAACGCGCGCTCCTCGGAGAAGCCCGCGTCGTGCGCGGCGGCCTGCACGAGAGTACGCAGGTCGGTGAGCGTCGAGGCCGTGAGCGGGAGCGGCTCGCCGAGCCAGGTCAGCCGCCTGGGAAGAGGGGTCGTCTCGTCACACAGCCGCAGCTTGCCCTCGGTGACGCTCGCCAGCACGTCCCGCAGGAAGGCCCGCCGCTCCTGCTCCCGCTGCTTCCGCTCCGTGATGTCCCGGAAGAAGATGTTCAGCCCGTCATCGGACGGGTACGCATGAATCTCCACCCAGATCGGCTGCGGCCCAGGGTACTGAAACTCAAACTGTACCGACGTCCGCTCCGCGATGGCCCGGCGATACTCGCGCTCGATCCGCACGCTGCGTGTCGTGGGCCACGCCTCCCAGACGGTCCGGCCCAGAATCTCCTCGGGCGCCTTCCCCCCCATGCGGGCGGCCTCCGCGTTGACGTAGATGACGCGCCACTCCCGATCCAACGCGATGAAGGCGTCGGTCATGGCTTCCAGAACGTCGGTAGCGCGCAGGTGAAGCTCGGCGTCGGGCGTTTGCCGTTGCCGGGATTTCCCGCTCAATAACGTTGTTTTTTGGCTCTCCATAAGGTCATCTGCCTGATTTCAGTTTGCCCATACTTCTTGGCTTGACCGATTCTAGCCCCATAGTGTTCCCGCTGTCTGTGAAATGAGACACATCTTCTGACATCCGGGATACCATTTTGTTTCCGATTTTGAAGACGGGCCGCCGTCCGCGCTACGCACCCTCTCCGATGGCCGGCACGTCACCGGCCCATAGGTGTTGCGAACCTGCCCAGCCTCAGGAAACCGATGGGCAGAGTGGTCGTTCCTTGCTGCGCCAGGTCCGCCAGTGCCTCGCCGATGACCGGGGCGAACTTGAAGCCGTGGCCGCTGAAGCCGCAGGCGAGAGTCACGCGCGGATGCCGGGGGTGATGGTCAATGATGAAGTGCCCATCCGGGCTGTTGGTGTACAGGCAGACGCGCAGGGAGAGCGTCGGCCCGTCGGCGTCCGGCAGGAAGCGCCGGAGGGCGGGCCGGAAGTCCTCCTCGTCGCCGGGGAGCGCCTGATGTGCCACCGCGTCCGGGTCGGTGGGGACGCCGCGCCCATGATGGGCGATCTTGACGCCGGGCACGTCCGGCAGCAGGGGGACGCCGTAGTGCAGCGTCCCGTCTTCGTTGGCGATAGCCCAGGTCGGGAACCGGTCCGGCGCGAACAGGTCGGGGCGGCGCGGCCAGACCCAGGCCATCACCTGCCGCGTCACGGTCAGCGCCACGCCCAGGTCCCGCACGAGTCGCCCGCTCCACGCCCCGCCGCAGAAGACCAGGCGCTCGGCCTTGTACACGGCCTGTGCTGTCTCCGCCGTCACGCCATTCCCATCTTCCTGCCAGGCGATGACCGGCTCGTGCCCGTGCAGCTCCGCCCCGTCGCGCAGCGCCCGCTCCGCCATCACGGCCACGGCGAGTTCGGGCCGGACGAACCCCGCCTGCCGTTCATAGATGGCCTCGTAACCGTCCGGCAGGTGGAACTGCGGGAACCGCGCGGCCAGTTGCGCCCGGTCCAGCGCCTCGTGCGGCAGGGCGTGCCGCCGGGCCGATGCCAGCGAGCCGGAAACCAGCTCCGAGCCGGGCGGCCCGATATACAGGCCGCCGGTCAGGGGCAGCAGCGTCTGACCGGATTCCGCTTCCAATTCCCGCCACAGCGCATACGCCCGCTGCAGCAGCGGCACGTAATCGGGGTGTTCAAAATAAGCCATGCGGAACAGGCGCGAGGAGCCGTGCGAGCTGCCCAGCGCGTGAGGGATTCCGAACTGCTCCAGCCCCAGCACGCGCACGCCGCGCCGCGCCAGATGTCGGCACGCGGCCGCCCCCATCGCGCCCACCCCGACCACAATGACGTCATACGAGTTGCTCATCGCCACGGCTCCGCGAAGTGCTTATCAGGAACGACGCCCTTTGCGCTGATCATCTCATCGTTGCTGAGGGCCGACAAGACCCGGAGCCTATCCAGGCGCAGCGTGACCGGCTTCGGCGTGGCCCCGGAGGCGACCCCGGCTTTCATGTCGTAGATTTCTACAGGGCCTGTCTTCATGGCGGCGGGCGACATCGCCGCCATCCAGCCCCGGATGTAGAGATGGCCGTCATGCTTGATCAGATGCCAGGCCGTGCCCATGCTGGAAAAGTTGGCGATGCTGACACCGTCCGGAGTCGCCGACAGTGCGCTCTGGACGGGCACGCCGTCCTTGACCTCGCCCAGCGTGCGGAGGATGGACTCCCGCCCGCCGGCATCCTGCACGACGGTTCCCGGCGGCGCGGCGATCGTCGTCTCCGCCGGGGCGGCGGGCACCGGGGCCGCCACCGGGATGGAGACTGCCGTGGGCGGGTGGCGCAGATTCAGCGTCGTGAGGCCCAGGAACAACAGCGCCAGCACGGACGCACCGGCCCAAGCCAGGCCGCTTCCTCGGCGTGCCTTTCCCTGCCGGGCCTGCTGCGTCCGCGCCGCCCGCACCTCCTGCAGCAACTCCTCCGGCGTTGCCTCCAGGCCCAATTCCCGCACGGCCTCGCCGATGGTCACGGTGCCTTCCAGGTGCTGTGCCGCCTCCTCGCGTCGGGCCTGATAGCGGGCCACCGCGCGGGCGAACTCCTCCGCGGTGACGCGCACCTGCGCCGCCGGGACGTCTTCCTGCAAATTCTGGTCGTGTTGCAACATCAGCGTACCCCTGTCTGCGTCGTCCATTCGGCGCGGGAGATGGGTCGGTACGTGTCATCGGAGATGGCCTCATGCCGGACACGCTGCGCCCCCGCGTAGAAGTCCCGGTAGATCGCCACGCGCATACCGTCACGCCCCGTCAAGTGCCAGCGCGAGCGCGCCACGCCCGCGCCGGGCCGCATAAGCGCCGGGCTGGGGGCGAACCAGTCCAGCGCCCGGCTCCGCAGCACGACATGGTTTTCCTGGCCCCGTCCCTCGATGCGGCAGACCAGCATCAGCCCCTCGCCGGCGGCGCGGACGGTCAGCGGCCAGGGATAGGGGTTGCGGAAGCGCAGGTCCACGCCGGAATAGGCGACGGCGGCATCCCGCCCCGGCGGCGCGTAGCCCGGCGCGAACGTGTGGGGGTGACGCTCCAAAATCGGCAGTCCGGCCAGCAAAGCCGCGTTATAAAGCGTCGTGGAGCACTGACAGACCCCGCCGCCGTAGTCGTCCACCAGCACCCCATCGTAACTGACCGGCGCTTTCAAGAAGCCCCGATCCGCGCTCCACCCCCGCACCGTGCGGCTGAACGAGAAGGTCTGCCCCGGCGCGATCACCGCGCCGTCAATGGCCGCCGCCGCCCGCCGCGCATTGTACCGCTGGTGCGGCGTCCGCCCCGCTAAATCCGTCCCATACGTCCCCAGCACCGTGCCGCTTGGCGTCGCTGGCCGAGCCGTCAAGAGGCCCAGTGCTGCCAGAAGACACACGCCGAGGGCGATCACCAGCGCATGAATCCCCGGCGAGTGAAGCGCCAGCGAATAAATTCGCCGCTCGGGAGCCTGCGGCTGAGTGTCCGCCCGCGCGGACACGCGCTCTTTGTCCGCGCAGGCGGACATTCGGCATCCGCGCCACCGAGCGGCGAATTTATTCGCTGACTCTCTTTCCGGCTCTCTTGGTTCGTTATTCCTTCGCATCTATCTGAATCTTATCGGCATGGCCCCCCAGCGCATATAAAGTCGGGTCGGCAGTGCTGGTGAGCAGAGTGGGCATCACGTCATAGGCCCCCGGCGTCTGGGCCTGTAGGTGGTAGTCAATCTCGTGCTCGCCGCGCGTCATGTCATGGACGAAGAAGACAATCCGGTCGTCGCGCACATCTGTATAGTCCCACCAGTTGTCCCACGTCCCGGCGTCCTCCCCGGAGACCTCGGCGACGCGGCAGCCGGCGGGGACGGGTTCCTCCACCACCACCCGCGAGCCGGGGCGGACGCAGTCAATGATCAGGCGGACCAAGACGCTCTCACCCGCGTTCAAATGCGTGTCCGGCGCGGGCACGGTGTCTTCCCACAGGAAGTTGCGCCGCGAGGTCAGCCGCAGGTAGACGCGCCTGACCCGGTAGCCCGATGGCGCGGGCGGCAGCGGGACGCCGTCAGGGTAGCGGATGTGGTCCACCAGCCGCGTCCACAGCGTCGGCGGGGGCGGCGCGGTGGGCTGCGCGAGGCACTGCCGCAGGTCCAGTGAATAGTACAGCCGGCCCATCCCGACCTTCTCCAGCGAGACGGTATTGGCCCCCGCGTGGAGCGCCGCACCTGGCACGTCAATCACCCGATCCGGCTGGAACACGGAGCCGACGCCGAAGCGGATCTGCCGAACGGGGTGGCCGTTGAGGAACAGTTTCGCGGTGAAGTCCGGCTGTCCCTCCTGGGCGCGGCTCATGTATTGCGTGAGGGCGAGGAGGACGACGGCGGTGGTGTCCGGGTCGCCCCAGTGGTCGCCGCTGAGCCGGGTCATCAGCCAGCGGGCCGCGCCGTCGGCGCGCGGATCGCCGGGCAGGACGGACTCGGCGGCGAGCAGCGCCCAAGCGGTCGCCTCGGTGTCCGGCGCGTCCTCGGCGATGCCGGCGGCCTGCGGGTGGAACCGGGCGGGCCAGGAGACAAGCGTACCCGTCTGCCGCGCGCCGCGTCCCAGTTGATTGACCAGGGAGAGCGCCTGGACGTGTCCGTCTGGGCCAAGTCGCTCTGATGCCAGCGCCGCACGGGCCAGGTCGGCGCAGCGGGGGGAGGCGGGGACGGCGAGCCAGCGACTTTGCAGGTAGCGTAGCGTGTCCTGCGCGTCCTGCGCCCGCCCCAGATGCGCCAGCGCGAGGGAGGCGAGCGCCAGGTCAGTGTCCTTGCCGGGCCGGGCGGAGCGTTCGGCATCAATCACCTGGCTGCGCAGGGAGCGCGCGGCGGCGTCCAGCACACTGGGGGTGACGCGGAAGCCCGCGTCGTGCGCCCGCGCCAAGCCCCAGGCGGCGTCGGCGGTCATCCACAGGTCCGGCTTGCCGGTGGAGAACCAGCCCCAGCCGCCGCCGCTGTTCTGGAAGCGGGCGAGGCGGAGAACGCCGCGCTGGGTCATGTCGCGCAGGCGGGCGCAGGTTTTGTCGCTGAGGCGGAAGGGATTGGCCGCGCCGCCGAGGGCGAGATCCGGCAGGAAGGCGCTCACGGTGGCATCGGTGCTGCTGTAGGGGTAGGCGGCGAGATAATCCAACGCGGGCAGCACCAAGGAGGCCAGGGAGGGCGCAAGGCGCACATGGAGGACGGAGGAGCCGGGCAGGGCGGCGGGGTCCAGCGTGATGGACTGGGAGACGCGGTGCAGCAGCGTCCCGGAGTGCCACACGTCCTGTATCGCCCCGTGCGGCAGGACGGGGATGGGCTGGGCGACGCCGTCGGAGAGCGGCCCCGCCTGCGCCGTCACCTGCGCCTGGATCGGGCCAGGCTGGGCGGCGCTCACGTCCCACGTCAGCCGCGCCGGCGCGCCCGGCGGGACGCTTACCGTCCGGGTTAGGTCGTCGCGCGACACCGTGAGGCCGGTGGCGGCGAGCTTCACCTGGGCTTGCAGCGGCGCGTTGGTGTTGTTATGCACCAGCGCGATGAACTGGCCCGTGTCGCCCGCTGTCAAGAAAGGCGGCGTCTCCAGACGCACCAACAGGTCCTTATTGACCGTGAACTTGCCGACGCCCTTGCCGACCCGCGTGTCTTTGGTCTCGCCGACGCAGGTGATGCGCCAGGTGGTCAGATTGTCCGGCAGGGTCAGCGGGACGGTGGCGAGGCCGTCGGGGCCGGTGCGGACGGCGGGCCGCCAAAGGGCGGTGTCGGGGAACTTGCGCCGGATGTCAATGCCGGTCTCCCCCTTGTCCACGTCGCCCTCGTAAATCTCCTTGCACGAGCTTTCCGTCTGCACCGCATCGTACTGCTCCGCCTGCATCGCCTCGCCGATGGTGTCCGATGACTCGGGCTGGATGGCGTAGATGGCCTCGTCCACGACGCCGATGGAGACCTCAGCGGGCACGAGCCGCCCCTGCGCATCCCGCGTCTGCACCCGAATGGTCGCGGGGTCACCGGAATGGTAATTTTGGCGGTCGGCGGCGACCGAGACGTTGAGGATGCGCCGGTCGTCGGCGACCACCAGGTTCTCATCGTCCCGGCTGCTCAGGAACTGCTTGTTCCAGACGCAGCAGACGGAGACGGTGACGCCGGGCGCGTCCTCCGCGCCGATGGGTAAGTCCATCGCCGTCGCCCGCCGCGCCAGCGGCACGACGTAGGCGTGGTACAGCGTCCGCCCCTCCACCGTGACCAGGGCCGAGGGGCCGGGGTGGGCGGTGCTGATAAGCACGTGGGCCGTCTGGCCCGGCCCATACCGCTTCTTGTCCAGCATCACGGACAGGTCGGGCGTCTCGGCGGGCAGGTCCTCGCTCGCCCCCAGCACGGGGATGTCTGTTTCCGTCGTGATCGTGTTACCGCGCGCGTCCGTCGCCGACAGCCGCACGGTCAGATCGCCGGCTCGGGGAACGGACAGCGGCACGGCCGCCTGCCCATCGGGGCCGGTGGTGATATGTACGTCCGAAACCGGCGTGTCCACCTCCCGGCCATCCCGCCAGGCCTCGTAAACCGTCTTGATCGTCACCGCCTGCCCGGCCTGCGGCCCGCCGCCCTCCCCCGCCGCCTTCACGGCCACGGTGAGCGGGTCGCCTGGATGACAGAACTGCGCGGAAGGCGTTGCCTCCAGCGAGAACAGTCCCTGCGCCACCGTCGCCGTGCCCTCGGCATGAATGTCCTCGCCGGAGGTGTCCTTCACGTCCGCCTGCACCGTGTAGGTCTGGTCCCCGGAGTCCTCCGGCGCGTCTTTGGTGGGGATGCGGACGTGCGCCTGCCCCTTGTCGTCCAGATGCACCGTCTCGTCCACGGTCTGCTCCCCGGCCTCCGTGTTTTCTTCTTCTCCGGCCCGGAACCGGAAGGGATGCGCCTGCTCGCGGCCCGAATCGTCAGCACGATAGGCGGTGATCTGGGCCTCGGCCCCGGCGACGGGGGCACCGTAGTAATAGGAGGCCGTCACCGTCGCGTCAATGGTCTCGCCGCGAATGTAACGGTCTTTGGAGAACGTCACGGACGCCTGGTACTCCGGCTTGTGGTAGGCCGCGACATCGAACGTCGCCTCCTGCGTCTCCTCACCCATCTGCGTCCGAATCGTATACTCGCCCGTCAGCGCCTCCGGGGACAGCGCCAGCGTCGCCGCCCAGGAGCCGAACTCGTCCGTCGTGAGCTGCTGATGGCTGATCAGCGTGTCCTGCCCGTCCCGCACGTCCAGCGTGACCGATTGCCCGGCGGGCACGGAGAACCCGGCCTTCGGGTCAAACCAGCGCGTGACGCCCTTGATGTGGACGCTCTGCCCAGGCCGGTACACGGGCCGGTCGGTGTAAAGGAACGCCCGCAGGTCCCGGCCGCTGGAGGCCGTTCCGTTGCTGCCGGGGCTGTTCAGATTCTGCGACAGCGCGACCACAGAGGCTCCGTCGCGCGCGACCAGCGTGCCCTCGCTTTCTTCTCCGCCGCCCTGCGTAGACAGACGAGCCAGGCCCTCCGGCGACGTGCGCGCCTGGCGCAGCAGTTTGCCGGCTTTGCCAACTTGGTCATAGAGCAGCACCGAGGCGTTGGCGACGGGTTGGCCCGTGGCGATGTCGGTCACATAGGCCAGCATCTGACCGCCGAACGTCTTGCGGACCAGGACCAGATGCGTCACCAGCGCCCACGCAATGGCGGTCACGTTGTCCCCATCGTCCCGCGTGTGGGCGGTGACGCGGTACATCCCCGGCGGCAGCGGGCCGAGCGGGACGCGCTCCACGAAGGAGCCTTCCGCGTCGGCCTGCGTGACGGTGTAGGTCCAGTGGCGGACGGGGGAGAACTGGCCGGGCCACTGAGGAGTCTTGTCCGCGCCCTCGGCGTCCGAGGCGCGGTCTTCCGGGCCAGCCAGCAGGTCGGGCTGATGGGCGAGCGTGCCGTTCAGGTCAAGCCGATCTACGGAGACGCCGACAGCGCGCGTCAGCAGCAGGCCGTGCAGGGGCAGTACCGGCGACTCCTGGGGCGTCCAGTTGCGCGTGGAGATCTCAAAGCCGAGGCTGGACGCATACCGATCCAGGGCGAGCGCGAGCCGCTCGGTGTGGCCGTCGGTGATGATGACCGTCCGCTCCTTGTCCAGCTCGTGCCCGGACGAGGATGCCTGAAGTTTATATTCCCCAGCGGGGAGGTGTTGCAGCGAGAAATGGCCCTGCGCGTCCGTGCGGGCGGACCAGTGGTCCTTCTTATCAGGCGCCTCGCCGGCGGCGTCCAACTCCGTGTCTCTCTGGCTGTCCTGATGCCATCCGGGCGGGGCGGACGTGTCGCCGCGCGCGTTCCGAGGCGGGGTCTCCGCATCGTCCTCGTCGTCCGTGTCACGGCCCGTGTCCCGGTCCAGTGAGATCAGCACGTGGGCGAGCGGCTTTCCCGTGTCCGCGTCCATGCAGACGCCCGCGACCTGTCCCTCCGGCGGCTGGGTCAGCGCGATCAACGCCAGCGCCCCGGCGGTCATCAAGATCGCGGCGGTCAGCGCCATGCGCCGACGCAGCCTGGGAAAATCGGGGGCGGCCATCGTGTCCTCCTCCTATACGACGGCGCGGCGCGGGGCGCGTCCGGGCACGAACAGGCGCAGCACGAGCAGCAGCGCGGCGCCCAAAATGACGGCGACCCGCAGGTAGCGCGTGGGCGGGTTGATCTCTTGTAGCGCCGGCAGGAACTGGAACAGCATCAGGCTGAAGAGGACGCCGCCGACCGCCAGGGCGGAGGCGCGGCGGTCGGCGTCCCCATCCAGGGCCGCCAGAAGCTGCCCCAGCGCCGCGCCCAGCAACACGCCCGCCACGGACCGGGGCGGCCAGAGGTAGTCCAGCAGCAGGGCCGGCACGACCAGCGCCAGCAGCCATTGCAGCGCGATTGCCCAGCCGGGCAGCCGCCCCGCCGAGGCGTCCCGCCGCGCCCACTCCGCCGCCAGCAGCGGCAGCAGCGCGCCCAGTCCGATGGCGAACAGGTCCCAGGTGTCCCCCGGCCCGGAGGCACGCACGGCGTCCGTGTTCTGCAGGACCGCCAGGCGGTGGATCAGCAGCACGGAGCCGAAGCCCAGCCCAGCGCCTATCGCCGCGTCCGCCCGCCGCGTGAGCATTCTCGGCCCGGCAACGAGCCACCCGCCCAGCAGCAGCAGCCCCAGGCCGTAACCCGACCAGAGCGCGAAGGCCAGCGCGCACCCGGCGACGATCAGCACGAAGCCGACCAGCGGCCCCAGCCGATCGCCGGACGTCTCCGTCGCCTCCCCCTCGGTGTCGGGCCGGACGGACAGTGCGCCGAGCAGTCCGAACAGCGCCGCGCCCATTCCCAGCATCTCCAGAGGCCGCCACGAATGGGCCAGCCGCGACAGCAACACGGCGACCAGCAGGCCGGCGAGGAGAGTTGGGAGGGCAGGGGGCAGCGAAGGGAAACGGCGTGCCAGCCCCGCGCCGACCGCCGCGCCCAGTGAGAGTCCGCCCCCCAGCAGCAGCGGGATGCCCGCCCAGTACATGTCGCCCAGGATCTGGGCGCGGACAAACCCCAGCACCGTCGCCGCCGCCAGCCCCAGGACGTAGAGCATCGCCAGCGCGGACGCAGAGGCGGCGTCACCGTCGGTATCGTCAGTCGGGGAGCGCAACAGCGACGGGGCGACGTCCAGGCACAGTACGCTCAGGGCGACCCCGAGGGCCAGGGAAGTCAGGCCGGTGATCTCGCCGTGCGTCAGCCACAGCCGTCCGCCGGCGACCAGGGCCGTGCCGAGGCCCAGCAGGCGCGGAGGACGCGCCGGAGAGGCCGCGCCCCGGCACAGCAGGACCAGCCCCGCGCCGCCGAGCGCGCCCAGCAGCAGCCCGCGCGCCCCGATCACGTCCACCCCCGCCGCCGCGCCCAGCCGCAGGCTCCCCAGCGTCCCGCCGATTACGGCCAGCAGCCAAAGGAGCAGGAGCGAAGGCGGGGGGCGATCCGGGGAGGTGGCGGTCGCCGCGCCGCGCGCTAGGCCGCCGAACAGCAGCGCGGCCAGCCCGGCGACCAACGCAAACCAGGGGAACAGCCAGAAGTGATTCGCCACGGCAGCACCTCCGCGAAACCGGCAGCAATGTCTTCACTTTGTATCAGGCAGGCTGGGGCTGCTGCCTGGGGTATCCTTGTTCCTGCCATAGAGACAGGAACGCCCATTGAGCGGGAACCTCAGATATTATTGTGCCACACAATCGGGCTTAAAGCAACTGTCCCCGACCGAGCCGCACAGTGATCGAAAAATGAGGCGCACTGATCCCTTTCGCCGCCTCGCCGCGCCTTACTGATGATGGTGGATGAAACTGATGAGGAACTTGTCCGTCGAGTGCTGGCGGGGGACCGGCTGGCGGCAGGGCGGCTGACCGAGCGGCACCGGCGCACGGCCTTCGCGCTGGCGTACCGGACACTGGGGAATGCCGACGACGCCCAGGACGTGGCGCAGGAGGCGCTGGTCTACGCCCTTCAGCGCCTCCCCGACCTGCGCGCCCGAGGCCGGTTCGCGGCCTGGCTGCGGCACGTCACGCTCTCCCTGTGCGCCGACTACCGCCGACGCCGGGGCACGCGACGGCTGGGGGAGCCGCTGACCGCCGTGAGCGAGGCCAGCGAGGAGAATGACTTCGCCGAACGTCTCGCCATCCGTGACGCCGTGGCGCACCTGCCCGACGCCCTCCGCACGACGTTGCTGCTGCACTACGTCGGCGGCTGGTCGCGCGAGGAGGTGGCCGACATCCTGGCGATCCCCCTCAACACGGTCCGCAGCCGCCTGATGGCCGCCAAACGCCGCCTGCGCGCCGACCTGGGCGCATCACTCCTGAAAGGAAAACCCATGCCTGCCGAGACTTTTGCTCTGTCGGAAAATCACACGTCGCTGATTCAGGTTGCCTTCCCGGGGGCCAGTGTCCTGTCCGTCCAGCCTGACCCGGAGCCGTGGCAGCCGTTCACGCCGCGCGTCAAGCTAGCGCTGGCCGACGGCACGGAGAAGACCGTGGACTTCCGGGGCGACATTGACCCGGAACGCGCCGCGCTGGTTCCTGTGCTGGAGCGCCTGAACATCCCCGGCCCCCCGATCATTCATGGGCCGGTGGCCGACGGGAACGGCTTTCTCAGCCTCTGCGAAGTGCCGCGCGGCGAGAACCTGACGCTGTGGGCGCTGGGCGGGACGCCGCACCGTATCCGGCTCGCCACCGAGCGGGCCTTCGAAGGCATTGACCGGCTCCAGGGGGCGACCGACGGCCTGATGGCCGATCCTATTGGGGCCAAACTGCCGCGCCGGACGCTCTCCGATGAGGCGGCGGTCCTCACCGACGATGCCCGGTGGAACGCCGACCCTTGGCTGGCTGAGGAAGGACGCGCCCGCACGGACTGGCTGCGCGACCCCTGGTTCGCGGCGGCACTCGACCAGGTCAAGGCGGCGGTCGCGGACATCCATGCCCCGCTCGTCTATACCAGCTACATGCACTTCTTTCCGCAGGGGTATCGGATCGCGCCGGGCGCCGGCCCCTTCGACGAGCCGCTGGGCTGGCCGCGGGACCCGCGCTACGGGCAGAACCCGCTCACCGAGTTCGTCTACCTCTGGGGGCATTTCGGCGACCCGCTGCTGGGGCTGGCGATGGTCTGGGTCTACGACTGCTATCCGTTCGTGCATACGGGGTTTGTGGAGCAGTTCCTGTGGCGGCGGGGCGCGACGCGGCGCGAGTTCGCGCCCCGGCTGGCCCTCAAGGCCCTGCAGATGGTCGCGCGCGACCTGCCCGTGACGCGCCCGACGGAGGGCGGCGGATTCTGGGACGGACTGCGCGGCTGGGTGGATCAGGCCCTCGGCTGGATGTGACGCGCCGGGGGCGGCGGACCCTGCCCCGTCATTTTGCTTGAAGTGACGGGCCGCGTATGGTATAGTATACGGGAGCGGCATACGGCCGGCGCGTCCGGCAGCAGCGGCAGTGTGACGGGGACATGGACCAATTCGGGGAACGCCTGCCGTGGCAGATCGCGGCGCTGGCCGGCCTGGTCGTCGGGGGCGTCAGCCTGGCGGTAGGGACGGACCTGTGGATGGCCCTGCTGCGGGTGGGTGTCGCGTTCGCCGTGTTCGGGCTGGCGGGTCTGGGGCTGCGCGCCCTGCTGCGCCGGGGGCAGCCGCCGGACGGGGGGCGCGGCGCGCACGTGGATCAGGCGACGCCGCCGATGGGCGTCGAGGACGTGACCGGGCCGGCCGAACGCGCGAGCCGTGAGGGAGATCAGAGCAGGAAATGACGACCACCAGTGCCGGCACAACCGCCGGGAGACCGGGCCCCAGCGCCGCCAACATGGCCGACCTCTGGCAGCGGTTCAAGCGGCGCAAGGACCAGAAGGCGCGCGACCAGATCATCAACCACTACGCCTACCTCGTCAAGATCACGGCGGGCCGGGTCGTCACCAGCCTGCCGCCCAACCTGGAACGCGATGACCTGGTCAGCGCCGGGGTCATGGGGCTGATCAAGGCCGTGGACCAGTTCGACGCCAGCCGCCAGGTCAAATTCGAGACCTATGCCATCGCCCTGATTCGCGGCGCCATTCTAGAGATGCTGCGCGAGGAGGACTGGGTCCCCCGCTCCGTCCGGGACAACGTCAAGACCCTGGAGCGCACGTACTACCAGCTCGAAGTCCGCCTGGGCCGTCCCGCCACCGAGGACGAGGTCGCCGCCGAGATGAACATGACGACCGATGACCTGCAGAAGCTGCTCGTCAACACCAGCCGGGCCAACGTCATGTCCCTGGACGACGTGATCATGGGCGGCGGGGGCGGCGACAGCGAGCGCCTGCACCTGACGGACGTGCTGCAGGACGAGAGCGCCAACGTCGTCGCCGACGTCGAGTCCGGGGCCATGCGCGAGGCCCTGGCCACCGGCATTGACCGCCTCCCCGACCGGGAGCGTCTGGTGATCTCCCTCTACTACTACGAAGGCCTCACCTTCAAGGAGATCGGCAAGGTCCTCACCGTCTCCGAGTCCCGCGTCTACCAACTCCACACCCAGGCCGTCCTGCGCCTGCGCGGCTACCTCCAGCGCGACACCGTTCTGTTCACGGGGTAGGGGAAGGCCGCAATAGACTTTCCGTAGCCGAAGACCGGCCAAACATGAGAAGCGCCCGCCTCAGCACGAGAGGCGGGCGCTTGCGTGTTGAAGGCGGAGGAGGCTCATGCCCACCGTCGCGCCGCCAGCATCACCCCGCCCGACCCCAGGCCGAGCAGGGCGAACGAGGGTGCGGATGCCCGACATGGATGCCGTCCGCTGTCACAGCGGCTCGAGGGAGACTTCACCGCCGTCCCTCATCTCGGCTTGCAGGAACGAGCCTTCCATCAACTCCACGCCGAGGAGTGGCTTGCCGTCCAGAGCGATGATTTCGACGGGACGCAACTCGTCCTGCCATTCTAGCATGATCTGGTAGAAGGGGCGTGTACGCACCGCCCCGTCGGCGAAGGCGACCGGGCGGTCGCCCAGGTAGGTCGCGTCCAGAGTGTCCACCACCGTTCCCGGCAGTGAGAGATGTCCCTCAAAGCCCGTGTCCAGGATGAACTCGATGGCCGCCGACCCGTCCAGCCCGGGGAGGGGGATCGTCAGTCGTGCGAACTTGTCGCGGACGTGCCCGTAGATCATTTCTGGTGCGCCGCCATCATCTCGCCCATCAGCAGGCGGGCGGCCAGGCCGTACTCCGGTTCCGGGCCGATCTTTCGCACGACGAGCCGGCCGTCAATGGGATGCCGCTTCAACAGCACCTGAGTCGCCGCGCTGGAGGTGCGTCCGACCGCATAATCTTCCGTGTCCACGTGGATCGCCACAAACTGCTCATTGTATTGCGGCTCCAGCAGTGCCTTCAACTTGGCCTCATAAAGCGCCAGACCCTGCCGTGATAAATCCGTCAGTTCCGACTCATGGACCGCCATCACTTGCCTCCTGCAACCGGGTAGTGCCGTCATTATACCGCACCATAGATGTGGAGAAGCCCGCCCCCGTGCGAGAGGCGGGCCAGTCTCAAGGCGGCAAGACGCGGTTACTCCCGCCGTCGCCGCCGCGCCGCCAGCACCACCCCGCCCAGCCCCAGGCCGAGCAAGGATAGTGTACCAGGCTCGGGAACGGCGGCAGGAGGCGCCCCGGCGGGAGCCACCGATGCGGTGGGTGGAGGAATTATTCCACTACCCGATCCAGCAATCTGGAAATTATAGAGGTTATTGCCCGGATCTCCAGGACTGAATGTAGCGACAGTGACATTGAAGGACGTGTAGTAAAAGCCGTCCGCCAGTGACCCCGTGAGACCTCCAGAGGAAAGCGTTTGCAACGGATTCTGGTTGGCATCATAGAGCGAGATGGGTCCGCGATCACGAGAGCTGGAGCCTCCTATCAGTTCCAGATCGACGTTGCCGGGCGACGTGACCAGGAACTTGAAGAAGCGGGTGTCGCCGAGCATGGCTGAACCTAGCCCGTTGCCGAGGTTCGGGACGGTGCTACCAGAAGAAAAGTAGAAGTTCGCGGCGGTTGCGAAGGACGTGTTCCCGGACACGAGTCCCTGAGCCTGGGCGGGTCGCCCGGACGCGATCCCCAGGGCAGCAAGGAGCGTAGCGCCGCCCAGCGGAGCGAGGCGGGAATGGAGGCGCCCTGTAAACGGGAAGTGCTTCAGGGGGAAGTGTTGTGACAGCAGACGAGACGTCATGGCCATACCTTTCTTGAACGGAATTCGAGTGAACGTGGGTGTTGCTCGGACAGGCCTGATTGCCTGCGGCGGGGGTACTGCGGACGCCGCACATCTATTATAAACGATTTTTTTTGTCAATGGCTGGCAGGCAAAACGGATTATGATGCGGAGTCGGAGTGTTGAGGAAGACACTGGCGCTGCCACAGGAGATGCCGGGAATGGGAGGGGGAGGAGAGACGGGAAGAAAATTGCCGCGCAACGTTCTTCAGTCCCGCAGGGACTACTTTCTTTCGCTGAAGAGTGGCCTGGTGTGGCGTTGTTGCATCAACCGATTGGCTGGCCTCACGGGGTTAACGGGACGAACAACGCCGGGGAAGGCTACGCGAAGTCCGAGACCCGTGCGGAGATGCTCGGCCGAGTCTGTGGCTTCTGGGGAGTCCAGGAGACCAAAAAATCCCGCATAATTACTGGGGAGAGGGTCGGAAAATCGTTGTATAATGCACTGGGCGTGTGCGTCTGCTGACACTCCGCGCCCGCCGGCATGGGACACCGGCCACTTGCCTTCGCCCCGCTCTATTGACCGCCAGGAGAGACCCCATGAAACGCGCGCTACTCGGCGTCGCCTTCGCCCTGAGCCTCCCGCTGACCGCCGCCCTGCCTCCCGCCAACGCGGACGACTCCGCCATTACCTACGACAACACCAATTACGCTCCTGCCTCCGATTCGGATACCTCCTCCGACTCGTCCTACCCTTACCGTGGCCAGGCCGGCTTCGCCTTGGATGGTTTGATCCGCCGCGTGGACGCCGACCATGACCGCCTCGTGATCTACGGCGATGACAACCGCCGCTACAACGTGGACGACTACAACGCCGACATCCGGCTGCGCGACTCCGACCGCGCGGGCGACACCACCGACCTGCGCCGGGGAATGCGCGTCCGCATCACCGGCACGCGGCTCAGTTCGGCCTTCATTGAGGCCGACCATGTCCGCGTTCTGTCCCCGCGCGCCTTCGGCGACGGCCCCGCACCCGCCGCCCTGGTCCTGCCCGCCCCGGAGGCCCCTGCGCCCGTCGTGCCCGCCGTCCCCGCGCCGGCGGGAAAAGACATCAGCCTGGACGCCCGCATCACCAAAGTGGATGCGGACGGTGAGCGGATTTTCCTGCTCGGCCCGGACGACCAGCGCCTGACTGTGGACACGCGCGGCTCGGACATCATCCTGCGCGCGACCGAGCGCGCCGGCCAGGTCGGCGACCTGAAGCGAGGGATGCAGGTCCGCCTGATCGGTACGCAGGGGCCGGATGGCTTGGTTCAGGCCGACCGCATCCGCGTCCTGCCCGACCCCGCGCCGGCCCCCGAAGCCGTCCCGGCAGACCCCCCGCCCGCGCCCGACCCAGGCGGGACCGACCTCCCTGTGGACGCTCACCTGGAGCAGTACACCGGCATCCTGATCGACGCGCGTGACCTGCCGGCCATCCAGCGCTCGCCCGCGCCGATCATTCTCGGCCCAGGACCGACCCCGTTGCTGCTCTACCCGGACCGCAAGCACGTCCCAACGCCCGACGAGGTGCAGGAGGAGAGCATCGTCCGCTACTACCGCTCGGTGGACGCCGCGCGGGACG
>JAFAZD010000408.1 GCA_019239955.1 Armatimonadota bacterium | reverse complement strand
ATCTCCCAAAGGACTCGCTCAAACACACAACTACCCCGGCTGAGGCACTTGCCGAATGGCTTGCTCGGACCGAGCGGACACTGGAACACATAGGCCACCAGCAGAAAAGCGTGAAGAGACGCGCCCAGCGGCTACAAGAGGCGAGAGAGCATCAGGCGAAAGTCCGCACCCAATGGCAACCGAGGTGGGACAGGTTTGTCGCACAACTCCAGGAAGGGGATGAATTCTGGGCCTACTCTTCACCTGCCGAAGATTGGCAACATCTCCATGGAGAGGAAGGCTATGCCATCCTCCGCGACGGCGAGGTCATCGCCAAATGGGTGACGCTGGAGAATTGAGCATCCTACTTTCTTTCCCCTTACCCTCGGACACTTAGCGCGAAGCGCTACCGAGCGACGAATTCATTCGTTGTCTTTTATAAAGGCGGATGTAACCTATGAACATCACTATGCACGCCACCACCATCGTGGGGGTGAAAAAGAACGGGCACGTCGCCGTCGCGGGCGACGGGCAGGTCACGCTGGACAAGACCGTGATGAAGAACACGGCCAAGAAAATCCGTCGGCTTTACCAGAACAAAGTGCTCGCCGGTTTCGCCGGCAGCGCCGCCGACGCCATGGCGCTGGCTGACCGTTTCGAAGCCAAGCTGGACGCCGCCCACGGCAATCTCAGCCGCGCCGTCGTCGAATTCGCCAAAGAGTGGCGCTCCGACCGCATCCTGCGCCGCTTCGAGGCCCTGATGATCGTCGCCGATCCCGACCACCTGCTGGTCGTCTCCGGCGACGGCAACGTGTTGGAAACCGACGACGGCATCGCGGCCATCGGCAGCGGCGGCCCCTACGCCCAGGCCGCCGCCAAGGCCCTGGTGGAGAACACCGACCTGTCCGCCCGCGAGGTCGCCGAGAAGGCCCTGCGCATCGCCGCCGACATCTGCATCTACACCAACGCCAACATCACGGTGGACGAGCTATGAGACGCCTCTGCCGGGCATGGCCCGTCGTAGGGGCATGGCACGCCATGCCCCTACTGTGGCTCTCTTTGACTGCCCAGGCCGACATCACCGTTCTGCCGTCCCGCGCTGCCGCGCCCGCCACCGTCCCGGCGACGCAGGCCCAGTGCTTCCAGGTGCAGTTCCTGCTGCGCCTGCCCGGCCTGGAGGCCCTGCACTTCATCGGGGCCGTCAAGAGCCTGCGTGACATCCCCGCCGGCGACGACGCCGGCATAGGCCAGCGCATCGTCGAACTCAGCGAGCAGGCCGTGACCCTGCGCCGGGACGAGGCGCGCGCGTTCGCCGCGCTCGCCCCGCTTCTGAAAGCCATGGGGGCCACGCCGTCCCTGCAGTCCTGGGCGGCCTCGGAGGCCGACCGCCTCGGCAGGCCGATGCAATACTCCAAAGACGAGCAGAGACAGGCCAAGACCGAGCCGCAGGTCGCGGCGATCCTCGCCACACTGGACGAGGCCGACGCATTGAAGACAGACACCGACGCCCACCTGCACGACCTTGCCCTCTGGCTGAGCCTGACACGCGGTCCCGCCGCGTTGTGGGCGGCCGATGTCGGCGAGCTGACGGCGGCCCTGCACGTCGCCCTCGCTGACCATGAGGAGCCGCGCCTGGCCATTTCCGTCGCCCGCCGCCTGCGCGACACCGCCCCGCCGGGCGCCCCCGCCGCCGTCCGCGACGCCCTCGGCCTGCTCGTCCCCAAGGGCGGCAACCTCAGCGGCCTCGTCCCCGTCGTCACCGCCAACGTTCCCGCCCACTCACTCGCCCAGGCCCACGACGCCCTGCTCGCCGCCTTCGCCGCCAAAGGGCTTGTCGCCCCCGAAGACGTCCCCAAAGCCCCGGTTGATAAATGAGATCATGAAAACGAATGCGCCTCCGTCCCCCCATCCTCTCCCGTTTCGGGGGAGGTGGCGAGGCTCGCCGGGCTGGAGGGGGTTCCTTACGCCTCCGGGTATAATCTTCCTATGGAAGATCTGACGCCCCGCGAGATCGTCGCGGAACTGGACAAGTACATCATCGGGCAGAACGCGGCCAAGCGCGCCGTCGCCATCGCCCTGCGCGACCGCTACCGCCGCCGCCGCCTGCCCGACGACTTGCGCGACGAGGTCATCCCCAAGAATATCCTCATGATCGGCCCCACCGGCGTCGGCAAGACCGAGATCGCCCGCCGCCTCGCCACCCTCGCCCGCGCCCCGTTCGTCAAGGTCGAGGCCACCAAATTCACCGAGGTCGGCTACGTCGGGCGCGACGTGGACTCGATGGTGCGCGATCTGGTCCAGGCGTCCCTGCGGATGGTCGAGCGGGAGAAGATGGAGGAAGTTAAGGAGAAGGCGCAGGAGCGCGCCATTGACCGTGTGCTGGACATTTTGCAGCCCCGGTCAAAGGAGCGCGTCCAGCGCGCGACCGCCACGGTCCAGGCCGGCGCGGAGAACGTCATGGAGGCGCTCGGCCAGTTGTTCGGCCGCCCCGGTCAGCCACCCCCGGAGCCGCCCCACGCCGCGGAGCCGGAGGACGGCGACGAGTACGCCCGCCGCCGCGCCGAGCAGGAGGGTCGGATTCGGGAGCGCCTGCGCGCCCAAATCGCCAGCGGCGTGAAGGACGAGGAGATGGTCGAAATCGAGGTCGAGGAGAGCAACGCCACGCCGTTTCTGCAGGTGCTCGGCCCGCAGGGGCCGATGGACGACATGCCGGGCATGGACATGCAGGGCATGCTCGGCTCGCTGATGCCCAAGAAGCGCAAGAAGAAGACCGTCACGATCCAGGAGGCCCGCGAACACTTCGCCGGCGAAGAAGCCCGCGCGCTGATTGACCAGGACCAGATGATCAAGGAGGCCATCGAGCGCGCCGAGCAGAGCGGCATCATCTTCGTGGACGAGATGGACAAGGTCGCGGGCCGCAGCGCCGACGGCGGCGGGCGCGGCGGCCCCGACGTCTCCCGCGAGGGCGTCCAGCGCGACATCCTGCCCATCATCGAGGGCAGCACCGTTCAGACTAAGTATGGTCCCGTCAAGACCGACTTCGTGCTGTTCATCGCGGCTGGCGCGTTCCACCTCGCCAAGCCCTCCGATCTGATCCCCGAATTGCAGGGCCGCCTCCCGATCCGGGTGGAGTTGGAGAGCCTGACCGAAGCCGACCTCCAGCGGATTCTCACCGAGCCGCGCAACGCCCTGATCAAGCAGTACCGGGCTTTGCTCGCCACCGAGGGCCTGACCGTGGAGTTCACGGGCGACGCCATCACCGAGATCGCCCGGATCGCCGCCGAGGTCAACGCCCAGATGGAGAACATTGGTGCCCGCCGCCTGCACACCATCATGGAGCGCCTCCTGGACGAACTCTCCTTTGATGCCCCCGACCGCGATGAGAAGGCCCAGACCATTGACGCCGCCTATGTCAAGGCCAAGCTGGACGATGTGGTGAAGAACGAGGACCTGAGCCGGTATATTTTATGAGCCGGCATAATCCTCGACGGCATCCACGTCGAAGTCAAATATCAGGATGCAATATCTTAAGGAGACCACTGTGTCAACGAAATGCACACACCTGAAGCAGATCCAGGACGTCACGCCGAGCGGCCAGGGTTGCAAAGAATGCCTGGAAATGGGAGACACCTGGGTTCATCTGCGCGAATGCCTGATCTGCGGCCACGTCGGCTGCTGCGACTCCTCCAAGAACCAGCACGCCACGAAGCACTTTCACGAGACGCAGCACCCTATCATGCGCTCGTTTGAGCCGGGGGAAGACTGGCGCTGGTGCTACGTCGACCAAGAGATGGTCTGACGGTCATCACATGGGAAGGGATGAAAAGAAGCTTGCTTGGCCTGCTGGCCTTCTCATTCACTGTTTGGGCGCAGATGCCGGTACTGTCTCAGGTGTCGTTCCCTCCGAAGCCTCCTGCCACTAAGCCGGGGTTTCACATTGTCGCATATCTGCCGGACTATCGCGCGGCGGTTGACCCGGTCCTCACGGCTTACGTGACGGATCTAATCTTCTTCTCCGTGGGGCCGACGCGGGACGGCGGAATTGACGCGGCACACCTGACGCCCGCGATGAAGGCGAAACTCTGGGACATCAAGCGCCGCTATCACCTGCGGCTGCGGGTGGCACTGGGGGGCGCGGACCGCTCCGGCGGGTTCGGCCCGATGGCGCTTGACCCGATCAAGCGGGCCCGGTTTGTCCGGGCGCTGACGCAGTTCTGTTTGCGTAACAAGTTTGACGGGGCCGACTACGACTGGGAGTTTCCGGCGAACAAGGGGGAGGATGACGCCTTCATGGCCCTGCTGGTCGAGACCAAGCACGCATTCGTCCCTCACAAACTTCTCCTCAGCATGGCGATGGCCCCGTGGCAGGACATCACCCCGGCGGCCTCGGCGGCCGTGGATCAGTTCAACCTGATGACTTACTTTGATGACGCCCATCGCGCCGGCCTTGCCCATGCTCAGGCCGACACACAGGGACTTCTGCAGAAGGGGGTCCCGCCGCAGAAGGTCTGCATGGGCATCCCGTTCTACGCGGAGGGGATCGCCGACGCGAGCGTGACGCCGGCCTATGCCGACGTCGTGCGTCAGTATCACCCCACGCCCGACGAAGACGAGGTCAGCGGTCTGGCCTTCAACGGACGAAAGACGGTCCAGGCGAAGACCCGCTACGCGCTCAGTCAGCATCTGGGGGGAGTCATGGTCTGGGAAATCGGGCAGGATACGACCGACGAGACTTCCCTGATGCGGGCCATCCGCCACGTCGCGGCGGAACAGACGCACTGAAAAACCTGCCCGCTTCTGCCGATATATCCGACAACACCTTTTGAGTGGCGGACATCTCGGTCATGGAAAAATCCCTCGTTGTCCAGGGCAAGAGCCTGGAGGACGCCTTGGACAAGGCGGCGGTGCTGCTGCACTGGCCGAAGGAGCGCATCGCCTACGAGATCTTGCAGGAGCCGACGCCAGGGCGCTATGGGCAGTCGGGCGTCCCATGCAAGCTGCGCGTCACCCCCGTCTCCCCCGCCGCCGAAGAGTTGGCCCCGGACAATCCCCGGATGCAGGAGGCGGAGCAGCGCCTGCCTGGGGCCGAGCGGGACCTGGAGGTGATGCCCAGCCCGGTCTTCCTGCTCTCCCTGCAGAACCTGGTGTCCCTCGTCCCTCGCGTATCCCTGTTCCCCGATCCCACGCCGATGCCGCCTACTCAGCAGGAGCCAAGAGAGATCATCGGCGACGTGAACCTCGGCAGCGGTCCGCTCTGCCACGACGGCGATGTGCGTATCCACGGCCACGTCCGCAAGGGCCTGAGGGTGCAGGCCGCGGGGAGTATCCATGTCCTTGGCGACGTCGAGACTGCGTTCCTGGATGCCGGGGGCGACATCGTCCTCACCGGCGGGCTGCTCGGCACGGCCCGCAGCCGGGCAGGCAGCATCGCCTGCCGGTTCGCCCAGGGGGCGCGGCTGGACGCGCCGCAGGGCGACATCGCCATCCGGGAGTCGGCCATGCACGCCCACATCCGCGCGGGCCGCAGTGTCACTGTCGGTGACATCCTGCTCGGCGGCTCCTGCTACGCCGAGGGCCTGATCGAAGTCCGCATCGCCGGCTCCGACTCCGGCGTCCCCACGACCCTGATCGCGGGCCCCAACAAGCGCCTGTACGAAGAGGTGGAGGCCATCCGTGACCGCGCCCAGCGGACCATCGCGGAACTGCGGGAAAACGACGCCCTCTGCCGCGCACTGCTGCCGCAGGAGGAGGCGGGCGCGGCCCTCCCCGTGAGCGACCGCCTGCGCCTCTGGCGCGCCTTGGCGGCCAAGGCCCGCGCGGGCGACGCGCTGATGCAGATGTCGCGCCAAAAATCGCGCTTGTTGGGTATGATAAACGCGGACCACACCGCGCGCGTCTGTGTCACAGGCCGCGCCTATCCCAGAGTCAAGGTGATCGTGGATGATCAGGCGCAGGACCTGAGGGATGTCATCCAGTATGCGACTTTCTCGAAAGACTATGAAGCGGGTGAACTGCGTATTACGCCCTACCGCTGATCTTGTCATTGATCCTGTGGCTGTATGACCGTCACCGTGCTGTTCTTCGCCCACTACCAGGACATCGCCGGCGGCCGCGAGCAGGCCCGCCCCTTGCCCGATGGCGCGACCGTCGCGGACCTGGCCGCGCTGCTCGCGCGCGAGGACCCGCGCCTGGAAGGGCTGCTCTCCTACGCCCGAGTCGCCGTCAACGCCGACTACGCCGACGCCGCCACCATGCTGCGGGATGGCGACGAGGTCGCGCTGATGCCCCCCATGAGCGGCGGCACGCCCCTGATCGAACTCACCCAGGCCCCCATTGACCTTCTCGCCGTCAGCCGCCGGGTGGAGGCGTCCGGCTGCGGGGCCGTCGTCACCTTCGCCGGCACGGTGCGCGACAACGCCCTCGGCAACCGCGTTCTGTATTTGGAGTACGAGGCCCATCCCCCACTGGCCCAAAAAGAACTGGCACGCATTGCCGCCGAGGCCGAGGGCCGCTGGGGCGTCGCCGTCGCCGTGACCCACCGCCTGGGCCGCCTGGAGATCGGTGAGTGCAGCGTCGCCGTCGCCGTCGCCGCCCCGCACCGCGAGGAGGCCTTTGAGGCCTGCCGCTGGGTCATGGACACGCTCAAGGCCCGCGTCCCGATCTGGAAAAAAGAATACTTTGAGGGCGGGGCGCACTGGATCGAAGGCCCCGCCGCCGTCCCGTCTTCTCCAGCTCCCCCAGAATCGGGGGCGGGAAGGGCCAAGGAAAAGACTCCCGCGCCATGATCGACTCGACCTCCAGGACGGACAACGACACATTCAGCCAGGAGGCTTTCGAGGAGCCTGCCCGTCCCGCCATCTTTCTCGGCCCGATGCGCCTGGAGGACATTGAACACGTCTCGCGCCTGGAGCGGCGCTGCTACACCCTGCCCTGGTCGTCCAGCGCCTACGTCACCGAGGTCGGCAACCCCAACGCCTACTACATCACCGCCCAGGACTCCCACGGCACCATCGTCGGCTACGCCGGCATGTGGGTCATCATGGACGAGGTCCACATCACCACCATCGCCGTGGACCCCGACCGGCGCGGCCTGAAGATCGGCGAGCGCCTCCTGATGGACATCCTAGAAGAAGGCATCTCGCGCGGGGCTACCCGCGCCACCCTGGAAGTCCGCGAGCGCAACACCGTCGCCCACAACCTCTACCTCAAGTACGGCTTTGAGGATGTCGCCGTCCGCAAGAACTACTACAGCGACAACGGCGAGAATGCCGTCATCATGTGGGCCAATAACCTGGTCTCCCCCGAATACCAGGCCATGCTCCGTGACCACAAGCAGCGCCTGATCGCAGGTTCCTGATCGCGCTTAGTAAGGCGTCGTGGCTTGCCGCAACAGTTCTGCGGCGGCATTGCGGACGTCTTTCGAGGCATCCCGTCGGGCAACACGGCGCATCAAGTTTTCGACCTCGGGGAACTTCTGACGGACGCCCCACAGATTCCTCAGAACGGCGAGTCGGACGTTCGTGTCCGGGTCCTGCAGCAGCATGAGCTTCTGAGACTGGAAGCCAGCCGGCGTCGCTGTGCGAAAACTGAACGTGCGCGCCACGACGAGACGTACCCCGGCGTCCGGGTCCAAAACGCCCGCACTCGCCAGCAGGGCCTCGGCCTCCTGGGATCTGACGAATCTCAGGGAGTTCAAGGCGGCCGCCCGCAAATCGGGGGAGGGGTCGGCGGCGTAGTGGGCGAGGACGGGGAGTGCGCGGGCAGAGCCAGCATTGCCGAGCGCCAGCAGAATCTGCCCTATTTCCTGTGGGGAAGTTGCCCCGCCGAGTTGCCGCAGGATCAGGTCAACGATCTGTTGCGCTCGGCCGGATTCCGTGCTCTCGAGGTTGTGCGCCATGGCACCCAGGGCAAGCCGGGCCGTGGAGGCAACATTGGGGACCGCTGAGGACATCAGCCAGACCATGATGTCTTGAGCCGCCGGGAGCGGGTGATGGAACGATCCAAGTCCTGGAAGCAGGCGCAGTAACGCATCGGCGTCATCAGGCCGGGCACCAATGACCGTGACAAGGGCGGCCTGCGCCTGCGAGTTATCCGCATCGGCGAGAGCATCGCTTAAGACATGGAATGTCACACTGTTCACAGGTGCGCCTGCCAGCGTTTGGCCTAGTCGGGCACATGTCTCCGGATGAATGGAGGCAAGCGCCCTGACTTTCAGGTAGAGTTCCGTCGTCTGTTGTGGACTCGCCTTTCCTGCTTGATTCAGTTCGGCGGTCAGGGTTTCCAGCGTGGAATTCCCGAGGGTGCTGCGGCGGGCCGCGACTTGAATCGCCTCCACGCTGGGCAGCGTGAAGAGGCCGACTGGTGACCGCGCCTGCCTGACGCTCAGAGAATCCCGCAGCAACTGTGCCGACTGCTGCGGGGAAATCGTTTCTGT